>JBEKCQ010000164.1:0-7282 GCA_050014795.1 Terriglobia bacterium | reverse complement strand
ACCCGAGCGCCGCGTTTCCGTGGGATTATTCATCTCTGAACCATGTTGGCCGTCGAAACCTCCGACTTGACGAAAGACTACTATGTGGGCTTCTTCCGCAAGCGGCCCCGGCGCGCCCTGGATGGTTTGAATCTCCGGGTGGAAAAGGGGGAGGTTTTCGGCCTGCTGGGACCGAACGGGGCGGGGAAGACCACGACGCTCAAGATCCTGCTTCGTCTGGTGTTTCCGACTTCGGGAACGGCCCGCATCCTGGGCAGAGCGCTCGACGACGTGGCGATGCATGCCCGAGTCGGGTATCTTCCTGAGAACCCCTATTTCTATGATCATCTGACCGCCCAGGAGTTCATGAACTATGCGGGAGAGCTGTTCGGCCTCAGGCCCGCGGAGCGGCAGCGGAGGATAGATCGCCTGCTGGAGCGCTTGGGACTGGGGGCTTCCCGCGACCTCCCCCTGCGGAAATTCTCCAAGGGCATGGTGCAAAGAGTGGGCATCGCCCAGGCCCTTATCAATGACCCTGAACTGGTGTTTTTGGATGAGCCGATGTCGGGCCTGGACCCACTGGGGCGGCGGGAGGTGCGCGACCTCATCCTGGAACTGAAAGCGGAAGGCAAGACGATTTTTTTCTCCACCCACATCTTGTCCGACGCTGAGGTGCTATGCGATCGGGTCGCCATCCTGAACCGCGGGCGCCTGCAAGGGTGTGGTGAACTCGGCGAGATTCTCAGTCTGGGAGTAGCGGCGACGGAAGTTGTGCTGGAGAATCCCGGCGAGGAACTGCTGAAAGAACTCAGGCTGTACACGCGCTCGGTGGTGCGGACAGGGGAGCGCGTACGCCTCGAGGTCCCGGCGGAATCCGACGTCGCCCGGGTGCTCGCCCTGGTGGTCCGCCATACCGCGAAGATCATCTCGGTTAATCCGGTGAAGATGTCGTTGGAAGACTACTTCATGGCCCAGATGGGCGCCCCACCCGACCTACCTCCGAGCCGGGAAGCCGCGAACGCTCCCGACCTGCAAGGGAGGGAAAAATGAGGCGCGTCGTCAGCATCGCTCTGCACACTTTCAAGGAGTCGGTGCGCGAACGGGTGTTGTACAACCTGATTGTGTTCGCGCTGCTCCTCATGGGCGCCGCCATTCTTTTCGGCAGCATCTCCGTCGGCATTGAACAAATCATCCTGGTGAACCTGGGACTGAGTTCGATTTCCGTATTCGGGCTACTGATGGCGATTTTCATCGGCATCGGGCTGGTGTGGAAGGAGATCGAGCGACGGAGCATTTACAGTATCCTCTCCAAGCCCGTGCGGCGCGCCGAATTCGTGGTGGGCAAATACTGTGGGCTCCTCCTCACGCTGCTCGTCAACACGGCGATCATGACCGCGGGCTTCTATGCCGCGCTTTTCTACCAAAAGCGCAGTCTGAGCGTCGCGGACCTGGCGGTGCTGGAGGCGGTCTATTTCATTCTCCTGCAACTAGCCCTGGTGGTGGGTTTGGCGCTTTTCTTCTCCTGTATTTCCACGCCGATCCTTTCGGCGGTTTTCACCTTCTGCCTGTACATCATCGGCAACTTATCCGCCGATATTCGCTGGTTCGGGCAGGAAACGGGAAGTGCGGTCGTCGAAAAGGCGACGGCGGTCCTCTACTACCTGCTGCCCAATTTCGGCGATTTCAATGTGATTGCCCAGGTAGCCCACGGGGAGAAAATCCCCGCCTACCTGTTGTACTCGAATTCGCTTTACGCGCTTCTGTATGGGACCATCCTGGTCTCGGCTGCCATTCTAGTCCTGGAGGGGCGGGAATTCCGATGATGGCCGGCGGCATTCGCGTTCTTCGGGAGCCTGGCACGAGGCCCATCTGTTGGGTGCTGCTCGGCGCGAGTTTTCTGGCGCTCGTGCCGCTCCAGCGGGGGATTGATCGCGAACTAGCCCCACAGGGCAAGATCGCGGAGGTCTTGTATGTTCCCTCCGGGCGGATCTTGCAACGCCTGAGCCTGGGACATGAGGGATTGCTGGCCGACATCTACTGGACACGCGCGGTTCAGTATTTCGGGCGCCAACGGCTGAGCCACGCGACCCACTTTGAGTTGCTGGGCCCGCTGCTGCGAATCACGACGGACTTGGACCCACAACTCGTCATTGCCTATCGTTTCGGCGCCATCTTTCTGGCGGAGAAGACTCCGGGTGGAGCGGGCCAACCCAAGGAAGCTTTGCAGTTGCTGCGGCGGGGCATTGTCGCCAATCCGGATTATTGGCGCTTGTGGCAGGACCTGGGCTTCATCTATTACTGGGACCTGAAGGATTACGCCAACGCGGCCCGAGCCTTTCAGACGGGGAGTGAGCGGCCCGGAGCGGCCATGTGGATGAAAGCCATGGCGGCAAGCGTGGCGGCGGCCGGTGGGCAAATCCAAACCTCGCGCCTGCTCTGGTCAGAAATCTATCGTCAGGCGGAGAACGAGTCGATCCGCAGAAGCGCGCGCGAACATTTGGTGGCGCTTCAGGCGCAGGACGAGATGGAGCACTTGAATCGCTTACTAGGGCAGTATCGGGCTAGGGAAGGACGGCAGGCCCATACGTTTCCTGAACTCGTCGCCGCTGGTTTCCTGCCGGCATTGCCTCGAGATCCCTCCGGCGTGCCCTACCGGGTGGGCCCGGAGGGGCGAGCGGCTCTCGGGCCGGAAAGCAAAGTGGACCTGCGGCTGCTTCAGTAGAAGCCTCCGGCCCGTGACACTGGACCTGAACTATGGAAGTGGCTCGCTTCATCTTCTGGACGGCACTCAAGACGCTCAGCCTGGTTTTTCTCGGCCTCCTGGCCGCCAAGGCCGTGACTGGCCTGCGTGTGCCTGCCGCCGGGCGGGGTAACCGGTTCGGCATGGTAAGGGGTGTGCTGTATTTCCTGATCTTGCTTCTGGTGATTCTGGGAGCGTGGGATGTCGGCAGCGATGTGGCTGCCCAGAACTATGCCTGGACCAGCGAGAAGAACTTGGCGCAGGCGCAGCTCGCCAAAGCCTATGCGAATGCCCTGCGAGCGGTCGAACTGCGGCCCGGAGAGCTTCGTTATTGGCAGATGTTGGCTCAGGTCAAGTCAGCGGCGCACCAGTTCGCCTCGTTGGTTGCGGACCTACCGACCATCCGAACGCTCAGCGGCGGAAAACTGGAGGAGGACGATGCCTATCGCCTGGCGGCCTCCTACTATTTCCTGGGGCAGCACGACAAGGTGATTCCCCTGACCCAGCAGATGATTCGTGACAACCGCATGTACGGCGCGGCCTATGTCCTCCAGGGATACAGCTACATGGCGCAGCAGAAGTATCCGGAAGCGCAGCGGACGTTTCTCCAGGTCCTCCAGATCTTCCCGACCCAGCAGGCGGCCGTCGAGGGCTTGGCGCATGTCCATTTCCTGATGGGGAACAGCACCGCTGCCCTGGATGTCTTGGGCCAGACGTCCCGGTTTCCCTTCCCACCCGAGGCGCGCAAGCGGTTCGAAGCCCTGAAGGCGCTTTATGCCCAGTAGCAGCCGGTTACCCCTCCGCCTCCGCCTCGAAGACGTGGTGGCCCTCACCTTTTTCCTCATCACCTTTGCCGTGCGGGTTCTCTTGCGGGGTATCCGCCACTCCAACCTCAACCCCGCCGATGTCCTGGTCATCATCCCGGCCGTTTCCCTGTTGCTTGCCAAGGAACTGGTCCATTACTTCTTGGCCACGCGGCGCGAGGTCCGTGCCGAGTCCGGGCCGAGGTTGTGGGAGTTCGTCCATCCCTACTGGGAAATCCTGCGCGACTGGTTCCCGTTTCTGGTCATCCTGATGATGTACTACTCGCTTTGGGGCGATGCCACACATCTGTTGGTCACCACGGACCGCGATGCCGAGTTGATTGCCTGGGACCAGAGGCTTTTCGGTTTCCAGGCCAGCGTGGCGATCCAGCGCTTCATCAGCCCGCCCCTCACCGCCTGGATGGAGTTCGCCTACGCCTTTCACATCCTGAACATCCCCATCGTCGCGTGCTTTATCTACCTTTGGCGGTCGCGCCTGCGTTTCCGCGAGATGATGGCCGGCGTGCTGGTGGTGACGTTTTTCGGCGTGCTCGGCTATCTGCTCGTCCCGGCCATCGGCCCCATGTACACGCTGCGCGACCAGTTCACCGTGCCCCTGACGCAACCGCTGGCCCTCGTGAACCGCCAGATGGAGTTCATGGATTATGCCCGCATCATGCGCGACGTCTTTCCCAGCTTGCACGTGGGCATGTCGTTTGTGGTCTGGCTGTACGCCTATCGCAACTCGCGGCGTCTTTTCTGGATTCTGTCCCCGTTGGTTCTGAGCTTGTGGGTCTCGACCGTTTATCTTCGCTACCACTACCTGGTGGACGTGCTCGCGGGGTTCATCCTTGGCCCACCTTGCTTCCTGCTGGCCAATTGGCTATTCAAGCGCTTTGGCGAAATCCAGTTCTCAGTCCCCGTGCCGCCAAGCTGGCTGGAACGAATCCGGCGTTGGGGACTGCGCACGGAAAGCGCCGACGCTCCGGCCAAGTCTGAAGAACGCCCATGAATGGCCTCGACACGCAACCCGAGCCGGCGACGCCCAGCCCTCCGTCCTCTGCCGCGCGCGCGAGCGGCTTCGCGACGCGGCCGGACGTCACGCTGCTGGCCTTGCTGATCCTCTGCGCGGCCTTGCCCTATGCCAATATCCTGTTCAACTCTTTCGTGTACGACGACAACACGCAGGTCTTGAACAACCCTTACATTCAAAGCTTCCGCCACCTGCGGGAGATCTTCACCACCACGGTCTGGTCCTACGTCGGCGTGCAGGGCGTGACGAACTACTATCGCCCCATGATGACGTTCGGCTACCTGCTCTGCTACCAGTTCTTTGGGCCGCTGGCGTACGGGTTTCACCTGGCCAGCATGCTGCTCCACGTGGCGAGCGTCGGAGTCCTTTTCCTGGTCACGCTGCGCATGTATGGGGACCGCCGGGTGGCACTCGTGGCCGCAGGCTTGTTTGCGCTCCATCCGATTCACAGCGAATCCGTGGCCTGGGTGGCAGCCGTCACGGACCTCGAGCTGACGCTTTTCTATCTCCTCACCTTCGGATGTTTTCTGCGCGTGGCTCGCCCCGCCGGCGGACGTTCAGCACTGGCGCAGCTTGCCATGGCTGGCAGTTTCGTGCTGACTATCCTGTCCAAAGAACAAGCGCTGACCCTTCCCGTGCTGGCGACGATCTACGAGCACTTCTACCGCGATGACCGCGCGGAAACAACCTGGCCGCAGAAGCTGGCGCGCTATGTCCTCCTCTGGATGCTGGCCGCAGCTTACCTGCTGTTTCGGGTACGGTTTTTCGGCGCACTGGCTCCCGTCCTGCAAATCTCCGACCTCACCTGGTATCAGACCCTGCTCTCGGCCATCGCGCTTGTGGGCCAGTATTTCGCCAAACTCCTGTGGCCCGCCGAGCTTTGCACTTTCTACGTTTTCCGCCGGAGCACGAATCTGCTCGATCCGCGCGTGCTCGCCGGACTGGGTGCCTTGCTTTTGGCGGCGGTGATTTTCGTGGCTCTCTGGCGGCGCGCCCGGATTGCCTCGTTTGGATTTGTCTGGCTTCTCCTGACGCTGGCGCCGGTCCTGAATCCTCGCTGGATGGCGGCCAACGTCTTCACCGAACGCTATCTCTATCTCCCGTCGGTGGGCTTCTGCTGGCTGGTGGCTTGGGGCTGGGTTCGTCTGTGGGACGCCGCCTCGACGCGGCGGCCCGCCCGGCGCAAGGCGCTCCTTGGAGTGCTCGTTCTGGTGGCCGTGCTCTATGCGCTCCGGGTGGTCACGCGGAATCGCGACTGGCGCGACGACGTAACGATTTACACGAAAACTTTGGCGGTCTCGCCCGCCTCTTATCACATTCGCAACAATCTGGGGACGGTCTATTGGAAGCAAGGGCAGGTGGAGGCCGCCGAGCGGGAATGGCGGGGGGCGCTGAAACTCGCCCCCAGGAACGCCATCATCCTGAACAATCTCGGATTGGCTGAGACGAAGCAGCAGCGCTACGCCGAGGCGGTCGAATATCTGCGGCGTGCCATGCGGCTGAAACCTAACTACACCGATCCGCATCTGAATCTCGGAGCGGCCTACGAAGAGATGGGCCGGCGCGCCGAGGCCGAGTTGCAACTGCGGGCCGCGGTGGCGCTCGCGCCGCTCAACGTGGACGCGCGAAATCGGCTGGGCAAACTCTATTTCGCGACGGGCCGCTTGGCCGAGGCGGAAGAACAATTCTGGCGGTCGGTCGAGAGCGAGCCGAACGTGACCGGCTTCAGGGGCCTGGGGGACATCTACTTGGACAAGGGTGAGCGCGTCCGCGCCGAGCAGGCCTTCCGGGCGGCTGTCGCCGTCGAGCCGTTCGATAGCCATGCGCACTTCAGCCTGGGCGAACTGTGCGCGGCGGGCAGACGAACGGCGGAAGCGATCCGGGAATATCAGGCGGGCCTGGAGACTGATCCCACGAATGCGCAGGCTCGCGCGGCTTTGCAGAAACTGAGGTCGGAAGGTGCCGGTGCGAAATCGTCCAAACCTTGATTGTCGGCCAGGAACACGGTGGCATCTGCGAGCGCTGCTGGGCGTGCTCACAGGCTTCGCGGTCGCGGGGCAGGCGGCTCAGCCCGAGGCCGCTCCCTCTCTCGAACCGTACGTCCGCGCGCTCGAAGCGAGTTATCGCGGCGTGCGAGCGCTGCGCGCGGAATTCACCCAGACCTACCAGTGGGGCGGAAAGACACGCGTTGAAAGTGGCACAGTGTATTTTGCCCGCGGCGGCTTGATGCGTTGGGATTATCGCGAGCCGAAGCGCAAACTCTTCCTGGCGTCAGGGAAGCACTTGATCCTCTATGTCCCTGAGGAGAAACAACTGACGCGCTCGCCCCTGAAATCGAGCGAAGACATTCGCGTGCCGTTTCGACTCTTGCTGTCCCGTTTGAATCTGCGCAAGGTCTTTGCCAAGATCGAGTTTGCCAACGAAGGGCTCGAAGCCCAGCCCGGCAACCGCGTCCTCCGCGCCTTTCCCAAGCGCAGCGCCGATGACATGTACAGCGAGGTGTTGATGGAAGTGACCGGAACTTTCGACATCCGCCACCTGGTGGTGTTCTACGCCGACGGCAGCCGGATGGACTTCACCTTCGACCACATCGAGCGCAATGCCACGCTCAGCCCCGCGCTGTTCCGCTTTGTCCCGCCTCCCGGCACGGAAGTGATCGAGCAGCCATAGCTAACCACTTGTGTTGTCAGTAACATTCCCGCCCCACGACGTATCTCATTGCCTTGT
>JBEKCQ010000163.1:0-9593 GCA_050014795.1 Terriglobia bacterium | reverse complement strand
CTTACCGTCGCTTGTTCTTGGTTCTGAGCATATTGGGGTGCGCCTTTCTTTCTTCCGCGCGCGCCGAGGAAGGCATGTGGACCTTTGACAACCCGCCGCTCAAGCTTCTCGAACAACGTTACGGCTTTACGCCGACGCCCGAGTGGCTGGAGCACGTGCGTCTCTCGAGCGTGCGTTTCAACGACGGCGGCTCGGGCTCTTTCGTCAGTCCGCGCGGCTTGGTGCTGACCAACCATCATGTGGCGCTGGGGCAGCTACAGAAGGTTTCGACGCCGCAAAAAGACTATGTGAAAGACGGGTTCTATGCGCGCAACGCGGCCGAGGAATTGAAATGCCCCGACCTCGAGTTGAACGTCCTGGTCTCGCTCGAGGACGTCACCGCGCGCGTGCAGGGTGCGGTGAAAAAAGGCATGAGCGAAGAAGAGGCCTTGAAGGCCCGCAAGGCCGAGGGGGCGAAGATCGAAAAGGAAAGCCTGGACGCGACCGGCCTGCGCTCGGATGTGGTCTCGCTCTACAGCGGCGGCGAGTACTGGCTCTATCGCTACCAGAAGTACACCGACATCCGCCTGGTCTTTGCACCCGAGCAGCAGATTGCCTTCTTCGGGGGTGATCCGGACAACTTCACTTACCCCAGGCACGATCTCGATTTCGCCTTGTTCCGCGTCTACGAAAACGGGAAGCCCGTGGAGAGCGCGCACCATCTGAAATGGAGCGCCCAGGGCGCGGCTGACGGCGAACTGGTATTTGTCTCTGGCCACCCGGGTTCCACAGATCGCCTGACGACCATAGCGGGACTTGAAACGCTGCGCGATCACGTCCTGCCTGCTACCTTGAAGACCCTGAAGCGCCGGCTGGGCGTGCTGAGGCAATACGCCGAGCAGGGCCCGGAACAAAAGCGCCAAGCCACCCGCATGATCTTCGGCATCGAGAACTCCGTCAAAGCTTTCACCGGTGAATACAGCGGGCTGCTCGACAAAGCGCTGATTGCCAAGAAACAGAAGGATGAAACCGACTTTCGCGCCAAGGTTGCGGCCAACGCGGAGTGGGCCCAAGCCTATGGTCCCGCCTGGGACGCCGTGGCCGGGGCGGAGAAGAATTTACGGGAAAAAGTGAAGCCCTATCGGTTCAGAAGCCTGCGCAGGCGCGGCTCACAGATGGCCGAAGTGGCCCTGCAAATCGTGCAGTACGTGATCGAAGTGAGGAAGCCGGATGGCGAGCGGCTCAACGACTTCCACGATTCGCAACTGGAATCGCTCCGGTTCCGTCTCTTCTCGCCCGCGCCCTTCTATCCGGAGATGGAGAAGGCTCTCCTCACGAACAGCTTGCAGGAATCCCTGGATGAACTCGGCGCGGAGGACCCGTTTGTGAAGGCCGCCTTGGCGGGCCGCAGTCCCGCCGAAGTGGCGAAGGAAACCATCGCCGGCAGCAAGCTCGCGGACCCGGCCCTCCGCAAATCACTGGTGGAGGGCGGCGAGGCTGCGGTGCAAGCTTCGACTGACCCGCTCATCGTCTTCGCCCGACGCATCGAACCCGCCGTGCGGGAAATGCGGAAATGGTACGAGGACAGCATCGAGAGTGTGGAGACCACGGCCGGCGAGAAGATCGGCAAGGCGCGGTTTGCCGTGTACGGCAAGTCGACCTATCCCGATGCCACCTTCACCCTGCGGCTCACCTACGGCAGTTTGAAGGGTTATCCCATGAACGGCACGCAGGCGCCGCCCCAGACCACGTTTTACGGCCTCTACGACCGCGCCTACAGCTTCGGCCTGAAGGGGCCCTACGTGTTGCCGGCGCGTTTCCTGGAGCGCAAGAATGCTCTCGACCTCACCACGCCGCTCGATTTCGTCAGCACGTGCGATACGACAGGTGGAAATTCCGGCTCGCCAGTCATCAACCGGAACGCCGAACTGGTCGGCCTCATCTTCGACGGCAACATCGAGAGCCTGGTGGGGAACTACGTCTATAACGACGAGAATAACCGCTCTGTGGCTGTGCACAGCGCGGCCATGATTGAGGCGCTGCGTAAGCTTTACGACGCCGGCGCCCTGGCCGATGAGCTGCAAAGGTAGCGGCTTTTCTGAATTCTGAACTGTGAATGCTGAATTCTGAATGCCGGATTCTGAAGCTTGAATCCTGCATCCTTGTGTCTTCACTCTCGACTCTTAACTCTCAACTGTTCTGTTGACTGGCCACTGACAACTGACCACTGCGGTAAAATAGACGCGGCCCATGATCCTGGCGAGCCTGGTTATCAAGAGCGTGCTGCGCAATCGTCGCCGTTCGTTGCTGACGGCGGCGAGCGTGGCGGTTTCGATTTTGCTGCTAGTGATTTTTCTGGCCGTTTATCGTTTTTTGCAGGAGCCGCCGGCCTCGAAGGGCGAGCGCAGTCATCTGGCTATGATCGTGATGGCGCGGACTTCGCAGATTCAGCCCATGCCGATGAGTTATCTGCCTCGCATCGCGTCGTTGCCGGGGGTGCGCACGGTCACCCAGGTGTTCTGGTTCGACGCGCGTTACAAGAACGAAGACACGGTGATTGCCTCCCTGGCGCTGGACACTGACAAGGTGTTCACCTTCTTCGGTGGCTGGCAACTACCTGCCGACCAGAAGGAACAGTTCCAGCGCGAGAAGACGGCGGCCATCGCCTCGCGCCTTCTTGCCAACAAATACGGCTGGAAAGTTGGCGACCGCATCTACGTCAGCAGTCCGAGCTATTTCGGCGTGGGCGTCGATCTGCTCCTGCGTGGCATCTACGAGGGGAAGGAGGAGCAGTCCTATCTGGTCTTCCATTGGGATTATCTGAATGAGGTGCTGCGGCGCCCGAACGTCACGGGACAGTTCTGGATTCTCGCCGAGAATGAAGAGGCCGTGCCGGGCCTGATGAAGCGCGTGGACGAGCAGTTCCGCAACGAGCCGGTCCAGACGCTCACGCAGACGGTGAAGCAGTTTGCGCTGAATTTCCTTTCCTGGTTTGGCAACGTGAAGTTGATTTTGGCGGGTATTTCGGGTGCGGTGGCTTTTGCGGTCGTGCTGATCGTGGCGAACTCGATGGCGATGTCGATTCGCGAACGGACCGCGGAACTCGCCACCTTGCGCGCCCTGGGGTTTGGGATCCGTTACCTCTTGGTCATGCTCGCCGCCGAAACTCTCGTGCTCTCCTTCGCCGGAGCCATCGTGGGCAGCCTGGGCGCTTGGGCCGTGTGCCGGGCGCTCGCCGGAATCACGATTGGCGGCGGGCTGCTCGTGAATCTTGAGGTCGGCCTGTCCGGCGTGCTTTTCGCGTTCGTGGCCGCCATCCTCATCAGCGTGCTGAGCACGCTCGTCCCGGCCCTCCGCGCCGCGCGTACCAGCATCGCCGACGCCCTGCGCTTCGTGGGGTGATGCAATTGTCGATTGAAGATTGACGAATGACGAATGATGAATTCTGAATTCGCCGCGCTGTCATCCTGAGCGAAGTTTGTCAGCGGACCGGCGAAGCGAAGAATCGCCGTATTTAGCTGGGAAGATGCCGAGGCCCTTCGTCCGTCATGCGGCGGACTCAGGATGACAGCATGGGAAGATTCGTCGACATCGAGGAGCAACTCCGCGCCACGTCACTCGAAGCCCCGACAGGGGTGGCAGAATATAGCCCACGGCGTTGGCCGTGGGTTTGCGAGTACGCCGCTCTCCCCCTCACCCCCTCCCCCGCGTCGGCAGGGGAGGGGGTGTGAAGGGGAAGGGGGCCCTGTAATCCCAGGGCTCACGCCCTGGGCTACACTCTGTCGGCCCTCCGGGCCTGGAAGAACGACCTCCGCGCTTGTCGCCCTGAGCGCAGCCCCGCGCCGTATGGCGCAGGGCGCAGCGAAGGATCCTTGTCATTGCGCTCAGGGTAAACTCCGCGAAGAATCCCCGCATTATGTGAGGCGGGTAGCCACGACGAATCGGCGGTTCGATTCGTCGTGGGCTCGTCGTCGGGGAAAGCCAAAGACCCACGACGAGAGAAAACACTCGTCGTGGCTACCCGCTGAACTTAAAGGTCTGCGCCAGTCGGCGACTCTGCGCTACGCCGCTGCCTGCAAATTGCTACCCTCCTGCCGGCGTGCCGGAGGCAGGGAAAACCGCCGCGACGCATAGGTCACGACCACCAGGGTAAGGGGAAGCAGAACGGCAAGAAAGTCGAATCCCAAAACCTGGGCGAGTCGTTGAAAGGCGGATCCCGGAACGAGTGGCACAAGAACAGCCAGGGCCGCCGCAGCCAAGAGGACCCATCGTCTAAATGGTGAAGCTCTGGGGTCCGTCATTATGATTCCCGCAAACAGGGCTGGCCAGAGCAACGTGGCATAAATAGACCGATGGACGTTAGGTTCGAGCATCAGCAGAAAACAAAAGAAAATAGAGTAGGCAGCGGCATCATCTGTACACCGATAAACACAGGCCAACGAGAACAGGACCAAGAGCACCGCGAGGACTAGCCAAAACTGTCGCACCTCCCAGGATGGCAACGACACAAAATTGACGAGCCGATAATTGCTGTCGGGAAGATCGGAATAGTTCATCGAGGTGAAATACCTGAGCATGACACCCCGCAGGGACTGGCTCGGGTACCACCTGTCCCCGAGCAAGGCGTTGATGCGTTGTTCCTGAACGAACCACTGAGCCAGCAGATGAAAGGTTGTCTTCCAGCCGAGCCACAAAGCCGGCGCAATCGTAAAAAGTGCCGTGGCCAACGAAGCCTGAATACCGATACGCCAACGCCCACGCACCGCGAGATAGGGAAGAACAAACAGCGGCCAGACCTTGACCGCCGCTGCCAGGCCCAGCAACAAGCTGCTGACGATGGGATGCTCATCCGACAGCAGGAGCGCATAGCACACGAGTTCGACGAGAAGGAATTGCACGTTCCCGCTTTTCAATTCGTGGACGAAATAGGGCAGGAGCAACAGAGCGGAGAACGAGATAGCGGGGAGGAAACGAGTGGGAGGAAATCGCCGGTACCAGAGCCACAGGAGAGGCCCCAGTAGAAAGACCTTCAGCCCAGCCCATAAGCCTGCAGCCGCACTGAGCGGCAGAAGCGCGAACGGCCGGAACAGACAAAGAAACAAGGGCGGGTAACGATAGAGCATCGGCCAGCCGAATACATCATTCGGACCATACATGGGGCCGGAATGGTCGAAGAAGCTCCTGGCGGTTGCATAATAAACGTGTAGGTCAAGCGCCTTGAGTGGGTGCCATCCGCAACCCAGAGCGGCCAAGAGAACCGATATGAGCAGCAACGCCCAGGCCAGCCGTCCTGGGACGGGCGGAGGGAGGGATTTCATTTCACCTTGCCCGTGAATACTCGAGGAGTGGCAGCGAAAAATCGCTGGTTCAGGTCCAGCCGCTGCATCAAATGCTTCAACTCGTGGGATTTATCACCGCGCGGCAGACCAACCTTCAGCCAGACCGGCCGCCCGGTGGGAGGACAGCACACTTCAACCTGAATCAGCTCAGTCATCGTTCCTTTCATTCTATCCTGCAAACCGGCACTATTCCTAGCCGCGGGTGGCGCATACATCGCGCTCCCTGCGATGTGTGCGGGCAAATCTATTTCCAGCCGCCGCCGCGCGGCCAGTCGTGACTACTTAGATACCCGTCCCGCTCATCTTACCACAGGATAGCGCAGACCCTTCGGGTCTGCGGCATAGGAACGAAAATAGCCAGCGCTTCGTAGACCTGAACTGAAAGGTCTGCGCCAGCCGGCCGGAAGCAACTGCCGAGACCCTTCTTCCGTCTGCTGACGGACTCAGGGTGACAGCATGGGGCGCTTGTCATTCTGAGGCCATACGCTTGTCATCCTGAGCGCAGCCCCGCGCCGTATGGCGCAGGGCGCAGCGAAGGATCCTTGTCATTGCGCTCAGCAGGGAGCGCGGACTTGGTTTTTCAAGTCCGGGGCCTTTCGTTAAATGTCAATGTTTGTTAACAGCCGCAGACCTCAAGGGCGAGGTCTGCGCCACCCGTTTGCTTTTTCGACGGAAACCAACAAGAAATGCAAACCCGGTAGTTAGGAGCAGCATGCTGCCAGGTTCAGGGATTTCGGTGGGGGATTGGGAAAACCTGTACTCGACGGAGTCGTACGAAACCGCGCCGCTGCCGAACACGGTTAGGTTTAGGTGAACTTGTCCTCCAACACCAGGAAGCTCAGGCGAGAAAGCAACCGGGTTATAAAAACACTGGATGGGCAATCCAGGGTTGCGAGGATCGTTGTAACAGACATCCTGAGCCACACCCCCTGGAGGAAAATCCAACCAGTCGTCACCTGCAATGACCCCAAACGAACCGATTATCGGCGTTTGCATCAATGTCGTGGTCCCCGTGAGATAGTACCTCGATGTATCAGTTGCCTCGAACGAAAACCACATGTTCAGTGAAGTCTGCGAAGCCCCGGAGGCCCCCGAAAGAGAAAAAGGCGTTCCGCCGGCACCGCTCACACTAAAGCCTACGTTCTGCGGATCGTCCGTGAGGGAAGTGATGGTGATTTGGCTCGGATCGACAGGAGCGTTGTCCACAAAATAGGGACTGCCAAGCGAATTGTAAAGGACGTACTGAGACGAGTATCCACTGAAGCTAAACTGGAGGTAACCAACCGTCAGGGGTTGACCCGCCAAGAGGTCGCTCAGAGGGATTGTGTCTGCCCTTCCTAGCGACGCGGACAGAGACGCTAGAACAACACTGAAACAGACCTTGGTGCTCCAAAGCAGTGCGTGCCTGATAGGCTTAGTCATTGGCACCTCCTAGTCGCCAAGCGCTGGCGTAAGCCTCTATGGAGTCAAGCAATCGACACTCGCCGCCCTGAGCTTGCCTGCGGTGAACTGCTAGCCGCGATGAATCGGCGGTTCGATTAATCGTGGGCTCGTGGTCGGGGAAAGTCAAGTACCCACGACGAGAGAAGACACTCGTCGTGGCTACCCGCTGCGCCAGCCAGCGCGGCTGTCATTCTGAGCCCATTCGCTTGTCATCCTGAGCGCAGCCCCGCGCCGTATGGCGCAGGGCGCAGCGAAGGATCGTTTTCATTTCGCTCAGGGTAAACTCCGCGAAGAATCCCCGTATTATGCGAAGGAACTGCCGAGACCCTTCTTCCGTCTGCTGACGGACTCAGGGTGACAGCATGCGGCGCCTGTCATTCTGAGCCCATTCGCTTGTCATCCTGAGCGCAGCCCCGCGCCGTATGGCGCAGGGCGCAGCGAGGGATCGTTTTCATTTCGCTCAGGGTAAACTCCGCGAAGAATCCCTGCATTTAACCGAGGAAATGCCGAGACCCTTCTTCCGTCTGCTGACGGACTCAGGGTGACAGCATGGGGAGCTTGTCATTCTGAGCCCATTCGCTTGTCATCCTGAGCGCAGCCCCGCGCCGTATGGCGTAGGGCGTAGCGAAGGATCGTTTTCATTTCGCTCAGGGTAGACTCCGCGAAGGATCCCCGCATTTAACCGAGGAAATGCCGAGACCCTTCTTCCGTCCCCTGACGGACTCAGGGTGACAGCCTGGGGCGCTTGTCATTCTGAGCCCATACGCTTGTCATCCTGAGCGCAGCTCCTTGTGATTTCGCTCAGGGTAAACTCCGCGAAGAATCCCACCATTCCCAACGCTGTCATTCTGAGCGCCAGCGAAGAACCGCCGTATCATGCGAAGGAACTGCCGAGACCCTTCTTCCGTCCCCTGACGGACTCAGGGTGACAGCATGGGGCGCTTGTCATTCTGAACGACAGTGAAGAATCCCCGCAGTCCGCAACCTTCGCAGACATCAACAAGCAATGCCCGCGCCACCCGCGTGCGATTAACTGCCTTGCAGAGCTGCTGAGATTCTCCCCTTGTACTTTCGGTTGTGAAGGTCAGTAGCGATAACCGTTAGATTCAAGGGGATCCTGGTGTCCACTGGCAATTCAAACAGACAAAGAGCGGTTGGAATGGACGAAAATGGAGGCAGGGCCAGCGGGACAGTACCGTAGGGCAAAGGTCCTTTTGCAGCACCCACCAATTCACCCATAGGCACTTCAACCGTGCGCTTCTCGCCGTTTGTAAGTTCGACTTCAGCAGACCACCGGATAATTGCGTTTGGGTGTGCCCGAGGATTCGATACAAGGATCGTGACTCCCAGTTGCAGGCGAGTGTCTAGGCGATGAAAGTCAGTGTGGCCCCAAGCATGATGCTGCAAGAGCATGATCTTCGGCCGAGTCAACCAGTGTGTGCGGAGGAGAGCCCAAATACCTAGTACACCGCCAACTCCACCAATGAGAGCGAATATTCTCTCGACCGCATTCCAGGTTATCGTGCTCATAAGACTCTGAATCACAGGATGGCGCAGACCCTTTGGGTCTGCGGCTTAGGAACGAAAATAAACAGCGCTTCGCAGACCTGAAACGGAAGGTCTGCGCCAGCCAGCCGGAAGGAACTGCCGAGACCCTTCTTCCGTCCCCTGACGGAATCAGGGTGACAGCATGGGAGCCATCGCAGACATAAACGAACGATGTCTGCGCCACTCGCCTATGATTTTCGTTCTGGAGGTTCTGGTTCAGGCTCCTCTGGTCCGGCGGGTTCCGGTTCAGGAGACTTTACTTCAACCTCCGGCGGTTCCACGTCAGGAAGGTCAAAAGTCTGCTTCAGTCCTCCAACGCCCCTTAAGCTCGAGAAAGGAACTCCCACGGTGCCGAAGCCGGAGGCACCTCTTGCTCGACCCATCATCGATTCCATAAACCGTCTCTGCCTTTGCTCCTCCGCCGTTCTCACCATACCTCGAATAAGTTGGAGAATTTCCTCCAAAATCTCCCGTTCAGGTCGGGCTGGGCTTGCACCTTGAGTCTGTTGGGGTATCGCGTCTAACTTTGCCCGCAGCTTAGGCCACCAAACGTCGAAAGCTCCCTTTAAGGCCTCCTCTGAAAGTCTGCGGTCCCCTGATGCCCCGTTAATTCCTCGAATTATGCTCAAGGAGCCCGCTTCGTCAGCCAATACGGCCTGGAACTGGGCAAGCGGGTACTGAAGGGCTGCTACCGGAACTCTGAACAGATATGGGCAAACGTAAGTGGTCTCGAGGGTCTTCGACAAAGCCCCCGCTTCGAACAGGATCCAAGGCTCGGTCAAGTTATCCGGCGTGAGGCAAATGATCCCAAACTTGGCTTCGGCCAATTCCCCAGCGACCTCCGTCCCCCACCGCTCGCCTGGCCCAATATCCCGCTCTGACATCCAGGGTTTCACGGCTTGAATCACCATAGGCAGCCAATCCCGAAGGGCCCGGGCCAACGCCTTGCTGGTGGGCCCAGACCAACTCAAGAAGACTTTCATAGTTGCTCCCCGCGGGTGGCGGATACATCGCGCTCTTTGCGATGTGTGCGGTTGCTCCTCTTCCCAGCACGCCCCGCTTGCGGCCGGTCGGACAATCGCAGCGCATAGTCGCGCGTATTGCCGCCGCGTTATCGTTCCTATGTACATCTACTCGCAGGGCGTTGCAAGGGGAAAAAGGGCAGGGAACAGGGGACACGAGGGAATGATGAATTCTGAATAGTGAATGATGAACGGGGAAGGGGGAAGGCAGAAGGCCAGAGGGAATGATGAATGCTGAATAACGAATGATGAATGGGGGGGA
>JBEKCQ010000162.1:0-7734 GCA_050014795.1 Terriglobia bacterium | reverse complement strand
GATTCGATGTTCTCACCAAGCTCAGGCAGTCTGAATTCGGTCGCCATGATGGTTGCTTCCTCTAGGCAAACAGGGGATTAACCTTCTCCGGGTCAATCTCCATCTCCTGCATCGCTTTTTGAACGAGCTCAGGCTTGACCTTCTTTTCCTGGAGCAAACTGGCGAGTGTGGCCAGCGTGATGTGTCGCGCGTCCACTTCGAAGAAGTTACGCAGAGCGCTGCGAGAGTCACTCCGGCCGAACCCATCCGTGCCCAAGGACACGAGCGGTCGGGGGAACCAGCGGGAGATGGAATCCGGCAGCGCCTTCAGGTAATCCGAGGCCGCCACGCAGACGCCCGGCGCGTCCTGGAGGCACGCGGCGACGTAAGGCACCCTGGGAGGTTCGGTAGGGTGAAGCCGGTTCCAGCGTTCCACCTCGTGCCCATCGCGATATAGCTCCTTGTAGCTGGTGATGCTCCAGACGTCAGCGGCCACGTCGTACTTTTCTTCGAGTATCTTCTGCGCTTTCAGCGCTTCGTTCAGGATGGCTCCACTGCCGAAGAGTTGAGCGCGGAGCGTTGCCTTCTGGTTCTCTGAAGCCTTGAATCGATACATGCCCTTGAGGATTCCGTCGGCCGCGCCTTCCGGCATCGACGGCATCACGTAGGGTTCGTTCATGAGCGTGATGTAATAGAAGATGCTTTCCCCATCGTCGTACATCCGGCGGATTCCCTCCTGGATGATGACCGCGATCTCGAAGGCAAAGGCTGGGTCGTAGGCCAGGAGGTTGGGAATCGGGTAGGCGAGGAGATGGCTGTTTCCGTCCTGATGTTGCAGACCTTCTCCCGCCAGCGTGGTGCGCCCCGCAGTTCCGCCCAGCAGGAAACCCCGGCAGCGGGAATCGGCGGCGGCCCAAATTAGGTCGCCGACGCGCTGGAACCCGAACATCGAGTAGAAGATGAAAAAAGGAATAGTGTTGATGCCGTAAGTCAGGCAGGCCGTCCCGGCCGCGATGAACGAGGCCAGCGCACCCGCTTCCGTGATGCCCTCTTCCAGGATCTGCCCGTCTTTGGCCTCCTTGTAGTAAAGCAGGGTATCTCGGTCCACCGGCTCGTAAAGCTGTCCGGGGTGCGAATAGATGCCCACCTGCCGGAACAACGCTTCCATGCCGAAAGTGCGGGCCTCGTCGGGGACGATGGGAACAATCAGCTTTCCGATTTCCTTGTCGCGAAGCAGCTTGGAAAGCATTCGCACAAACGCCATGGTGGTTGAGGCTTCGCGGTCTTCGGTGCCTTTGTAGAACTCCTGGAAGGTCTCTTCCAGATCCGCTTCCAATCGTTTGCACCTGGGCGTGCGGGCCGGCATGTAACCACCGAGCGCCCGCCGGCGCTCGTGCAGGTACTTCATCTCCGGGCTATCATCGGGAGGCTTGTAGAAGGGGGCTTGGGCCACCTCTTCGTCGGAGATGGGGATTCCGAAGCGGCTCCGAAACTCGCGTAGTTCTTCCTCGTTCATTTTCTTCTGCTGGTGAGTGATGTTCTTGCCTTCTCCGGCTTCACCTAGCCCGTAGCCTTTGATGGTCCGTGCCAGGATGACCGTGGGCGAGCCTCTGTGCTCGACCGCGGCTTTGTAGGCGTTATAAACCTTTTCGGGATCGTGTCCCCCGCGCCGCAGCTTACGGAGTTGCTCGTCGGAGAGGTGCTTCACCATTTCCAGCAAGCGCGGGTGGGCGCCGAAGAAGTGTTGGCGGACGTAGCTTCCCGGCTCGACGGAATACTTCTGATACTCCCCGTCCACTACCTCTCCCATGCGCCTGGCCAGAAGGCCTTCGTCATCCTTGGCCAGCAGGGGATCCCAGTCGTCGCCCCAGAGGACCTTGATCACGTTCCAACCGGCGCCCCGGAAGGCAGCTTCCAGTTCCTGAACGATACTGCCGTTGCCCCGGACCGGGCCGTCGAGCCTCTGCAAGTTGCAGTTGACAACGAAAATCAGGTTATCCAGTTTCTCGCGGGCAGCTAGCGTGATAGCCCCCAGAGATTCCGGCTCGTCCGTCTCGCCGTCACCCACGAAGGCCCAGACCTTGGCGTCGGAGGGTCGCTTGAGGCCGCGATCCTCCAGGTAGCGGTTGAACCGCGCCTGGTAGATGGCCATGATCGGACTGAGGCCCATAGAGACGGTGGGGAATTCCCAGAAGTTGGGCATCAGCCAAGGGTGGGGATAGGAGGAAAGCCCGCTTCCAGGTTTTAGTTCTCGCCGAAAGTTTGCCAACTGCTCGGGCGAGAGGCGCCCCTCCAGGAAGGCGCGCGCGTAAATCCCCGGCGAGGCGTGACCCTGAAAGTAAACGATATCGCCCTCTTGGCCGTCGCCTCGGGCCCGGAAGAAATGGTTGAATCCGACTTCATACAGGGTTGCGGCCGAGGCGTAAGTCGAGATGTGTCCTCCAATACCGCTGGCTTCACGGTTGGCACGCACCACCATGGCCATCGCGTTCCAGCGAATCAGGCTCTTGATGCGCCGTTCAATCTCCCGGCTGCCGGGGAAGGGAACCTGCTTTTCGGCCGGAATGGTGTTGACGTAGGGCGTGTTGGCTGTGAAGGGCACCTCGACGCCGGCTTTTCGGGCGTGGATGTTCAGCTCGCGGAGGAGACGCCCGACCCGTTCCGCGTCGCCTCGCTCGAGCACGTAGTCCAGCGACTCCAGCCATTCCCTGGTTTCAATGGCTTCCAATTCGGAGGATTGTTTCTCGGTCGCGTCACTCATTTTCTTGTGCTCCCGTTCCTAAGCACAGTGAGGTGCGATACCTGCCAGATACCTCCCTGCTTTCCACGGCTCCCCCTTCATTGGGACGAGCACCTGGATATCACGCCCAGATATTGTATCAATGAGTTTAAGCCTTAAATCGTGTTTCCCCCTTTGCGCTCGCCAGATACCTCAATGGAAATCAAGGTTATCACACAGACTCTATAGCCCCCTGGTGGCAGCAAATCAGATCTCACAGCCTCAAGCTGTGATGTAGACTGTCTCACTTCAGATGGTACAAAATCTCGGGCACCTCATCTGCATTCGTGCTCTCCAACTGGCCAGCCTGCAGATCGACTCTGCTCAACCGTCTATTGGCCGCCTTGTTGAAAAAGCCTTGGTACAAAATCCTTGAGATCGCGGCGCCACGTCTGCCACTCGTGGTCTGTACCCGGTGATTCGTAGTAGACGTGCTGAATATTCGCTTCGAGGAGTGAAGCATGTAGTCTCTGGAGCCCGGTGCGCATCCTCTCGGGTTCCTCCGTTCCGACACCCAGCCACAGCAAATGCACTCTCTTCGCGAAAGCGGCCGGATCAGCAAACACACCGTTGTAGGCGGTCTTCGGGTCCAGCTTCTGGTTACCGAGTACCAGTGGCCCACCCGCTCCACTAAAGCCCCCAATGTAGGAGAAGAGATCGAGATGATTGAGCGTAATCTGGAATGTCTGCATTCCTCCCATGGAAAGGCCAGCCATCGCGCGATGATCGCGATCCGGGAGTGTCCTGAAGTTGGAATCGATGTATGGGATCAGGACCTGTGTCACATCATCTTCAAACGCAGCTGCCATCTCCTGCATGGCCTTCATCATCTCGGGAGAACCAAAGGGTTTTCCAGTCAGATCAGGAGCAGGTTGGCCGGCGCGCCTGGCGTAACCATAGGCCGTCACCAGGATCATCGGCCGGCAACTCCCGGCCGCGATCAGATTGTCGAGGATGAAATTCGCGCGACCCTGCTTTGTCCATCCGGTCTCATCTTCGCCGGCGCCATGCTGCAAATAGAGCACGGGATAGCGCACGTTGGTCTGCTCATCGTACTTCGGCGGTGTATAGACAAGTGCGTGCCGCCAGGTTCCCGTCACCTTTGAGTAATACCAAACCTCACGGACCTGGCCGTGGGGCACTTCCTGAATCGAATAATAAGTAGAGCCGGGCTCCGGAACTTCTACGGCACTTGCGGACTTACCTCCACCAAAGAAGGCGTGACTGTTGGTGTCGCTGACTTCCGCGCCGTCGATGATCAAGGTGTAGTAATGCAAGCCGGGAACAAGGGGAGGTGTCGTGACGGTCCAGTATCCGTCCGGCTGTTTCACCATATCCACCTTCGGCCCGCTCCAGAAATTCACCTTGACCTTCGTGGCATCGGGAGCTTTCACGCGGATTTGCACTCTCCCCGCACCATCAACGCGCGGATATTCCGATCCCCAAACGTTAGTCTCAGCAGGCTGAAAATCCTCCGATACCTGTGCGTAGCAAAGACCGGCCAACAGGAACACCAACATCCCAAGCTGCTTCATCTCTACTCTCCTCATTAAAGTCCGATTGCAACCATGCGGTTCGATCACAGGGGCCTGCCACTGCCCTTCACACTCCCGGATCGTTATCTTCAAGTTGTGTCATTGCTCAACTGCCACTACGGTCACAGACTTGGGCTCGAGTTTCAGAGTCAGCTTGCCGCCTTGAACCTTCGCCGAAATGGGCTTCGGCACAACTGTATGGGGCGCGTCGAAGGTGTTGACGCTGTCCACCTTGGGCGCAGTTAGCGTTTCTCCGGCGGCAGACTTGGCGGTGATACCAGTTAGGTTCAACTCGATCTCGACCGGTTCATTGGGATCGACATTTGTGACCTCCAACCACAGCATCCCATCTTTACCTTTTGCCGCGATGGCATCCACGCGCGGCAAGCTGATGTTGTCGTGCACGTAGGTGCCCGCGTCGAATGTGACCGGCACGAACGTGGAATCCTGGAACGGCACATACATCTTGAAGACGTAGTAGGTCGGGGTGAGAACCATCTTGTCTTTGTCCGTCAGGATCATCGCCTGCAGCACGTTGATCATTTGGGCGATGTTGGCCATCCGCACGCGGTCGGCATGGCGCGCAAAGATGTTCAGGTTCAGCGCAGCCAGGATGGCGTCTCGCAGGCTGTTCTGTTGGACCAGGAAGCCCGGATTGGTGCCGGGTGACGGCGCGTACCAGGCGCCCCATTCATCCACCACGAGGGCGACCTTCGTTTGCGGGTCGTACTTGTCCATGATGGCCGAGTGCTTTGTGATCAGGTCATCCATGTCCAGGGTGGACTTGAGAATCTGAGCGTACTCGGTCTCTCCGAACCCCACCGACGCATACGAGGGTGGCCACTTCACGACCGTGTAGGAGTGCAGCGAAAGGCCATTGAGGTCCCAGCTCCACTGGTGATGCTGATAGGCCTTCATAATGGTTTCCGTCCAGTCGGTCCAGCGGGGTTCGCCGCCGCCGGGGCCTACGGCGATCTTCAGCATCTGCTGCCTGTCCTGCTGCGCTGGATTGAAATTGCGCACGAACCGGCTGTAGATCTTAAGTTGGGTCAGGTAATAGTCGGGCGTCATGTTGCCGCCGCAGTCCCAGCTTTCGTTACCGATGCCAAGAAACGCGACGTTATGGGGAGCAGGATGACCATTGGCGGCGCGCTCCTTGGCGAGAGTGGTCGGCTGAGCGGTCGTTAAATACTCCAGCCATTCGGCGGCTTCCTGCCGAGTGCCGGAGCCGACGTTGACCGAGATGTAGGCTTGCGCGCCAATCTGGTCGAGGAAGTCCATGAATTCATGCGTTCCAAAGGTGTTCGGCTCGATCACGCCGCCCCAGTTGGGATTGAGCGTCACCGTTCGCTGCGGGCCGATGCCCTTGCGCCAGTGGTATTCATCCGCGAAGCACCCACCCGGCCAGCGCACGTTCGGCACCTTGATCGCCTTGAGCGCGGCAACCGTGTCGTTGCGGATGCCGCGGGTATTGGGGATTGGGGAATCTGGACCCACCCATATGCCCTCATAAACTCCGCGACCGAGGTGTTCAGCGAACTGGCCGAAAATGTTGCGGTCGATCTTCGCTCCGGCCTTGGACCCGTCAACTGACAATTGAACCTTCTGCGCGGCAACAACAGGCGCAGTTAGGGCCATTCCTATCAAAACGAAAATCACCAGAAGTGGACGCACGACAAGCGATGCCCTTTGCGTCAGAACCAGGGAGGGAAAAGTAAAACAAGCACGCAAAAGGGAGCGTTCTACGGACGAGACTCTCGCCTTCCAGAGCGTGGAAACCTTACGTCTCCGGCAGTGCATTGCCGGTCTTAATCTACAAGCGAGTGTATAGACCATCTCTTCTCCTCCGGGAGTGTGGGTCGCCCTTTAGGCCTTGATCCCTTCCGCAAAGTGAGGCGCGTTTCGTCGCGGCAAAATATGCGAATTCAAGAAAGCGTTTACCCAGAATTTCCATTATGACTTCTGGCCGACCGGGAACATAACGCCAATCGCCTCTGCATGCAATTGTCCAGCCAGGTTTTTCAATGCTCGGTGCCTCCAGCGACCCCGGAAGTGTCCAGTTGTACCTCTGTCGAGAATCCCAAAGCCCGACGCGGCCGTTTTTCCAACTGATTCCTCCGAAACTTTCCCTTCCCCTGCCTTCCCCGTCGCCGAAATCTGCTCGGGTCTGCGGCTCGCCTACCCGGCTGACGAGGGTAGCGCCGCGATCCTGCATAGCATGGCTCCATAGAGCCGCCGCGTCAGATGGCTCTCCGCCAGCAGCAGCCAGTAATACCGCGCGTGCTTGATCAGCCGGCCGCCCGTCTTCACTGGCCGCTGCTGCAAGCTGGTCAAGGACCAGCCGCCGCTCCTCCGGGGCAGCACCGCCCCACGTTCCCAGATCTTCTCAGAACCGATCAGCCGAAACGTCGGATCTTGCGAGAGCCGCTCGGCGTCGTTCACATCCTCATAGCCCGCTATCCGACTGTAAACGGACTGGCGCAACAGGTCCGCCAGCGGAAGCTGCGTGTTCTTCCCGCGCCGGGAGTCGGTCAGGTGTTGGGTGATGAGATCACCGAAGCCCAAACTTTCGTCCAACTCACGAACCAGAATCAGGCCACCGTCGGAAGTGACCCGTGATCCCCGAAAATCGACTTTCATGGAGCTGTTGAAAGAGAGCTGAAATGGCTGGTTTTGTTTCTCACCCATAGGGTGCTGACCTCCGGGACATCTTCAGCACGTTGAAACCCACATGAACAGAGGCGTCGGAGATCAGCAGAGACTTAATAGGCGAGACTCAAATCGGAAATCCGGGTTAAGTTCTGCGCGAGGGCGGTAGCATACCACGGGAAGGGTGTGGGGAGTGCCCTCGGACTGCGAGCCTAGTGCGGCCGTTCTTTGGGATTCTCCAGCTTCAGTTTCTGAAAGGTGGCCCAAGCGGCCTCGGCGTTCTGTTTATCACCCCGACGCTGATAGATTCTTCCCAGCACGTAGTGTGGTTCGGCGTAGGTTGGGCTCAGGGTTGCGGCCTGCCGGAGCTCTGTGATGGCCGCTTCATCCTTCTTCTGCTTTTCGAGCAGCAGTCCCATTTGGTAGTGTGCCTGGGGGAATTGCGGATCGTAGCGAAGGGACTCTCTCAGCACGCCCTCAGCTTCTTCCAACCTGCCCAGTTTGATGAGGAGAGTTCCCAGGTTCAAGGGGGGCCAGGGCGAGCTAGGGAGTTTCTCGCGATTCCGACGAATAGCTTCCTGATAGGTGTTGATGGCCTCGTCATATTTCCCCAGGGCTTCGTAGCAAAGTCCAAGGTTGTCATACGTTTTCATGAAGTTGGGATCGAGAACGAGGGCTTGGCGGAAGTTGGCCACCGCTGAAGTGAACTGCATAGCATCGTAGTCCAGCCGCCCCAGCCAGTACGGATAGAGCACATTCTGTGGGTCGGACTTGGCGAGCTTTTCGAGTTCC
>JBEKCQ010000161.1:0-7765 GCA_050014795.1 Terriglobia bacterium | reverse complement strand
CATCTGGTCTTCAAACTCACCCAGAGTGACAGCCACGCTGCTCCCTTCCGCCAGTTCACCCTGCCCATCGACACGCGCAGCGTCGCCGGTTACACAGCCGCCACGGGGAAGATCCTGAACATCAAGGACGCTTACCGGATTCGTAATCTCCCCTTCCGGATGAATCGCGAGTTCGACGAGAAATTTGGCTATCGGACCAAATCCATGCTGGTAGTCCCGATGAAGAACCAGAAGGATGAGGTCATTGGCGTCCTGCAACTGATCAACGCCAAGAAAGAACCGGCGGTCAAGCTGACTTCCGCCAAGGTGGTGCACCGGGAGGTGATCCCGTTTTCAGCGCGGAGCCAGGAGTTGGCGGCGTCGCTGGCCAGCCAGGCAGCCGTGGCCTTGGAAAACAACCTCCTCTACCGTGACATCCAGAACCTGTTTGAAGGCTTTGTTAAGGCCTCGGTGACCGCGATTGAATCCCGCGATCCTACCACCTTCGGTCACTCCGAACGCGTGGCCAAGTTAACGGTCGGCCTGGCCGAGGTGGTGGACCGATCTGACGTGGGGCCTTACCGGGAGATTCATTTCACCCGGCAGGACATCCGGGAAATTCGCTACGCCTCCATCCTGCACGACTTCGGCAAGGTCGGCGTGCGCGAAGAGGTCCTGGTAAAGGCCAAGAAGCTCTATCCCTCCCAGATGGAGCTGGTCAGGAAACGGTTCCAGTACATCCGCAAGGTGCTGGAGCTGGATGCCTACCGCAAGAGAGTGGACCACCTGCTCGCCCACGGGAACCAGAATTACGAGCCGTTCTTTGCTGAGATCGACACCGCCCAGCGTCAAGAGCTGCAACAACTGGATGAGTTCCTGGAGCATGTCACCAAGGCTAACGAACCGACCGTCCTGCCCGAGAAAATCTCCGAAAAACTCGTGGAGATCGCGGGCTGGACCTTCCAGGATCCTGCCGGACCTACGGAACCCCTGGTGACTCCCGAGGAGTTGCGTTTCCTCACTATCCCCAAAGGCAGCCTCGACCCCGAGGAGCGGGTGCAGATCGAGTCGCACGTCATCCACAGCTTCCGCTTCTTGAGCCAGATCCCGTGGACCAAGGAGTTGCGAAATATCCCGCTCATTGCCAAGGCGCACCACGAGAAGCTGGACGGTAGCGGCTATCCTTACCGCATGAAGTCCGAGGAGATCCCGTTCCAGGCCAAAATGATGACCATCTCGGACATTTACGACGCCTTGACCGCCCGCGACCGACCCTATAAGCGGGCCGTGCCAGTCGAGCGCGCTTTGGACATCATCGGGCAGGAGGTGAAATCCCAACTGCTCGATCCGGTGCTCTTCCAGCTCTTCGTCGAGGCGAAGATCTTCCAGATCACTACCAGGGACTAGCGCTTCCGTCTCCCAGCACGGTTTCTCTCCTACCCCCCGGCCGTACCAGATGGTGCGTGTGTACACGAATTCGTGTAGTCAGGCGTGGCTGAAGGGCCTGGGGTGGACGGATTCGTTCCTTGCTCGCTCGTCTATCTCCTTGATTATGAACGCGTTGAGCTGGCCGGGCAAGCCCGGGTCGATTGGTCATTGCCGTGCTTCGAAGGCAAGCGTACTCAAGTCTAAAAGGAGGTTGTCCGCAATGAAGAAACTCCTCACACTGTTGTTCACCTTCGCGTTGCTCTTCTCACTGGCGATGCCAGTGTTTGCCCAGGAAGCAGCGGGTGGCACTGCTGCCCCCAAGGCTGAGAAGAAGGAGAAGAAGCAGAAGAAGGAAAAGAAAGTAAAGAAAGAAAAGAAAGAGAAGAAAGCCGCGGAACCCGCCAAGTCGTAACCGGCTTGCTCCTCGTGCCGCGCTGGAGTCTTGCAGTCCGGGGCCAAGCCTCGGACTGCGAACCCCCGGAGGTGTGTGCCGGGGGTTTTCTCTTTAAGGGGGATATTCGTGTACCCTGGTGCGATTCCAATCCGATTGGGCACTGACGCACGGAGATGAGCCAACTCCTTTCCAGTCGCCGCGTTGACCCCACCTCATCCTTCCGATACAATGAAAAACTGACTCCGCCGGAGAGGCGTCGTGCCACGGAAGGGCCTGCATTGAGACGGCTGGCAGCGAACCTGCGTTTCCGAACTCGCCTGGCGCTGGTCATGTTTCTGACCATGGCGTGCACGAGCGCCATCTTGATGGTGGCCTACGTCGACCATAACCGGAAGGTCAAAGCCTACGTGGCTGGGCAGACCTCTGACCTCCTCCAGATCATTCAGCTCACGCAAGCACGCATCCCGCCGACGGCAGACCGGAATCAGGCGCTCGATGCCTACATGAAGGCCCTCAAGGACGCCGGACTTACCTCTGTGACGCTGGCCTCTCCCTCCGGAGAAGTCGTAGCCAGCACGAACCCGGGCCAGGTGGGGAAAACAATCCGGCTCAAGAAGCGGCGCGTTGACACGAAGCAGAATCCCATCAAGATTTCCGCCGAGTTGCGCGATATTGACATCGATCCTGCCGTGGAGCAAAAACCCTACCTCATTGAATTTCCCATCGTGCAGGGTGACCGGGTGCTGGGCTATGCGCTGGTGCGAGGCGAAATGGACGAAGTGGGCCAGATGCTCCGTCACATGTACGTGGTGCGCCTGGGCTGGACCCTCGTGACCATGCTCGCCGGGATGTTTGCCATCGTGTATCTGGCCTTCATTTTTACCAAACCCCTCGACACGCTGGTGGCCGGCGCGGAGCGCATCGCACAGGGAAACCTCGACGTGTCGCTTCCGGTAGGTACCGACGAAATGGGGCGATTGGCGGAGACATTCAACCGCATGGTGGAACGGTTGCGGGAAAATCGGGAACTACAGGAACGGTTGAATGAAGCTGAGAAGTCATCCCTCCTGGGACGATTCGCCGCCACTGTAGCTCACGAAGTGCGGAATTCGTTGAATTTCATCAACCTCAGCATCGATCAAATCCGCGCCAAACACCGCGGCGGTGACGACCGTGCCGCGCACGAAACTCAGCGCAGCTTGCGGAATGTGAAAGACGAGATCGGCCGCCTCAATCGCTTAGTGAATGGGTTTCTCGCCGTGGGCCGTCAGGCACCGCCCGAATTGGCGCCGAGCGATTTGCGGGCCACCCTGGAGGAAGCCGTGGCCCTGGTCGAGAAGCAGGCTTCTCGCCAGGCCATCGCCATCGCTACCGACTTCCCGCCTGACTTGCCTATCCTGCAAGCCGACGCTGGGCAGATGAAAACCTGCTTTCTCAATATCCTTACTAACGCCATTCAGGCTATGCCGCGCGGCGGGGAAATTCGCATCACCGCGCGCATCAACAGTGCCGGCAACGGCCAGCCTGGCGCCTTCGAGGTGCGTTTTGCGGACACCGGCCCCGGCATTCCACCTGAGGACCGGGAAAAGGTCTTTGCGCCGTACTATTCCACCAAGACTACCGGTTTTGGCCTGGGCTTGGCCATTACCCGGAAGATTGTGGAGGACCACGGCGGCCGGATATATGTGGCCGAGAGCGACGCGCCCGGCGCCGTGATTGCGGTCGAGCTTCCCCTTCCTGTGCCTGCTGGTGTCCAGCCTGCGAGCCTTGCCCAATCACCAACTGCTTGAGGATTCATCTCCATGCCTGGCGGATCCATTCTGGTTGTTGACGACGAAGAGCGGCAGCGGGAAATCTACCGCGAGATCCTCCAGGACGAAGGCTATCAAACCGAGACCGCACCCAGCGGCGAGGCGGCACTGCGCCTGCTGACGCAGAGGCGCTTTGACTTGGTGCTCACCGACTTGAATTTGACCGGTATGACCGGCATTCAGCTGCTGAGTGAGATTCTGGGAGCGGATCCCACGGTCGCCGTCATTCTCATCACGGGCTATCCCTCAATCCAATCCGCCATCGAGGCAACCAAGCGTGGGGTCTATCAGTACCTGGAGAAACCCGTGGATCGCGACAAGCTTCTGGAAGCGGTGGGGGGAGTCTTCCAGCACCTCGCCATGCTGAAGCAGAGCATCCTGGGCGACTCGCCAGCAACCAAGGGCATGGTGCGCATGATCTTGAAGGTGGCGCCCACGTCGCACACGGTCCTGATCCTGGGGGAAAGCGGGACCGGCAAGGAATTGGTGGCGCGCGAGATTCACAACCACAGCCCGCGTCGCGAGCGTCCCTTCCTGGCGGTCAACTGCGCCGCCCTGACGGAGACCCTGCTCGAAAGCGAGCTTTTCGGCCACGAAAAGGGCGCCTTCACCGATGCCTACCAACAGAAAAAAGGCTTGTTCGAGCGCGCGCACCATTCCACACTGTTTCTGGACGAAATCGGCGACACCAGCCTGGGTCTGCAGGCCAAGATCCTGCGGGCGCTCCAGGAGCGGGAAATCCTGCGCGTGGGCGGGACCGAACCCATCAAGGTGGATGCCCGCATCATCGCCGCCACCAATCGCAACCTCGACCATCTGCTCAAGGAAGGCAAGTTTCGGGAGGATCTCTACTACCGCCTGAAGGTCATACCCATCGTCTGCCCGCCTTTGCGCGAACACAAAGAAGATATCGAGGCGTTGGCGTTACACTTCGTGCGCCGCGCCGCGCTGGCTGCCGGACGCAAGGTGCTGGGCATCACGCCGCCGGTCCGGGAAGCGCTCCAGGCGTATTCCTGGCCAGGCAACATCCGGGAACTCGAGTGGGCGATGGAGCGGGCGGTGGTGCTGGGAGAAACCGAACGGATTGAGTTGCGGGACCTGCCGGCAGAGGTCCTCCAGCCTGTTCCGGAAGCTGTGGGGATGTCGCCTGCTACTCTGCCCTCGCCCAACGGGTCGCTTCAGCCGGTCATCCCGGAACCCACCTGGGAAGACCACGAAAAGGCCAAGATCCTGGAAGCCCTTCAGCGTACCAACTGGAACATTACCCGCGCCGCCCAGCTCCTGGGCATGACTTTCCGCACACTTCAGTATCGCCTGGAGAAGTTTGGCATCAAGAGACCTTGAAGCCCCGCGCCGTTCTTCCGCTGATAGAACCGCTACCTCTAATCAACGGCGAACCTTTTGCACTCCTTGCCCCATCTAATGATTAGGGTGGGATCTGCAATGTTCCTCGTACTACACGTCGTATTCTGGACAGTCCTGAAATTTATGTTGGCTGCATTGGCGTTTCTGTACGCCGGTCTGGTGCTGATGGCTTATCGGACCGAGGGGCCACGCTTTCAACTCCGTGCGGACTGGCAGGGTCCCTTCCGTTCAGCCCCACAACTGCTGGTCTGGTTGGGCGTAAGAGCGTTGGCCGCCATCGTTCGCATCGGAACTGGCACTTGGGACATGCTTTCCGAAGCTTCTGCCGACCTTGGCGAGTGGTACGTCCGCCGGCGCGGCCCTGAGGCTGAGGCGATATTCCGTTCCCGCTTCCTCTGAATTGCCCCTGCGTTCCATCCCGGTACGAACGCCGGGATTCCGTCATCCCTCCTTCCTCGGGGTCTGAGTGCGCCACCTCCTGCTTGCGATGGGCTTAACCTCTGGCGACGGCTGAATTTTTACCTTGCGCGCCAAGCTCCAATTCTGCGATTTTAGGGGGCGTGAGTGGGGGAGGTCCCAGTACCTGCTCAGCAGGCAGCCACGGCCCGTGAAGCCGCTCCTTCGCCAGGTCGGAACAAGCGTGCGTGACCAGAGCAGGGGCGGGGTCCTGTACTCCGGGAAGCGGTTGGAAACCAACTTGGCCGAAGACGACGTCCAATACTGGTTGGCCCTGACGCGCATTGAGGGCTTAGGCGTGCGCGGCGCGCATAAGCTGATCGAGCATCTCGGCTCGCCTCGTGCTGCTTACATGGCTTCGCTCACCCAGCTCGAAAGCTGTGGCATTCCCGCGCCTGTGGCCCAGGCGATTTTCGCTCAGGTCGGGCTGAAGGAAGCCGAAAAGGAACTGGAGGCGGCCGCCAAGGTTCAATGTCAGTTGCTCACTTTCGCCTGCGACGATTACCCGCCGCTGCTGAAACAGATTCCTGACTCACCGCTAGTGCTCTACGTTCATGGCGACGTCAAGGTGCTCTCGCAGCATGCGGTAGCCATTGTGGGGACGCGCCGTCCCACAGCTTACGGCAGCCAAGTGGCCCACCGCTTGGCCCACGACCTGGCGGAACGGCAGTTGGTAATTGTAAGCGGCATGGCCCGCGGGATTGACTCGGCAGCGCATCACGGGGCGGTGGAAGCCAAAGGTAAGACCGTGGCGGTTTTTGGCTCAGGCGCGGACGTGATTTATCCCCGCGAAAACCGTCGCCTGGCGGAAAAGATCATGGAAACGGGCGCGGTGGTCTCCGAATTCCCCTTGGGCACGGCGCCCACGCCGGAGAACTTTCCTATCCGCAATCGAATCATCAGTGGTCTCTCTCTCGGCGTCATGGTAGTGGAGGCTGCTGAATACAGCGGGTCGCTGATTACGGCGCGCTTGGCCCTCGAGCAGAACCGCGAGGTGTTCGCGGTACCGGGCAACGTCACCTCCGCGCAGAGTTTTGGGCCGAACCATCTGATCAAGCAGGGAGCCAAACTCGTGGATCAGTGGGTGGACGTTGTCGAGGAGTTTCCCTTGCACATCCGCACGCAACTCCTGCCGCCCGCGGAAGGATCGGAAGGACAATTGGCAACTCCCGAGACCGCTTCGCTCTTCGAGGAGTCGCTCACGCCAGACCAGAAGGCGGTCTTCGGGGTTTTGCGGGTGGACGAAGCCTCTTTTGTGGATGCAGTTTTCGAGTCGGTGGCGCTGCCGCCCGCCCGCATTCTTCAGGCGCTCCTGGAACTGGAGATGAACGGGCTGATCCGACAGTTGCCGGGAAAGAACTTTTTACGTAAACTGTGAGAAGGGCAGTTCAGAGTTGACAGTTGAAAGTTGAAGGTGCAGCCCGCGCGACGGGACTCGCTTGGAGGAGGAAGTCGATCTGGAGTCGCCGCAGGCTGCCGTCTGCAAGCTGTTAACTGTCGCCTAGCAACTGTTAACGGGTTCTTATGGCCAAATCGCTCGTCATCGTCGAATCGCCGGCCAAGGCGAAGACCATCAACCGTTACCTCGGGTCCGACTACACGGTAAAGGCGTCGATGGGACACGTGATGGACCTGCCGAAGAAGGACCTGGGCGTGGACCTCAGCAACAACTTCGAGCCCACTTACAATGTGATCCCGGGCAAGGGCCGGGTTATCCAGGAGTTGAAGGCCGCGGCGGCGCAGGCGGACGCAGTTTATTTAGCCGCTGACCCCGACCGCGAAGGTGAAGCCATCTGCGCCCACTTGCGTCAACTCTTGGATGGGAAGGGGAAGAAATTCCATCGGGTTCTCTTCAACGAGATCACGCGCGATGCCGTGCGCGAGGCTTTTGACCGTCCCGGCGACATCGACTCCCGGCTGGTGGACGCCCAGCAGGCGCGCCGGATTCTGGACCGTCTGGTGGGTTATCAGGTGAGCCCGTTGCTGTGGGACAAGGTGAAGCGCGGCCTCTCCGCCGGGCGCGTGCAGACGGTGGCTCTCCGCCTCATCGTCGAGCGCGAGCGGGAAATTCAGGCCTTCCAGATACGAGAGTACTGGACGATCGAAGCGCATCTGGAGGGCAAGAACCCGCCGTCGTTTGACGCGCGGCTCCTGAAATTCCAGGGCAAGGATCTGGACATCCCCGACCAGGCAAGCGCCGAGCAGCACGCCGCGGCCGTGGAGGCCGCGCGGTTCGTCGTGCAGTCGGTCACCACGCGCGAGAAGCGCAAGTACCCCGTGCCCCCGTTCATCACCAGCAAACTCCAGCAGGAATCCGTCCGCAAGCTGCACT
>JBEKCQ010000160.1:0-7824 GCA_050014795.1 Terriglobia bacterium | reverse complement strand
GGGAGAGCTGCAAGAACGTCTGCGGGGGAGGCTTGCTGTCCGTGGGAAAGAGACGAGAAGGGATGTACAATGTCAGGAGCCGAACGACACGAGACGAGCCGTCCAGGCTGTAGATGCATCTAGCGTTTTTGGCATCAAGAGCAGAAAGGAAACCACCGCAATGAAAGCTCAGGTAGGGGGAAAGAAACGTAAGCCCTACCTTGCGCAGGCAGCTTGGACCGTTCTCGTGGTGCTACCAAGTCTGGCCTTGGGCGCCGAGCAGCTTAGCTTCAAGCCGGGATTCAATCTTTTCTCTCCCCAACAAGATGTGCAGATCGGGCGCGAGGCCTCCACGGAGGTTGAGAAACAGTTGCTGTTGGTTAAGGACGCGCAGGTGGAGCGCTACGTGAACGACCTGGGCCGGCGGCTCACCCAGGTCGCTCCCAACAACGCGGGTTATGAATGGACCTTCAAAGTGGTGAACAGCCAGGACATCAATGCCTTTGCCCTGCCCGGCGGGTTCATCTACGTCAACCGGGGCGTGCTCGAGGCGGCGGAGGACGAAGCGCAACTGGCCGGCGTGATGGCCCACGAAATTGGCCACGTGGTGATGCGCCACGGGACCCACCAGGCTTCCCAAATGATGCTCGCTCAGGTACCCCTCGCGATCCTGGGTGGCGTGTTGGGTCAGAGTTCAAGCCTGACCGCCCAGCTCGCGGAGTTGGGCATCAGCTTCGGAGTCAATTCCATCTTCCTAAGGTATTCCCGCAGCGCCGAGTCGCAAGCTGACGAGGTTGGAACCTACATCCTCTACCGGGACGGGTACGATCCCCACGCCATGGCTCAGTTCTTCGGAATCATTGATAAGAGGTATCCGCAGCAGGGGCTCCAGTTCATCTCCGACCACCCTAACCCCGGGAATCGCGTTGAGAAGGTTGACGAGCTGATTCCGCAACTCGGTCCGGCCAAGGAAGGAAAGACTGGCAGCCCGGAATTCCAGGTGGCCAAGAAGAAGTCGCTCGCGATGCCGCCCGCGCCCCAGGCGAAGCCCGGTGCAGCGCCCGCGGCCAGCTCTCCCAGTCCTCCTCCGCCACCTTCGTCGCGGCTGGTGAAGTACCAGGGAGAAGGATTTGCCATCGCTCATCCCGACAACTGGGAAGTGCAGAAGGGCCAGGAAGGCGTCACCCTAGCACCGCCCGGAGGCGTGTTGACCGGACCCCAGGGCGAATGGGCTCAGGCTTACGGTGCTTCCGTCAGCCAGTACGTGCCTCAGAAAAAGGGCTGGGGCTTGATCGACGCGACACAGCAGTTGCTCGATTCCCTGCGCCAGTCCAATCCCAACCTACGCGTCGTGGAGCAGACGGGTCTGAACATCAAGGGGCAGCCGGCGCTTTCGACTCTCCTCGAGAACGATTCCCCTCTCCAGGGACAGAAGGAAACCGATCGCCTGGTCACCGTGCGGGGTAAGGACGCGATGTTGGCGGTGATCTTGGTTGCCCCCCAGTCGGCATTTCAAGCTTATGGGCCCACTTTCGACGCCATGGTGAAGAGCCTCGAACTGCGCTGAAACCCGTGCCGGAGGACCAAATCCGTGCTTTACCGAGTTGAGTCGCGCAAGAGTCTGGCCGAAGTTGGCCGCGGCCTGGAAGCAGCGGCGCAGAAGTACAAGTTCGGGATCCTGGCCGTCCACAATCTGAAGGCCAAGATGAAAGAGAAGGGCGTTGAGTTCGATCGCGACTGCCTGATCTATGAGGTCTGCAATCCTCAGCAGGCGAAGAAGGTTCTGGAAGCGAACGCCGCGATCTCCACCGCGCTGCCCTGCCGCATCTCCGTCTATCGCGAGGGCGCTGGCGTGACGCTCGCCACCCTGCGGCCCACGGTTCTGCTCGAGATGTTTCAGACGCCCGGGCTGCGCGCCGTAGCAGAGGAAGTTGAAGAGGTCATCCTCAAGATGATGAACGAAGCCGCGGGTTAGCCCGCCGGCCTCGCGATTCTCACCATTCTCATTAGTCCCACCAGTCTCATTGGTCCCACCAGTCTCACTCTGCTTTCCTTCTCTGGGCCCAGGGTGGGACAACCTGCCCGGCGTGAATTCCTCCGAATCATTTCGATTCCTTACGGATGGTAAGCGGCCCCTGGCGGCTTTGCGCGCCTGCGGATTGGTGCTAACATCGCTGCCGTTCGCGGTCTTCCGCGCGCCGCAGCCTACGCCGCGCGTCGCAGTTCGCGCCAGGAGGAGAAAAGTTGACCACTGCCATGTCCAAGCTAAAGCCCATCACACGCATGTTGGCGGGAGCGTTCCTGGCCGTGGTTGCTCTCGCCGCCGCGGCCCGCGCCCAACAGACGAGTCCAGGTCGGGTCTATGTCATCCTCTGGTTCGACACAGAAGACTACATCTTGCCGCAGAGTGACGACGCCGCGAAGCGTCTCGCCGTCTTCCTGACGCAGCAAGGCGTCAAGGCCACTTTCAAAATGGTAGGTGAGAAGGCGCGGGTGCTGGAGCGGCGCGGCCGCCGCGACGTGATTGGCGCGCTCGCGCAGCACGAGATCGGCTATCACACCAACACGCACAGCCAGCACCCCACGCCCGCCGAGTACGAATCCACGCTCGACTGGGACGCGGGCGTGGAGGAATTCGTCCGCCGGGAGCGCTCCGGCTTTGACGACGTGCGCCGCATCTTCGGTCAAGTGCCCACCTGTTACGGCCAGCCCGGAAGTTCCTGGGCTCCCCAAGTGTTTCCGGCCCTCAAGAAGTGGGGTGTGAAGGTCTATCTCGATGAGGGCGGCCAAGTCGGCCTGAACGGCAAGCCCTTCTGGTATGGCGGCCTGCTGAACATCTTCAACACTTCCGAGGGCGCGAAGCTCCATCCCAACGAAGACTGGTCGAACCTGGCGGAGGCCCGGGCCCGTTTTCAGGAGTTCTATGTGCGTATGACTTCCCGCCCCGAGGGCGGGATCATCAGCCTCTATTTCCACCCCTGCGAGTTCGTGCATCGCGAGTTCTGGGACGGCGTGAACTTTGCTCGCGGCGCCAATCCCCCGCCCGAAGAGTGGAAGGTGCCGCCGATGAAGAGTCCGGAGGAGAGCGAGCGCGCCTTCAAGTTCTTTGAGGAACTCATCAGCTACATGAAGTCTTTCCCGCGCGTCGAATTCGTCACCGCTTCCCAGGCTTGGCAGCTTTTCAAGGACCCTGCTCAGCGCCACGTGTATCCCCCGGAAGAATTAGCCTCCATCGCCAAGCAGGTTGATCCGGAAGTGTCTTTCCAAGTTCACGACGATTACACGCTGGCGCCCAGCGAGGTCTTCTTGCTGCTCAACAGGTACGTCGCCGGAGTGGTGCGCAAGTCGCCGCCCCAACCCCTTCTCCTGGACGGCACGCCGTACGGACCGGCCTCGCCTGTAGCGGCGGGCTTTAGCCCACCACAGGAGAATGGCGGCCTGAAGGCCGCCGCTACGGAAGTTCCCTGGAGCCAGTTCTCTCGCACCGTGCTCGACGTGCAAGACTTCCTGGACAAGAATGGGCAAATCCCGAACGCCTGCTGGCTGGGCAGCCAGCCGGTTTCGCCGGAGAGTTACCTGGTAGCGCTCGCGCAAGTGACGACGCGACTGCTCGTCAAGGCTGAGGCGCCGGAGTCGGTCACGCTTGCGCCGGCGCATTTGGCCGCTGCGAAGTATGTGGCCGATGACTCGCCGGACCTGTGGGGCTGGGTTATCTTCCCTCCCAATTTCCGCGCGCCTAAACTCATGGGCCTGGCCAAGTTGCAGGCGTGGACACTGAAGCCCGCGCGGGCGCAGAAAAGCCGGTAGGGGGATCGAATCCTCCAGGTCACCGACGAGTTCCGGAGGGGCGAGATATGGTGGCCCAGCGCGTGAGCCCTGGCAACGCGAAAACGAAAGAACTCGAAACACCTCCCTTCCAGATACGCTTTTTGGCAGAGCTATTACGGTATTTGGAATTGTGGCTTACCGTGCTCATTATTGACTGAAAATATCTGCCCTATTTTCAAATAGATGGAAAGAAACCATCCTTTGGAGACACAATTGCCCAAGTAAGCTTTGGGGAATGTGTGTAAAAATTACACGATGTCCCTTTTTGACACACTTTTGTGCATTTTAAGGCTTGCCCCGAGACGGATTTCATGTAATGATACACCGCCTTTTCGACCGGCCGGTAGGTCAGCGGATCCGCCGGTCGCATCGGGGAAATACTCTTACGCGATTGGAAAAGTGCAACACAGAAGTAGTATGATTCGCCGTCGAGTCGTGGGTCTCGTGTTAGGCGGAGTTGAGGTGTTTTTGCTGGCAGAGAAGTTTGTGGCCAGCCGACTCGCGGCCCAGGTAGTCAAGGGTTCAATTTCCGGCACGGTTGTTGACCCGACCGTTGCCGTCCCGGACGCAGAGGTCACAGCGGTCAATTGAGCGAAGGGAGCGGTGCTGCCTGGCGGCAGCGCTGCCGGAAAGATTTTAATTTTGCGGAACAGTGAAGCTGAAATCGGAAATTCCGGTAATCAGGAGGAAGCATGAAGCTCACGAAGAGTGCGTGTCTGTTGGCGTGTGCCCTAGTGTGCCTTTTCTATGGCACTAACGCCTGGGCACAGGGCGGCACCGGCGCGCTGACGGGGATTGTTCTCGACCCCTCGGGAGCCGTCGTTGCGGGCGCAAAAGTCGCCCTGACGAATGCCGCTACGGACGCGATCCGTAGCGCCGAGACTACCGATGCTGGCGTTTACCGTTTTCCGGCGTTGCCCATCGTGGGCACCTACACCTTGAAGGTAGAGGTGTCGGGCTTCAGGACCGCGGTCATCGCTAACATCATCATCAGTGTGGGCGCCGTGGTCACGCAAGACGTCCACCTGGAACTGGGCACGGCGGTCCAGACCGTGGAGGTCAGCGCGGAGGCCCAGCTTGTCCAGCCGACCGAGTCGGCAATTTCCACTCTGGTGGACCGGCGCGCCTGGGAGAACCTCCCCCTGGAAGTCCGCAGCCAGAACGCTTTCATCGAGATGGCGCCGGGCGCGGTGCCGGACGCCATGGCGGGTAGTACTCGCGGCGCGGCGGTGAACGGCGCGCGCGGCGGCACGGGCAACTACCTGGTGGAAGGCATGGATAACAACGACCAGGGCCAGGGAGGCCGTGGCCAGTTGTCCGGATATGACCCCGGTGGTGCGGGCACCAGCATCTCTCCGGATGCGATTCAGGAGTACCGCATCATCACCAACAGCTTCTCTGCCGAGTACGGCAAAGCGGGCGGCTTCGTGACCGACACGGTACTGAGGTCGGGCACCAACCAGTGGCACGGGTCGCTGTTCGAGTACAACCGCGTGCAGAGACTCGCGGCCAACTCCTTCTTCTCCAACCGGGATGGGATCAAGGACAGCCTGGTGCGCAACCAGTTCGGCGGGTCCGTCGGGGGCCCCATCTGGAAGGACAAGACCTTCTTCTTTTACAGTACCGAATTCCACCGGGCGCGGCAGTCTTCTCCAGTCTCCATAACGAGTACGACGCAGGAGTATTTGGACTGGGTAGACAGTGGCGGCATGGCAGATTGGGCGGAAACCAGCCCCGACGGGATTTGCATGCAGTATACCGGTGACACCTGCCCAGACGCTTTCGCCAACTCCCGGACCCTGGGTCCTATCTTTAAGACGCTGAAAGGCATCGGCCCATTCCCGCTGGGTCCCAGTGCGGGGGGCGACAGTGTGGGTCAAGGATTCTGGACCGCTGGGTTGCAGTACCCCGTTCCGGTTTACAGCACGTTCAACATCACCGATCCCTCTCACCTGAACGAGTACCGCATCACCGCGAAGATCGATTCCAAACTCACCGACAAGGACCAGTTGAACGGCTACCTCTTGTTGCAGAACGCCGTGTCCGGCGACCCCATCGGTGGCGGCTACAACTGGGGTCCTGCGTACATCAACGACGGCCGCGGAGTTAATGTGGGCTTAACCTGGAACCACACCTTCAGCCCGAGCGTGCTTAACACCGCCCGGGTGAGCTATCTGCGGCACCGGTCTGACTTCCCGTCCCCGGCCGCGGTGTACGACACCATGCCACAGGTCGTCACCGCTTTCGACTCGCTCAACTATGGGTTCGGGCTGTACTCCGGTCTGCCGCAGTACTTCACCGACACCCAGTTCCAGTACCAGGATCACCTGACGTTCACGCGCGGCAAGCACAGCTTCAAGACCGGCGCAGAGTATCGCCGCACGCGTAACGGCTCGTCCTTCCACAACGACGGGGCGGCCAGCTTCTTCCCCTTCGGGGTGGAGGATATGGTCACCGACCTGTTCTTCAGCGATGAAGCGGGGATCGCCCTCGATGATAACTATGGCTCGGTTTACTACCAGTCGGCGTCAGTCGATATGACCAACGGCAAAGTGCCTGAGTTCTACCGGGGCTTCCGCGCCAACGAGATGGCGGCGTACTTCCTGGACGACTGGCGCTTGAGTACCCGCTTGACCATCAACTGGGGCGTGCGCTACGAGTACTTCGGCCCGCCGCACAACTTCCGGCCGGACATTGACTCCAACTACTATTTCGGGACGCCGGTGACGCCGATCGTGACCACGTCCACCAACATCTTCTTCCCCAAAAACGATCCCTTTTACGCCCGCGTGGCCACGGGCGCGTTCCAGGTCCGCAACCACGAGATCTGGAACAAGGACACCAACAACTTCGCTCCGCGCCTGGGCTTCGCCTATGACCTCCTGGGGAACAAGAAGCTGTTGCTGCGCGCCGGGGCGGGCATCATGTTCGACCGTATCTACAACAACGTGTTCGAGAACATCCGCTTCAATCCGCCTTACTTCTCGGACAATCAGATCGGGTACTACGCGAACGGCTACCTAGGGGGCGCCATTTCGACGCCAGGCGTTTACTCGTACCCGTTCACGGGCAGGGACGCGTTCTTCAATCCCTTATACGCGCCCAAGCCAAATCCACGGCACATGGACCAGGACCTGGTCAGTCCCTACTACAAGCAACTGCACGTCGGATTGCAGTGGGAGTTCGCGAAGGGCTTTATGTTTGAGCCGGAGTACATCTTGACCTACGGCCGCAAGCTGATCGGCTACTATGACATCAACACCTTCGACGGCCGGACGGCGGCAGGCCAGGGCACCCGACGCATCAACAACAACATCGGCGCCGACAACTACCGCAACAACGCGTTCATGTCCAACTACCACGGCCTGCAAATGGCGTTGCGCAAGACTTACAGCCGGGGCCTGAGCTTCAACGTCAGCTATTCCTACGCGAAGGCTCTGGACGACCTCAGCGATCTGTTCAACGCCCGTAACGCATTAGCCGTGACCGATACCATGAACGTCCACTATGACTACGGACCGTCGGACTTCGACATGCGTCACCGCTTCCTCACCGTCGTCAGCTATGACCTGCCGCTGTTCAAAGGGAACCGGTTTGCGGGCGGATGGACGGTCAATACCATCCTCTCCCTACAGGGCGGCGTCCCCTTCTCGGTGTACGACAGCTCGAGCAGCAACGACAAGAACAAGGACGGCAGGTACCTCGACCGGATCGTGCCGACGAGCGGCTCGCCGATGTCCACGGTGACTAGCAGCACTAGCCCGGCCGACGGCTATTTCGACACTACTAAGTGGGCGAGGTATACCTGCCCGGCCACGGTGAATCAGGGCCTGTGGTGCAACGTCCCCATCGGGCGCAACTCCATGTACGGTCCAAGCTACCAGAACGTCGACTTCAGCTTCTCCAAGAAGTTCGGGATAACGGAGAGAGTCGCGCTCAAGTTGCAGGGCGGCGCCTTCAACCTGCTTAACCACGCCAACTTCGGGCTGCCGACCGGCAATAGGAACTCGGGAACCT
>JBEKCQ010000159.1:0-13951 GCA_050014795.1 Terriglobia bacterium | reverse complement strand
CCAAACCAGCCGTAGTTGTTAAACGACGGGAAGAAGTAGGGCTGCACGTAACCGACTGACGTGGACGGGGGAGCGCCCTCGCCGAATGCTCGGCCCTTCTCCCTGGCGGGGGCCGCGCCGCCCGCAGCCAAAGCGCCCTGACCGAAAAAGAGCCCCAAAGCAGCCAGCAGTACAGCCAGAGTCGGAACGCGCGATCTGGTGACGCAGCGCATATGCCCTCCTTCCTGGGCGGTCAGTGCTTCCCTTGAGCTAGACACTACCACCTTTGGGCGTGTTTCGCCACTCCCCCCGCCACCTGGCTGGATGCGGCAGGTCTAACACCGGTTGTCTCCGGGCGGACGCTGTTTCGGCCACTTTGAGTCCATCGGCGTGAATGCGCTTGACGCTGTTTTCGTTTGTGGGCTAACGTCTAACTTTCGGCCTGATAACCGCAACGCAGATAGAACACTAGCTGGAGGGCGCGAGCGGAGCGCATCCATGGAACTCTTTGAGTTGACCCGGACGCTGGTCAACATCGAATCCGTGAGCGGCAACGAGAAGGCGTGCGCGACGTTCCTGCGCAACTACCTGGCGGAGAGGAATCTCCAGGTCGAACTTCAGCCCGTCGCCCCCGAGCGTGCCAACGTCCTGGCCCTGCGAGGGACGCCCGACGTCGTGCTGAGCACACACCTCGACACGGTTCCGCCCTTCTTCCCCGCTCGCGAGGATGAGGAATTCATCTACGGGCGCGGCTCGTGTGATGCGAAAGGCATCGTGGCGGCGCAGGTCATGGCGGCGGAACGACTGATCGAGGAGGGCGTGGAGAGTTTCGGCTTGCTGTTTCTCGTCGGAGAGGAAACGGTGAGCGACGGCGCGCGCGTGGCCAACCTCTCGCCGCGGGGCGCGAAGTGCATCATCAACGGAGAGCCGACCGACAACAAGCTGGCGCTCGGCTCGAAAGGCATCCTGCGGGTCGATATCCGAACCCAAGGCAAGATGGCCCACTCCGCCTACCCGCACCTGGGCGAATCGGCCATCGAGAAGTTGCTCGATATCCTGGTGGAGGTGCGCCGGCTGCCCTTGCCCGATGATCCAATGCTCGGACCTTCGACACTTAACATCGGCATGATTTCGGGCGGGCGCGCGGCCAACGTCATTCCCGACGAGGCGGAGGCGCAGGTTCTTATCCGCACCGTGGATGGCGCCCAGGAATTGCGGAGCTGTCTCCAGCGCCTGCTGGAGGGCCGGTGCGAATACGAATTCGTGCGCGATACGCCAGCGCTCAAGTTGGAGAAGCTCGACGGCTTCGAGACGGACGTGGTCGCTTTCACCACCGACCTGCCGAACCTGTCGCGCTGGGGCCGGCCGCTGCTTTTGGGCCCAGGCTCCATCAGTGACGCACACACGGACCACGAACGCGTCCGCAAAGCCGAGTTGGTGCGTGCGGTGGAGCTTTACTGCAGACTAGTGCGTGAACTTCGGGCACGAAGCACCTGAAAGATTTTAGATTTTGGATTTTGGATTGAAGAACAAGAAAGGTGGATTGTAGACCGGCAGGTGAGTTCAATGTCTCGGTGCGCAATCCAGAATCAAAAATCCAAAATCACAAATCGTAATGGGGGCAGAGAGGAGTAAGTGCGGGCATACTTATCCCGCGCGCAATTCCATCATGAAGAAAATCGAAGTTGGTATCCTCGGAGCCACGGGGATGGTCGGGCAACGCTTTGTCAGTCTGCTCGAGCACCATCCGTGGTTTGAAGTGGCGTGGCTGGCGGCCTCGGAGCGGTCGGCGGGCAAGACCTACGCCGAGGCCTGCAATTGGCGCCTGCGCGAACCTCTGCCCAAAGCCGCTCGCGAGTTGCCGGTCCACGAGTGCCAGCCGGGCAAGGCGCCTCAACTGGTTTTTTCCTCGCTCGATTCCAAAGTGGCCGGCGAGGTGGAGAAGGAATTCGCCCGCGCCGGCCACGTCGTGGTGTCGAATTCCTCCAATCATCGCATGGATCCGGATGTGCCTCTTCTGATTCCCGAAGTCAACCCGGATCATCTCGCCCTGGTTCGCGTCCAGAAGCACGAGCGAAAGTGGAAGGGCATGATTGTCACCAATCCCAACTGCACTACGGTGGGTTTGGTGATGTCGCTGGCGCCACTCGAAAAGACCTTTGGGCTCGAGAAAGTTATGATGACCAGCATGCAGGCGGTTTCCGGGGCAGGCTACCCGGGAGTGCCCGTCCTCGACATCCTAGGCAACGTCATTCCCTACATCGGGGGCGAGGAAGAAAAGGTGGAGCGCGAGACGCACAAGTTGCTCGGCAAGCTCGTTGACGGGCACGTCCAGATGGGAGACTTCGCGGTGAGCGCGCACTGCAATCGTGTGCTGGTGGAGGACGGCCACACGGAATCCATCTCGGTTTCGCTTCGCTCGAAGGCCACGGTGGAGGACTTGATCGAAACCTGGCGCAGGTTCCAAGCGCGTCCGCAGGAACTGCACTTGCCTTCCGCGCCCCAGCACCCCATCATCGTCCGGGAGGAACGGGACCGGCCTCAACCCAAGTTCGACCTCTGGACCGAAGGCGGGATGGCCACGGTCGTCGGACGCGTGCGGACTTGCCCCGTGCTCCAGTTCAAGTACACGGCGCTCAGCCACAATACGATTCGGGGCGCCGCCGGCGCGGCCCTGCTCAACGCCGAGCTGATGAAGGCGGAAGGACACCTCGACTAGGGGATCGAGATCAGGGAAGTGCAAAGGGTAAAGTGTGAAGGCTGAAAGCGGGCAACCGCAATTCGGTCTTTGTCCTTCGCACTTCAACCTTTTCCGACTTGCAGCGGACTAGCATGCACCAAGTGCCAAATGAGTCGAGCAAAACGCCCCCGCTGAATCTTGCGCTCCTCGGTTACGGCAAGATGGGCAAGGCAGTCGCCCAACTGGCCCCGCAGCGCGGCTTCGACGTCCGAGTCACGCTGGATATCGATGTCAACTGCAACGGCGCTGCCCTCACGCGAGAGAACTTCCAAGGCATCGATGTCTGCATAGAGTTCACCGAGCCTGCCGCCGTGCTCGATAACATCCGGCGCGTGGCGGCGCTCGGCTGCAATCTGGTGGTGGGAACGACCGGCTGGCACGAGCACGTTGAGGAAGTTCGCAAGATTGTCGAAGCCGGCGGCATCGGCATGGTTTACGCCGCCAACTTCTCGATCGGAATCAACCTCTTCTATCGTGTGGCGCGGGCGGCCGCCGAGATTTTTGCCGGCTTTCCCATGTACGACCCTTACCTCACCGAGACGCATCACAAGTTCAAAAAAGACGCGCCTTCCGGTACGGCGCTGGATATCAAGAAGCAGGTTCAACCGCATTTTGCCGGCCGCGACATTCCCGTGGCCAGCATCCGCGCCGGCTATATCCCCGGCATCCACGAACTCGGTTTCGACTCGGAGGCTGACACGCTGGTTCTGCGCCATACGGCGCGCGGCCGCCAGGGGTTCGCCGAAGGCGCGCTCTACGCCGCGCGGTGGATCGTGGGCAAGAAGGGGTTGTTCAACTTCGCGGAGGTGCTCGAACAGGGGGCTGGGGGCTAGGGATTGTCGATTGATAATTGTCGATTGTCGATTGAGAAACCGGAGAGCAGGTCCCTGGCTAGTTGCCTGTTGTTCGCGGGATGCGGCCGCGCGGCATTAGGCAGGGTCGATTTTCGAATTTCCAGTTTCGCTTTTCGCCCTCGATAAAGGGGAAGCCATGAATCTCGAACTCCGAGGCTGTGGCACGGCGCTGGTCACGCCCTTCCAGCGCGATGGCTCGGTGGACGAAGCGGCGCTCCGGCGGCTGGTGCAGTTCCAGTTCCGCGAGGGGATTGATTTTCTCGTGCCCTGCGGGACGACCGGCGAGACTCCCACGCTCGAGCACGGCGAATACCTGGGCGTCATCCGCGTTGTCCTGGCGGAAGTGGCCAGAAAAGTTCCCGTGATCGCCGGCGTCGGCGGGAACAGCACGCGCAAGGTTGTCGACCTCGCCCAGAAGGTGGAGAAACTCGGCGTCGAGGGAATCCTCTCGGTGGCGCCTTACTACAACAAGCCCACCCAGGAAGGGCTCTTCCAGCACTTCAACGCTATCGCCGAATCTACCGACCTGCCCGTGATTCTCTACAACGTCCCCGGCCGCACGTCGTCCAACCTCGAGCCGGCAACCGTGGCGCGGCTTTCGAAGATTCCTAACATCATCGGCATCAAGGAAGCTTCCGGGAGCATCACGCAGCAGATGGAAGTCCTGAGCGCCGTCGAGCCGGGTTTCCGCGTCCTCTCGGGTGACGACGCGTTCACGTTTCCGCTCATGGCGTTGGGCGGCGTGGGTGTGATTTCCGTGGTCTCAAACGAAATCCCTGGCCCGATGACGCGCCTTGCACACCTGATGCTCGAAGGCAAACTCGCCGAGGCGCGCCAGCTCCACTTCCAGCTCTTGCCGCTGATGCAGGCGAACTTCCTCGAGACCAATCCCATCCCCGTCAAGGCCGCGCTCGCCATGATGGGCCTGATCGAGGAAGTCTATCGCCTGCCTCTCGTGCCGATGAAGCCCGAGAACCGCGCGAGACTGGAGAAGGCGCTGGCGGCGCAGGGATTGCTGCCGGGCAGTGGGGCTGGTGGAGACCGCAAAAGGTAGGGGAGAAGGCAAATGCCGCAGAGTTAGAGAACAACTCCGCGCTACAACTCACATCAGATTGGGAACATGAACCTGCAGAACCAAATTGAGGGGCTCTTCCCGCGCGAGGCAACTGAATTCGGCGACGAGTACTTCCGCGTGTTTGACGAGTTCAAGGCAGCGCTGAATGAGGGCCGAGTGCGCGCGGCGGAGCCGGACCTGACCTCACCCACGGGCTGGAAGGTAAACACGTGGGTCAAGAAAGGAATTCTGCTGGGTTTCCGCATTGGACGGATTGTGGAGATGCCTGTAGCGCCGCTCTCCCCACCCCTTGGTCCCCTCCCCAAAAGGGGAGGGGAGTGGGGAGGGGCGCAACGCCGGTCACAGACCGGCGCTACAGAAGAACCGCAACTTCAGACAGCGGAAGTTGCGCTACCAAGTCAATTCCGCGACAAGCACACGTTTCCCTTGAAGCAAATTCCGCCGGACCGGAACATTCGCATCGTGCCTAGCGGCTCGGCGATTCGCGACGGTTGTTACATCGGGAAGGGCGTGGTTTGCATGCCGCCGATGTACGTGAACGTGGGCGCGTATGTGGATGACGATACGATGATTGACTCCCACGCGCTGGTGGGCTCCTGCGCGCAGGTGGGCAAGCGCGTACACCTGAGCGCGGCGGCCCAGATCGGCGGCGTGCTCGAACCCATCGGCGCCCTGCCAGTAATTGTTGAGGACGATGTCCTGGTGGGTGGCAACTGCGGCGTTTACGAAGGATGTATCGTGGGCGCCGGCGCGGTGCTCGCCGCCGGCACCATCCTGACCGGCTCGACGCCGGTGTACGACCTGGTCCGCGACGCGGTCTATCGCCGCGAAGCCGACCGCCCCCTCATGATTCCTCCCGGGGCGGTCGTTGTTCCCGGCGCCCGTGCCGTCACCAAAGGCCGAGGCCAGGGATTGGGCCTTTCGCTCTACACGCCGGTCATCATCAAATACCGCGACGAGAAAACCGATCAGGCTGCGCGACTGGAAGAATTGCTGCGTTGAGAAGAGTTGTCAGTGGTCAGTCACACCACGGGAACGGACCAGGGACAGCTCACTCCTAGTGGCTGACATCCTCTCTTATCCCAGCGATAAAAATTCGCGATTTTACATGGGCACCGGCGGCCCCTATTCTGAGAATGCGGCAGAGCCGCCGGGAGGATAGGTGTCGGCGGCTTTGCCCGCGCGGGGGTTCTGCATGGCGTGCCAATCCGTTCTGGTGCGAGTCCCGGCGACCGTGGGCAATTTCGGCGGGGCGCTGGATTGCGCGGCGCTCGCGCTGGACACTCCGTTGAACGTGAAGGTCACGCCTCGGCTCGACGGGCACGCGGGCATCCGCTACTTCGGGGAAAACGGCGAGCGCGTTCCCCGCGACCGGTCGAACTTGGTCGTCCGGGCCCTGGAAGCGGCCTTGCACGACTTCGAAATCTACAGTTCCGTGCCGGTAGCCGTGGGGCTGGGGTCGAGCACGGCCGCCGTTCTGGCGGGATTGATTGCGGCCGATCGGCTGTTTCGATTGGATCTGGACGAGAAAACTCTTTTCGACCTCGCCGCGATCTACGAAAGTCGCGAGGACAACTTGCAGGCGGCGTGGCTGGGTGGGCTGGTGACCGCGATGGCAGGCGGGGCGCCATGCGCTCACCGCCGAACGGTTGTTCCGGGGAACTTCACGCTGAGCGTCGTGGTGCCCGAGACCTCGCTCCTCCCTGGACCGGGGCGCGAGCGTCCCTCGTGCCTAGTGCCCCGGCCCGGAACGACCGTCCACCTAAACCGCGCCGCGGCGCTCACGGAATTCTTCGCCCGGCCGGGGAACGGCGAATCAGGCTGCCTCGATGCGCCCCTGCCTCCCACCTGCGAAAAGGATGTGCCCGGCCTGGAAGATGCCCTGCGGGTTCAGGTCCCAGATGTATTGAGCGTCTTCGTCTGCGGGTCAGGTCCAGCAGTGGGAATCCTGGCCCAGAGAGACTCCGCCCTGGCCGTCGCCGCAGTCCGTGACTGTTTTGCCCGGCGGGGCGTGAGGTCCTCAGTAAGCGAGTTCCGGCCAACCAACGCCGGAGCGCAAGACTGGAACGCGGTCCGCTCGGAAATTGCCCTGCCCGCGAGGCGTGCGCTGCGCGCCAGAAATCCAACCTTGCTCTCGCCTAATGTCCCCAGAAAGGGGTTGACGACGGCGGGATAGCTGTAGTAAGCTACCTACCGACTGGTCGGTATCCACGACCGCCGCTCACGTGTGACCCTATGCCCAAGCTTTTCACAGGCGCTGAAATCCTCCTGGAAAGCCTCCGCCGAGAGAAAGTGGAGGTCTTTTTTGGGCTGCCGGGCGGCGCGGTCCTGCCGCTCTACGACGCCCTGTACAGCGCCGGCATCCGGCACCTGCTGGTCCGCCACGAGCAGGCGGCGGCGTTTGCCGCAGACGGATACGCCCGTGCCTCGGGCAAACCGGGGGTTTGCCTGGCCACGTCCGGCCCCGGCGCCACCAATCTGACCACGGGACTGACCTCCGCCGCGATGGATTCCATTCCGGTGGTTGCCCTGACCGGCCAAGTGGCCGCAAGCGTTATCGGCAAAGACGCCTTTCAGGAAGCGGACACCATCGGTATCAGCCTTCCTTTCACGAAGCGCTCGTATTTGGCGCGCTCGGCAGACGCCGTGCCTGCCGTTATCCACGAGGCCTTCAAGACGGCCGTCTCGGGGCGACCCGGCCCGGTTCTGGTGGACCTCCCCAAAAGCGTGCTGATGGAGAAGGCGGAGCCCTCCTACCCGGCCACGCCCGGAATTGAGCAGCGCGAGACGATCCGCGAGTGGCGGGACGAGGACCTGGAGCGCGCGGCAGAGATGATTCTGGAAAGCCGCCGGGCGGTGCTCTACGCGGGCGGGGGAGTGATCGCCAGCGAGGCTTGGCGGGAACTGCTTGAGTTCGCTGAACTTACCTGTGTACCTGTTACGACGACGTTGATGGGGTTGGGGGCTTTCCCCTCCGCGCACCCCCTCTCCCTGGGCATGCTGGGAATGCACGGCTCTTACGCCACCAACCAGGCCATCTGCCATTGCGACCTGCTGGTGGCCATTGGGGCGCGCTTTGATGACCGCGTCACCGGTCGCATCAATGGCTTCGCTCCTGAGGCCAGGAAAATCCATATTGATGTGGACCCCGCGGAGGTCAACAAGAACGTGCGCGTGGATCTGGCCCTGGTGGGCGACGCGCGCGAAGCGCTGCGGGCGTTGCTGGAGCAGTTGAAACGACGGGCCCGGGAAGGGAAGCCGCCGGCTCACTCGGCACGCCAGCAATGGCTGCAGCGCATCGAGAGTTGGCGGGGGGAGCATCCCCTCACCTACGACAAGTACGGCCACAGCGTGAAGCCGCAATACGTCATCGAAACCCTCTCGCACCACGCGGACGAGGACGCTATCTGCGCCGTGGACGTCGGCCAGCACCAGATGTGGTCTGCCCAATACTGGAGCTTCAACCGGCCCCGTACCTGGCTGTGCTCGAGTGGTCTGGGTTCGATGGGCTACGGTTTCCCGGCGGCCATGGGGGCGCAACTGGCCTTCCCCCACCGCCAGGTGATCGCCATCGTCGGCGATGGCGGATTCCAGATGACTCTGAACGATCTGGCCACCGTGGCGCAGTACCGGGTCCCGGTCAAGATCGCCATCATCAATAACCGCGCGCTGGGGATGGTACGCCAGTGGCAGGAAATCTTCTTCGAGAAGCGCTATTGCGACACCGACCTTAACTTTGCCCCGGACTTTGCCAAGCTAGCAGAGTCCTACGGGATTCGCGGCGTCCGGGTTGACCACCGGACCGACGTGCCGGACGCCGTACGCGATTTCCTGAGCGACCGCGAACCGCGCTTGATTGATTTCTGGGTCGATCCGGCAGAGAACGTTTATCCCATCGTTCCGCCAGGAGCATCACTGGCGGAAGCGGTGGTGGAACCGCCTCGCGTCCTGGTGGAGGAGGAAGAGGCGCTCGACGACCTCTGGGCGGTGTAGGACTCCGCCGAGGGTCGCCGCACGCGTCCGGGCGGCTGGGAGCCGCCGCTCACGACGGGGTTCAATACAGGAGCACGACATGCAGTGGCTGATGGCACTGGAAACCAGCGACGATCCGATTTCCACTTGCCGCCTCATGAATGTCTTTCGCCGCAAAGGAATCACTATCGTGACGCTGACGATGGCAGCGCGGCCGGCGGGCTTCTCCCTCATCGCCCTGGTGGAAACCCCGGAAGCCGAGGTGGAGCATATTTTCAACTTCCTGCGGCGCACCGAAGGCGTCTATAACGTGACCTACTACCGGCACGAGCCCTCGGGGGACGCTTCGTTTGTCTTCATCGACGCCGATGAGAATTCCTCCAGCGTGGCGCGCTTCCTGCAAACCTTCCCGGAATCCAAGTTGATTTTTGCCAGTCAGGGCAAGTATCTCCTCGAGATTCCGGGCGACCGGCGTCCGCGCTCGTCCGTTCCGGGTTTCGGCGAGCCGGAATTTCTGCCCTTTGCCCGCGTCAAGACCAGCGTTTCGCACTCCACGATGGTCGGCGCGCCGGCGTCGTAAGCTAATGCTGAATTCCGAACGATGCATGGTGAATGAAGATATCGTGGTCAGCTTCTTCGGTTCATCATTCCGCATTCATCCCTGAGGAGGTTTCTGTGGCCAAGGTTTACTACGAAGCGGACGGAGATCTGAAATCCCTGGCGGGGAAGACCGTGGCCATCATCGGTTACGGCAGCCAGGGACACGCGCATGCCCTCAACCTGCGCGACAGCGGCGTGAAGGTGATCGTAGGGGAAGTCGCCGATCCCGCCTTGCGCGCCAAGCCCTTGGCAGCGGGCTTTGAGGTCGTGGACACCCCGGAGGCCGCCCGCCGTGGGGACCTGATCGCCGTACTGATCCCTGATCCAGTTCAGGCCAAGGTCTACAAAGAACAGATCGAGCCCAACCTGAGCAAGGGGAAGGCGTTGCTCTTCGCCCACGGCTTCAACATCCACTACAAGTTCATCGTGCCGCCCCAGAACGTGGACGTCATCATGATTGCTCCCAAATCTCCCGGCCACCGCATGCGCGAGCTTTTCGCGGAGGGACAGGCCGTGCCGGCGCTGCTGGCTGTCGAGCAGAATGCTTCAGGGCAGGCCGAGCAGATCGCGCTCGCCTACGCGAAGGGCTTGGGCTGCCTGAAGGCGGGCGTCATCCGCACCACCTTCAAGGAAGAGGTGGAGACGGACCTGTTCGGGGAGCAGGTGGTGCTTTGCGGCGGCGTGTCAGCCTTGGTCACGGCAGCTTTCGAGACCTTGGTCGGGGCCGGCTACCAGCCGGAGATTGCCTACTTCGAATGCCTCAACGAATTGAAGCTGATCGTGGACCTGATCTACGAGGGCGGCATCAAGTACATGCGCTATTCGGTGAGCGACACCGCCGAGTACGGTGACTACACGCGCGGCCCGGTGGTCATCGACGCGCGCGTCCGCGAGACCATGCAGAAGATTCTGGCCGACGTCCAGAACGGGTCCTTCGCCCGCGAGTGGATGGAGGAGAGCGCCCGGGGAGGCCAGCGCTTCCGCGACATGCGCGCCCAGGCCGCCGCGCACCTGATCGAGAAGGTCGGAACCGAACTGCGCAAGATGATGCCCTGGACCCGCCGGCTAGGCGGGGAAGTGACCGCCGCGCAGGCGGAGGCGCGCCGCTAAGGGTGCAATGGCTGGTTGCGTCCCGCATCCGGGCCGACAGGCAAGGAGAACCATGAAAGCAGGGACTGAAATGTCTTCCAAGAATCCCCAAGCCTCCAGAGAGTCGCGCCTTCCAGTCAAGAAGCTGGCGCTGGTGGGGGCGGGGAAAATCGGCGAGGCGCTGCTCTCCGGCATCCTGAGCTCCCAGTTGGTCCCCGTCAGCAACGTGGTCGCCGCGGACGCCGACCAAACGCGCGCCGATTACATCGGCGAAAAGTACGGCGTGAAGACCTACACCAACAATCGGCAAGCCGTAGCTGCCGCCGACCTAGTTCTGCTCTGCGTGATGCCGCAACGGGTCAGGGATGTCTTGCGCGAGATCCGAAAGACGGTGAGGAAAAAAGCCTTGGTGATCTCCGTTGCCGCGTCAGTGAGGACGGCGCTGATCGAGCAGGAACTGGACCGCGGCGTGCGCGTGATTCGCGTCATGCCCAATACACCCTGCTTGATCCGCCAAGGCATGACTGCGCTCTGCCGCGGCAAGCACGCCTCCGACGAAGACTTGAAGATTGCGCAAGCCATCTTCGGCTCGATGGGCCGGACCGTGGTGGTGGACGAACGGCACATGGACACCATCACGGGCCTTTCGGCCTCCGGCCCCGCCTACGTTTACCTGATCATTGAGTCGCTGGCCGAAGCGGGCGTCAAACTCGGCCTGCCCCGGGAACTCTCCACCGAACTGTCCGCACAGACGCTGCTGGGCGCCTCCGCTCTCGTGCTGCACACTGGCGAACATCCCGCCAAGCTCAAAGACGTTGTAACCACACCGGCCGGCTGCACCATCGACGGCTTGCTGGAACTGGAGGAGGGCGGCCTGCGCGTCACCCTCATCAAGGCCGTCGTCCGCGCCGCCGAACGCGCCAAGGAACTCGTCGAGAGCCACAACTCATAGCCTCGTCGGGAGCGCGCCCCCAGCTAGCCCGTGCTTTTCATCCCAAAGGCAATTCCGCCCACCGTGAGTTGCAGGAGGTGAAGCAGCTCGGGTGGGGTGTGGCGGGCGCGCCGCCACTCGCGGAGGAAGCGGATCTGGAGGAAGTTGAGAGGGTCAACGTAGGGGTTACGCAAGCGGATGGACTCCGCCAGCACGGGCTGGCGGGCCAACAGGTGGCTCGACCCGCAGACCTCGAGCACGCTGCGGACGGTGCGATGGTACTCCAGCTCGATGCGGGCGAAGATGCGGTCGCGCACGCCGGCAGAGTGCACCAGGGTGGCATACCGGCCGGCAATGTAGAGGTCGGTCTTGGCCAGCGACGTCTCGGCGTTTTCAATGAGGATGGCGAAGTACGGCCAGCCCTGGTGCATCTGCCGCAGCAGCGTGAGCCCCTGCGGCGCGTGGTCGGCTACGAACTTCTCGAGTGCCCACCCCAGTCCGTACCAGGACGGCACAAAGTGGCGCGACTGGGTCCAGGCGAAGACCCAGGGAATCGCCCGCAGGTCGCGCAGGTCATCACTGCCGAAACGCCGGCTGGGACGCGAGCCCAGGCGCAGTCGCTCGATGAGGTCAATCGGCGTGGCCTGCCAGAAGTACTGGAGAAACTCTGGCGTCTCATAGACCAGTTCGCGGTAGAAGTCGCGGCTGGTGGCCGCCAGTTCCGCCAGGTAACCTTCCCACTCGTCCAGGTGGGCGGCAGGAACGCGCTTGGCGTGGAGCAGATGCGCGTCGAGCACCGCCGTCACCAGTTGCTCCAGGTTGCGTTCGGCGATGGCGGGATTCGCATACTTCAGCGAGATGACTTCACCTTGCTCGGTGATGCGCAGGCGGCCGCCGGGAGCGGCGTGCGGCTGGGCCTGAATGCTGCGGTGCGACTGCCCGCCGCCGCGGTCGATGGTGCCACCCTTGCCGTGGAACAGCTCCAGGCTCACGCCGTGCTGCGCTGCCACTTCGCCCAGGCGCTTTTGGGCGCGGGCGAGAGCCCAGTTCGCCGCCAGATACCCGCCGTCTTTGACCGAATCGGAATAGCCCAGCATCACTTCCTGGAAGTTCTGCCGCGAGCGCAACACGCGGCGGTAAACGGGGTCCGAGAAGAGCTGTTCGAGGATGCCCGGGCAGGCCTCGAGGTCATCGAGGGTCTCAAAAAGCGGGATGACGTCAATGGAAGACCGCAGGCGACCGTCCCCCCCGGCCTCGACTAAACCTGTCTGGCGCGCCAGCAGCAGGACGTCCCAGACGTCTGCGGCGCTGCCTGTCATACTCAGGATGTAATGTGGGGCAGCCATTTCCCCGTAGCGAGATTGGATCTCCGCTAAGGCGCGAAACTCCTCAAGGGTACGGCGGGTTGCCGGCGAGGCTGTCAGCCGCGCCGCGGGTCGCGCGAGCAGACGCTGGCTAGACTTGACCCTGGCCGCCGTCGGTTGAGCTGGCAGGCCGGCGGCGCGCAAGAGTTCATCGGCAGCGCTGCGTGTGGCCGAAGCGTGCTGACGGAAGTCCAGATTTGTGGCGTGGAAGCCGAAGACCTGTGCCGCCACGCGCAGACGGCCCGGCCCCCACTGCGCGACGCGCGGGCTGGGGTGCTCGGCAAGCAGGCGCTCGAGCGTCTCGACATCACGCTCGAATTCCCTGGCGTCTGCGTAAGCTCCCGGGGCGTTCTCCGTCGTGCGCTCGAGCCTCCAGATGATGACGCGCAGCTTGCGGCGGTAGAGTTCGTGAGGCTGGTCAACCTCCTGAAAGGCGCGGGTGGCCGGAAAGCGGCGCATGTCGCGCTCCAGGTCGCGGTGCAGACGCTGCTCCAGGTCGGCCCGCTCGCAGGGAAACGAGACCAGGGTCAACATCTGGTCGCAGGTTCGGAGGTAGTAAGCGAGGACGCTTCGCCGTAGCTGTTCCGCCGCTTCCAGGCTGGTCTGGGGCGTAACGGCCGGATTGCCGTCGCGGTCGGTCCCCACCCAGGAGCCAAAGTGCAGAAAGGGAGGAGGCGGCTTCAGGCCGGGCGCGAAGCGCGCCAGTTCGTCGCGGAACCTGTCCCAGAAAGTCCCCGCCAGATCATAGATGGTCCTCTCCAAGAAGATGAGCGCACCCTCCACCTCGACGAGCGGAGTGATGGGCCGCTCGCGGACCTCGTCAGTGAGCCAGAGCGCTTCAATCCAGGGATCCAGCTCCTTCTCGGCCTGCGGGCTGATTTCCCCGCCCAGCGCATCGAGCGTCTTGCCCAGACGCAGAATGTGATTCAGTACGCTGCGGCGCTTGGCCTCGGTGGGGTGCGCCGTCAGCACCGGCTCGATGCGCATGGAAGCCAGCAACCGACGCACCGCCGCCAGCGGGACATGGTGCCGGCGCACTTCGCTGAAGGTGTGCCGGAATGACATGGGCGCGCCGGTCTCCTGACGCTCGTACGCCCGCAGGCGTCGGATCCGCTCTCGCTCCTCACAGAGATTGACGAGATGGAAGAAGAGGCTGAAGGCGTGCGCGACTTCCGTGGCCTGGCCAAGCGGCAGGCGATCAACCTCGCGCTGTTTCACCTCCAGCAGGCCGGGCTCAATGCGCTGGCGAATCTGCTTGGAGAGTTGTCGCAGGCTCTCGATGGCCGCGAACGTCTTCGGGCCGCACTGCTCCTGCACGATCGCGCCCAGGCGCGTCGTCAGCAGCCG
>JBEKCQ010000158.1:0-7913 GCA_050014795.1 Terriglobia bacterium | reverse complement strand
AAGATCGTCCACATGTCGATGCTCGTCTTCGCTTTTCTGCTGCCCTTCCTCACCTGGATTCAGGCGGCGGGCTGCGCCGTGCTGGCATTGCTGTTCAACCTCTTCCTTCTGCCGCGACTGCAAGTGGACCTAAGCAAATCGGCGGGCGTGGCTGGCGCAGACCTTCCCAGGGCTGCGAGGGCCGATGCAGAGATCCGCACCTACCCCGCAGGCACGTGGACGGGAATCGTTCTTTACCCGATTTCGGTCCTGATGCTCATTCTCTTGTATCGCAACCACCTGCACATCGCAGCCGCCGCCTGGGCCATCATGGCGCTGGGCGATGGGATGGCAAGCATCGTCGGCGAGGGCCTGCGCGGGCCGTCGCTTCCCTGGAACACCGAGAAGAGGTGGACAGGCTTCGTCGCCTTCGTCGTAGCGGGAACCGCCGGAGCCTATGTCCTCACGCGCTGGGTCTATCCTTCGCTGCCGACGGACAAGGTGCTAGTCGTCTCCGCCTTGGCGGCGCTGGTAGGCGCCGTGGTGGAAACTGTGCCCATTCGCCTGGACGATAACCTCTCGGTGCCGCTGGTGTCGGGTGCGTTCCTGTTTTGCGCGTACTTGGTCGAACGCTCAGCACTGGACAGCAACCTGCCTTTCCTCGGCCGCCGGATTCTCCTGGCCGTCGCCATCAACGCGGCCTTCGCTCTCGTGGCTTTCGGTCTGAAGATGGTCAACCGCTCAGGCGCCGTGGCGGGATTCGTCCTGGGCGTGGCCGTATATCTGGGCTACGGCTACAAGAGCTTCCTCATTCTGCTGAGTTTCTTCCTGATGGGTTCGCTTGCCACGCGCATGGGCTATGCTGCAAAGGCGGCACGCGGCGTTGCGGAGCGGCGAAGAGGCGCGCGCAGTTGGCGCGAGGCTCTCGCAAACACCTTGGCCGGAGCGCTTTTCGCCGTTCTGGTTATCAGCACAAACCAGGAGGCCGCGTTTCTGGTGGCGCTCGTGGCAGCCTTCGCGGAGGCGGCCGGCGACACAGTCTCGAGCGAGATCGGGCAGTGGCTTTCCCAGCGCGCCTACTTGATTACATCCTTCAAGCCGGTGCCGGCGGGAGAAAACGGCGGTGTCTCGCTCGGCGGGTCGGTGGCCGGGTTGCTGGCTTGTGGCCTGGTGGTTGGGCTGGGGTACGGATTGGGACTCTGCGGCAAGGGCGGCGCCGCCATTGCGCTCGGTGCCGCAGTAGCAGGGAACGTGCTCGACAGCCTGCTGGGCGCAACTATCGAGCGCCGCGGCCTGGTGACCAACGGCATTGTGAACTTTGCCGGCAGCAGCGTCGCTGGCGCCCTGGCCCTGGCATTCACTCTGCTATAATGGCCGTTCGGGCGACCATCCATGATGACGTTTCAGGAGAAACTCGTGCAGGCTGGCCAGTGGCCTTTGCGGGCTGCGGGCGTCGAGACGCTCCAAGTCAACCTGGGCAAGCTCTGCAACCAGACCTGCCGGCACTGCCACGTGGACGCCGGGCCCACGCGCCCGGAGGTGATGACCTCGCAGACGGCGGAGTTGGTAGTGGACGTCCTGCGGCGGCACCCGATCTCCAATGTTGATCTCACCGGCGGCGCTCCCGAGCTTAACTCGAATTTCGAATACCTCATCGCGGAGGCGCGCGCCCTGGGCCAACACGTCATAGACCGCTCGAACCTGACGGTCTTTTTCGTCGAGGGCAAGCAGCACCTGCCGGAATTCCTGCGCGACCACCAGGTGGAAGTAATGGCTTCGCTCCCCTGCTACCTCGAAGCCAATGTGGAGGCGCAGCGCGGCAGAGGGGTGTACGGGAAAAGCATCGAGGCTTTGCGGTGGCTAAACCGGCTCGGTTACGGGCAACCCGGGACAGGCCTGAAACTCAATCTCGTTTACAACCCCATCGGTCCCTCCCTGCCGCCGCCGCAGAAGACGCTCGAGGACGCCTATCGCCAGCGTCTCGGCGAGGAGCACGGAATCGTGTTCAGCCAGCTTTACACGCTGACTAATATGCCAATCAGCCGCTTCCTGACGGATCTCCTCCGGCGGGGGAACCACGAGCGCTACCTGGAGTTGCTGGTGGAAAGGTTCAATCCCGACACTGTGCCGGGCCTGATGTGCCGCAGCCTGGTGAGCGTGGGCTGGGACGGCACTCTCTACGATTGCGACTTCAACCAGATGCTGAACCTGCCTGTCAACCACGGCTTGCCGCACCATGTCCGCGATTTTGACACGTACGTCCTGGCCCGCCGCGAGATTCGGACCGCCGTGCACTGCTTTGGCTGCACCGCCGGCAGCGGGTCGAGTTGCATGGGTGCGCTCGCGGAGGCCGCTTGAATCTGGCCGCTGCGACATCTTCTCCCTTTCGGGCGAGAATCCGGTTTACAAGGGCTGGAATCGAACGCTAGAATACTGCTTCGAAGTTTAGTCTTCTGCGGACCACTGCTCCAATCAGCTCATGTCTGGAATTCGTGCCATCTATCCCGGCTCGTTTGATCCCCTCACGCACGGTCATCTCGATTTGATCGAGCGGGCAAGTCAGCTTTTCGACCAGCTCGTCGTCGCCGTGCTGACGAACCTGGAAAAGGCCCCGCTGTTTTCCCTCGAGGAACGCGTGGAAATGCTGCGCGAGGTTACGGCGGGCATGCCGAACGTCTCCGTGGATACTTTCAGCGGGCTCCTGGTGGACTACGCCATGAAGAAGAAGGCGCGCGTGATTCTCCGCGGCATCCGCGCGTTTACCGATTACGAATACGAGCTCCAGATGGCCCTGATGAACCGCCAGCTCCAGCCCAATCTTGAAACGGTCTTCCTGACGCCGGCGCAGGCGTACAGCCACATCAGTTCGCGGCTGGTCAAAGAGATTTTCCAGCACGGGGGCTCAGTGAGCGGCCTGGTTCCTCCCGTCGTCGAACAAAGGCTCCGTCAGAAGGTTTTTCCAAAATAAATCCGCGAGGTTAAATCATATGCAATTCTCAGAACGTATTTCCCGTATCAGCGTATCGTCCACCATGGCCGTCGTGGCCAAGGCGGACAAGCTGAAAGCCGCCGGCGTCAGCGTGGTGGACTTTGGGGCCGGCGAACCGGATTTCCCCACTCCCGACAACATCAAGAAGGCCGCCATCGAGGCCCTGAACAAGAACTTCACCAAATACACGCCCACGGGTGGGACACGCGAGCTGAAGCAGGCGATCGTCGAGCGCCACGCGCACGATTTCGGGTCGGACTACGCGGTGGAGGAATGCCTGGTCACGGTGGGAGGCAAGCAGGCCATTTTCGAGGCGGTGCTCGCCACCATCAATCACGGCGACGAGGTCATCCTGCCCGTTCCCTACTGGGTCTCGTTCCTGGACATCGTCAACTACGCGGGCGGCAAGGCGGTGATGCTCGAAACGTACGAGGGCGAGAACTTCGCCGTCCGCGCCGACGCGGTCGAGAAGCTCCTCACGCCGAAAACCAGGATGGTCATTGTCAACTCGCCGAACAACCCTTCCGGCGCAGTGATTCCGTCGGAGGAAATGGAGAAGTTGCTGGCGCTGGCCGTGCGACACAACCTGGTGTTGATGTCAGATGAGAGCTACTGCCATTTCCTCTATGACGGGCGCAAACCCTTCTCGCTGGGCGCCTCCAAGAATCGTGAGAACCTCCTTGTCATAGGCTCGCTCTCGAAGACTTACTCCATGACCGGCTGGCGCGTGGGGTATGCCTTGGGTGCTGCGAAGCTCATGGGGAACATGCTGAAGCTGCAGAGCCACTCGACTTCCAACCCCACGTCGTTTGCCCAGAAGGGTGCAGTCGAAGCTCTGCGCGGGCCGCAGGATTCCGTACAGACGATGCTGGCCGAGTTCGAGCGGCGCCGCAACAAAATCGTGGCGGGACTGCGCGCCATCTCCGGCGTCAAGTGCCCGATGCCCCAAGGCGCGTTCTACGTCTACCCCAACGTCGGCGCGTACCTGAAGAAGAATGGCACCGCGGATGCGACCGTTCTGGCGGGGAAGCTTCTGGATGAAGCGCACATCGCTCTGGTGCCGGGCCCCGCCTTCGGAACCGAGGAGCATGTGCGGATCTCGTACGCCGCGTCCCAGGAGCAAATCGACGAAGGCTTGCGACGGCTGAAAGACTTTTTCGCTAAGCTCTGAACGGCCCATGCCGAGACTCGACAGCCCGCTGCAGCTTGCCCCGGTCTTCAAACCAAAAATCTGGGGGCGCGCGGACCTCGGCCCCATCTTCTCGCGCCCCCAGTTTCGTGCTTGCCAGGCGAAGTCTCGCTCCGATGCCGCGAAGGTTCCCACAGCGAAGGATCATCTCATCGGAGAAGTGTGGATCACCGACGACGACGCCACGTTCCTCAACCCTCCCCTGGCCGGGATGACCTTGGGCGAAGCCGCCGCGAAGTACGGACCGGAACTCCACGGCAAGCATTGGAATGACCGCCGTTTCCCTATCCTCGCCAAGTACATTTACACCAGCGACTGGCTTTCCGTGCAGGTCCATCCCGACGACCGTCAAGCGCGCGCCTACGATCCGGGCAATCGCGGCAAGTGCGAGATGTGGTATATCGTGCAGTCGGATCGCCGGGCGCAAATCCTGCTCGGAGCGAAGCCCGGCGTTACGAAGGAGAATCTGAAGGCCGCGTTCGAGAAGGGTGCCTCGCGGGGATTGCTGAACCGCTTCCGGCCCAAGGCAGGCGAAGCGATCTACGTCCCGCCAGGCACGGTGCACGCGCTCGGGCCGGGACTGATTCTTTTCGAGGTGGAAGAGAACTCCGACCTTACGTATCGACTCGATGATTTCGGCCGCGTCGGCCTGGACGGCAAACCGCGCCCGCTTCATCTGGAGAAGGGCCTAGCGGTGACGCGGGTTAATTTGCGGACGCACCGGGATCTGCCGCGGCTCCAGTTCCGCGAACCTTACGGCTCGCGGCGATACGTGCTGGCCTGCCGATTCTTTGCCTTGGAAGAGTTGACCCTGCGGAAACGGGGAACATTCGAGGGCGGGCCGGAGCGAGCGGAAGTGCTCTCACTGCTCGAGGGCGAAGGACGAATGGAAACCGCTGCGGGATGGTTAGGCTACCGCGCCGGAGACACCTGGCTCATTCCTCCTGCTGCCGGGGACTACAGGCTCGTGCCCAGGGAGACAACTCGTCTGCTCAAGTTCTACGTTCCGGACCTTGAGAAGGACTTTCGCCAGCCGCTCGCCAAGCGCGGCGTGCGGAGCGCAAGAATCAACCAGATCCTTTTCGACTAGGGCTCACATGCGCAGGGACTCCGAATTTGAACACGCCTACGCGATGATTCTGGCCGGTGGGAGCGGAACGCGCTTCTGGCCGCTCAGCCGTCGCCGCCGCCCCAAGCAACTGTTAGACCTGCTGGGACGCGGCACGCTCCTCGAACAGACCGCCAGCCGGATCCGTCCTGTTATTCCGGCGGAGCGCACTTACGTATTCACCAACGAGCTCCTGGCCGGTGAAATCAGCCGGTGCCTGCCGGGCATTCCCAAGGACCAGATCGTTGCGGAGCCCGCAGCGCGCAACACGGCGCCGAGTATTGGCTTGGCCGCGCACGAAATCCTGCGCCGCGACCCCGAGGGGCTGATGGTGGTGTTGCCCGCCGACCATATCATCAGCAAGTCCGCGGAGTTCCGGCAGGTGCTGCGCGCCGCGTGCCGATGGGCTGCCGTCGGGGGCCGCTCCGTCACCATCGGCTTGAAGCCCACTCGGCCGGACACTGGTTTTGGCTACATCCGGAAGGGCACACGCATTGCTCGAATTGTCGGGGAAGATATCTACCAGGCCGAGAGGTTCACCGAGAAGCCTCCGCTCCCTACCGCGCGGCGCTACTTGGCCTCCGGCCGCTATCTCTGGAACGGCGGGATGTTCATCTGGCGAGCGTCCACTTTGCTGGACAACCTGGCGCGCTGCCAGCCCGAAATGGCCCGGGGGTTGGCGCGGATCGCCAGCGCAGGCGGAGTGCGGGCCCGAGCGACTCTGCGGCGCGTGTTCCCTACGCTCCAGAAGATTTCGATCGATTATGCATTGATGGAGAAGACGTCCAACATATTCGTCGTCGCCGCAGACATCGGATGGAGCGACGTGGGAAGTTGGGCCACGGTGTACGAGCTGCAGCGGAAGGACGCCGACGGCAACGTCCGATCCGGCCGAAGCCTTTGCCTGTATTCGAAGGGGAACATGATCGTGTCGCCGCGGAAACTCGTGGTGACGGTGGGCGTGCACGATCTGGTTGTGGTTGAAACCGACGACGCGCTACTGGTCGCCACACGCGACCACTCGCAGGATGTCGGCAAGGCAGTGCAGGAGTTAGAGCGGCACGGATTCACACGCCTTTTGTAGCGGCGTTCCTTGCTGTTCCTATGTCCTGTGGTGCGCCGGCCTTCAGGCTGGCCTCACGCCCCGCTGAATCCGGGCGCTGCGCGAGTAAATCCATGGACAAAATCAAATTCGGCACAGATGGCTGGCGAGGGGTCATCGGCGACGACTTCACCTTTGCCAACGTGCGGCGCGTGGCGTCGGCCATTGCTGAGTATGTGCGGGAAGAAAGCGCGCCGGCAGACGGCCTGATCGTCGGCTACGATACGCGTTTCCTTTCCGCCGAATGCGCCCAGCTCGCGGCCGAAGTAGTCGCGGCGGCCGGCATTCCCGTGATTCTGGCCGACCAACCCACGCCGACGCCGGCCGTCAGCTATGCCGTCGTTGCCCGCCGGACGTCCGGAGCCATCGTCATTACGGCCAGCCATAACCCTTACCGCTGGAACGGTGTCAAGTTCAAAGCGCCTTATGGCGGCTCCGCCGCGCCGTCCATCATGCAGCGCATCGAAGCCCACCTGCGCAAACTGGACCGCTCCCCGGCTCGCAGGCGAAAGGTGAAGCCCGCACCGATCGAGACCATCGATCTGGTCTCTCCGTATCTGGACCGGTTGAAGACGATGGTGCACCTGGACCGCGTGCGTGATTCCGACCGACGTTTCGTGCTCGACCCGATGTACGGCACAGGTCGCGGGTGCATGGCCCGGCTCTTTGACGGGGCGCGCATTCCCTACCGTGAGATCCACTCCGAACTCAATCCTCTCTTCCCCGGCCTCAACCCCGAGCCCATCGAGCCTCACGTGTCCGAACTGCGGCGGGTCGTCCTCGAGAGTGGTTACGACGCAGGGTTCGCCACTGACGGCGACGCGGACCGCATCGGTGCCATTGATCGCGATGGGAGTTTCATAGACTCCCACAAAATCTTCTCCATTCTGCTCCGGCACCTGGTGGAAGACCTGGGGATGCGCGGCGAAGTGGTGAAGACGTTCTCCACGACCCAGATGATCGACAAGCTGGCCCGCAAACACCAACTCCCTCTTCACATCACGCCCATCGGCTTCAAGTACATCTGCGAACTGATGCTCACCCGCGACATCCTGATCGGCGGCGAAGAGAGTGGTGGCATTGGCATCAAAGGTCACCTGCCTGAACGAGATGGCATCTTGAACTCGCTGCTCCTGGCAGAGGTGATGGCAGACAAGGGTCGTACCCTCGGCGAGTTGGTCCGGGAGCTCAGCGCGGAGTACGGGCCGCACGAATACGCCCGCGTGGACTTGGAACTCGCACTGGCAGCGGCCCAGCGCGTCGTGCAGTTGGTGGCTCAGGGGAAGGTGAAGAGCGTGGCCGGCCTGAAGGTCACATCCCTCGAAGACCTGGACGGCGCCAAAATGCGGTTCGGAGATTCCGCCTGGTTGCTCGTGCGCGCCTCGGGCACCGAAAATCTCCTGCGCCTTTACGCCGAAGCGCCGTCGCGCGAGCAGGTGAAGGCCTTGCTCGACGAGATGGTGGCGTTCGCCAAGAAGCAGGCTTCGTCAGCCCGATAGCCCGCGGCAGTCCCTTCCATGGAAGACACTCCCAGCGTCAAGTACTG
>JBEKCQ010000157.1:0-10700 GCA_050014795.1 Terriglobia bacterium | reverse complement strand
TCCGAAGGGGGAACGGTGATTCTGAAGGGGAATCTCGCCCCGCAGGGTGCAGTCATCAAGCAGTCGGCGGCCTCGCCTCACTTGCTCCGGCACAAAGGCCGCGCCGTGGTGTTTGAGAACGGCGAGGATCTCCTTGCCCGCCTCGATGACCCGAAACTGGAAGTGGACGAGAACTCAATTCTGGTTTTGAAGGACGCCGGTCCCAAAGGCGCGCCCGGTATGCCCGAGTGGGGTCATCTGCCGATACCTGCCAAGCTACTCAAGGCTGGAGTGAAAGATATGGTCCGCCTGAGCGACGCGCGCATCAGCGGCACGAGCTTCGGGACGATTGTCGTCCACATCGCGCCGGAATCCGCGGTGCGCCGGAATCCGCGGTGGGCGGGCCGCTGGCGGTCGCCAGGGATGGTGACTGGATCGAGCTGAATGTCCCCGAAAGGCGGCTGGAGCTGCTGATCTCCGAGGCTGAATTGCAGAAGCGTCTTGCCGGCTGGCATCCGCCCGCCCCGCACTACGAGCGCGGTTACGGCAAGATGTATCTGGACCACATCCTGCAAGCCCCGGAAGGCTGCGACTTTGATTTTCTGCGCGGCAGGTCCACCGGCGACGCCGCCGAACCGCTGAGGAGGTTCCCCAATCCAGCGGTTTAGCAGCCTCCATTGCGCGCGGCGCGAGGACGTCAGGCACCGACACGAGAAGCCGGCCTGGAATCTTCCAAAGCGAGGCTCTGGGGTGTACACTCGCAACTACCCGAAGTTCGAAGATGGCAATCCTCGCTTGGAAGGGTAAATCCGCATGAGCCTAATCTGGACAAAGAGCAGCGCGTATCGCCGTGTTGGCTACGACACTGAGGCCGAGCTGGAATCAGCCATCCTCCAGGTGCAGGCTGGACTCTTCGGTCCCAACCGCGTTTACCTCGACATCAAGAGAAAGGTCGGAGCCAAGGGCGGTCTTCGCAACCTCCCGGACGGCTACATAATTGACCTGAGTGGCAAGAAGCCCCGCCTCTACGTGGTTGAGAACGAGCTCGCCGCACACGATCCGCGAGAAGCTGATGGCGGCAGAATCACTCGAAGACCTGTGGTGATGAGTTGCATTAGATTCTCCAGTAGGTTGCTGCCACGACGCCAATGGGGCATCAGACGTGCCGGGGTTTGGGTCGCGGCGGCGACTGCTCAACCAAGCGCCTTCCATGAGCAGAACCGCCGGCAATCCCGCGCGACGCTTGGAACAACCCAATTCCGCCGCGTAGCACGGGCAGCCTGCCCCGATGCGTCGGGGTCCCGCCCGTGAGCGCGAACGCCGAAACACACGGCCAAGACGGCCGTGCTACGACACACAAACTCTGGAGGATACCGAGAAGCGATGCGTGCGCCCAGGTACTTCTCAGACTTCTCCGCTACTCCGACGCTCGCCTTCGCTCAGCGAAGCATCGAGAAGCCTGCCGGAGTGAGGATCGTATTCGTGATGTTGCGCACGCTTTCGCCGCCCCGGCGGCGGGTATGGGATGCTCTTGCAGGAGATCCGCCTGCTGGAGCCGCCAAATTCGGCGGCCACTGGCCACCGCTAGATCGCTTCCCAAAGTCCATGCGGAGGAGGAAGGCAAGCAGTTTCGTTCAGGAGGAATAGCAGCGGGAGGTAGCGCATGATGGTTTTGATTGTTGAAGCAGACGCGACCATCCGTCAGTCACTGGAGACCACGCTGGTGGCGTGGGGATACAAAGTGCTTACCACTTCCGACAGGGTTCAAGCCTGGGAAGTGCTGGAAAGAGAGGGGCCACCGCTTTTGGTCGTCCTGGGGACATTGGACGAGGCGGGGGCTGCCGTCCGCCTCTGCCAGGATATTAGAAAGCGGCAGGACGGGGGCGATGTGTATATCCTTCTGCTGGCGGCAAAGGCCTCCAAGCAAGAGATCACAGAGGCAACAGAGGCCGGGGCCGATGACTACGTTTCCGATCCATCGGATTTGCACGAAGTGAAGATACGCCTGCTCAGCGGCAGGCGCAGGGTGGAGTTGCGCCACGAACTCTTGCACGCCCGGGAAACCATTCGTTACCAGCTCCAGCATGACCCGCTCACCGGCCTGTGGAATCGCGCCGCGATCATCGAAATCCTGCAACGGGAGCTGGCGCGCGCCAAGCGCGAAGGAAGCCGGGTAGCTGTCTTCATGGCGGCGCTCGATGGGCTGAAGATCATCAACGACGCTTATGGGCACGCGGCGGGCGACCACGTCGTTAGGGTGGCGGCGCGAAGAATGCGCTCTTCCCTGCGACCCTACGATGAGCTTGGCCGGTACACTGGCGGCATCTTCTTGATGGTGATTCCGGGATGCTATGGGCGCGGCGCGTTGAAGCAGGCTGAGCGGCTGCAAGCATGCATCAGCGCCCACCCCATCGAAATATCTCCCTGGGGGAAATTGCCCCAGGAGAGCGAAGGCCCGGCCGCGATGGCAGTCACCATCAGTTTAGGCGTGACTATAGGCACGGGTCATAACGCGGCGGAGGCTCTGCTGGGCGCGGTCGAAGATGCCGTAGACCGGGCCAGAAGCTCGGGAGCCAACCGTATCGAGGAATCCAGAATCCCCCAAGGTCCGTCGGAGCTTTGAGGTGAGCGGAAATCGGTTTCAGGAAAGAACAGTGCACGGTGCAACGAGAGCCGCTGGCGGGTATTGATCCGAGGAAGGGAGCGGCTGACCACGGTTAGCATTCTAGATTCGCGCGAGTTACGCGGATGCCATCAGCAGCCCAAGGACCGTAAGGGCAAGGCAGTCAGCCGCGAAGATCTCATGCGCCACCTAGAGCACCGCCGCGGTGGTGACCACGTCCACGTCGGTGGCGATCTCGTCGAGCGCGGCAAGAAACATGACCGCAACGCCATCTTGTTTGACACCAACGCGGACGGCACAAACACCATCCGGGAAATCCGCCTCGGTGGCTCAAGTCAAGCCATTGTCTTCTACGAATGAAGTGGCTTGCTGCAGGGTCAGGCGCAGGGAATGAAGCTCGAAGTGCAGGTTGGTCCGCAGAGCACAGGCTTGTGACACGACCAACCTGCCGCCCCGCGCGAATTTGGGCTGCCGCCCAGCCCTTGCGAAGCTGCTCCCCGAACCAGCGTGGTCAGTGTGGTGGGCCACGAAGGCAACGAGATGTCACCCGCTGCTCAGTCGGCGTCTGGTCCGCCACTCGGCTGGCCGACGAGCACGGCCGCCAGGGCGAACAGGCTGAACAGGCTAATCGCGATGCCCCCGCCGCCGAGCTTTTCGAGTGTCCGGAAACGGACACTCGTGCGGCTGAGCATGGATCACAAGGTCAATACCTTCAATAACTTAGGCGGAATATAGGCAAAGTCCGATTTCAGAGATCCGCGCAGGCTCAGGGTCCGACCCGCGGCAAATCCAATCCTCGACGAGCGAAGGGTAGACACGTGCCGTCAGGAACTGAACAGACCTGGCGCGGGCATGGCCAGAGGCCAGATAGCGGCGCACGATGCCACGGCCCACAGTGCGGCCAACCTGCTACCCCGTGCAGCGCGGGCGGCGTTTAAGCAAGTACAGTTTTCCGTCAGGACGGTTGGGAGATATGGATGACGGCCTTGATGACCCCGTCGCGATACGCCGCCGCCAAGTCAAACGCTTTCTGGGTCTCAGCCAATGTGAAGTGGTGGGTCACCAACTGCTCGACCTTCGCCGCGCCGCGCGCGATGAGCTCGATGGCGGGGGTCATGCACTGGTTCTGCCGACGGACGTTTTCCAGCCGCAGTTCTTTGCGCCGCAGCAGGTCAAAGTTGAAGCTGATTCGGCTGCCCTCCGTGATGCCGACCATCAGCAGCGTGCCGCCGGGCTTCAGCAATTCTACGCCCTGGTCGAGCGTCTCCTGCTGACCCGCGCATTCGAAGACGAAATCCATCCCCAGAGGCTCGAGTTTGCCAAGAGAGGCGACGACGTCCTCCTGCCGCGGATTCCCGACCCAGGCCGCGCCGCAGCGCCGGGCCACCGCTAAGCGCTCTGGGATGAGATCGGTTGCATACACTGTGCATTCGCTCTCGGCGCGCAAGGCGAGCAGAACGCACAGGCCGATGGGACCGGAGCCGAGAATCGCGATCTTCGCTCCCCGCTGGGCGCGGGCCATGCGTTGAGCGTACAGGCAGATCGAAAACGGCTCGATCATCACCGCCTGGGCCAGGTTCATCGAATCCGGCAGGGTGTAACAGCATTTCGCCGGCATCACCAGGTATTCACTCAGCGCCCCCGGCAACTGCCCGGGACACCCGAGGAAAACCTGATCCCGACATGTATGCTCGCGGCCCATGCGGCACTGGTCGCATTGCCCGCAAGCGATGAGAGGATCGATCGCCACCAGTTGTCCGACCTTCAGGTGCTGGACCTCAGTGCCCACCTCGAGGATCTTGGCGACGCACTCGTGGCCGATCACCCAGGGGAAGCTCACGACCTGCGCACCGATGCCGCCGGCGCGGTAGTAGTGCAGGTCGGAGCCGCAGACCCCCACCGCTGTGACTTCCAGGAGCACGTCGCGGGGAGTGGCGAGTTTCGGCTGGGGCCGCTCGCCAAGCTCGATCTTTCCGATGCCGGTCAAGAAGGCTGCGCGCATGTTCACTCTCCGGGTCGAGTATAAGCGCTCGGAAGCATGGCGTCACCCCCCAGCCGGGGATTTCGTGACTTCCGGGCAGGCGGTCTTTTCTGTTAGGGAAGCCTGGGTAGATCGTATCCGCCCTTTGTTGTGGGGTCGACTCGACGCATGGCGTCCCGACGATAATCGAGCATGAGCGCGGGAAGCAAGCAGACCCGGAGGGGAAAGCGGGGTGCGAGCTGGTGGATCGTCTGCCATGGGGCGAGACCTCGCTTGTGCGAGTTGGGACAAGCCAGGTGGAAGTAGAGCGGGTAGTCGCAGACCTTGGCCAGGAACTCGGCGCGGCTGGTGAAGCTTTCCAGATCGAGGAAGTCGTCTTCGATGAGCCGCACGCGACGCGGGCGGGCAGGGAGGCCTCCTTACTTCCGTACTGTTGACAATCGGACTGCCCGGGATTATTGTAACGTGTATCGGTCGAGCTAGCGAGTGCCCGCCATGAGCACTACGGGAGGACGCCATGAAGAATCCCTTCGCTTCTCCCTTCCACTCAGTGCTGGAACGTTTTCGTCGCCCCCGCCGCATCGCGGTCCCAGGTGGGGAAAGCGACCCGGCAGCCGCAGATGTATCCTCTGGTGACTTCGGGACCGGTTTCTACCCAGTAGATACAGGTGACTATAACTTTCCGAACAGCAAGGTCGGGATCAAAAAGTCAAGCCCCGCAGAAGCGCTTGATGTTACTGGAAACATCAAAGCCAGCCAATCGATCATGCCCGGTAGTGGCTACGACATAAGGTGGGGCGACACCTCAACGAGGATTCTGGGCGTTGCGGGCGCGGGTGGGTACTTAAAGCTCGTTACGAACGAAGTGGAGAGGATGCGTATCAAATCTGACGGCAAGGTGGGTATCGGCACCGATAGCCCCGGGGAAACGCTTGAGGTGAGCGGCGGATCGGTGAAGACAAACCGATCGGTCATTGCCGGCAATGGCTACGACGTGCAATGGGGCGATACGTCGTCGAGGATCATAGGCCTTGCTGGTGCCAACGGCTACCTGAGCTTCCGTACGAACAGTGCAGAAAGGATGAGAATCAAATCCGACGGCAAGGTCGGCATCGGGACGGACAGCCCGATACGGCCGCTCCACGTGAAGGGCGGGGACATTGTCGTGGAAGGGGATCCTTCCACCGGCGGGGGCCTCGCCCTCATGAAACCCGGTGAGACCGAGGTCACAACCGTCATGTACCGTGCGGGCGGCAGCGGAGAAGGCCAAGACTACACGATCCTCCGAACCTTCAAGAACTACGCATACGCAGAAAATAAATACACAACTCTGAAGATATGGGCGCCAAAGGACAAGGTTGTCAACGACCGCGAGGCGACCTTAGCGCTCGTCAGGGGCGACAGCGATGAAGAGTTCATGGACGTCTACAACAACGGGTACTCCACCGAGACCCAGTACGGCATCAGGCTAGGAAAGAATACTGGCGGCCAGTTTCGGGACTTTGTCTTCGACCAATGGGATAGAACTCAAACCCCGGATGTGAAGACAACCCTGATGATCCTGAAAGTAGACGGCAAGGTCGGCATCGGCACAGCCAGCCCGCTCGAAAAGCTCACTGTCGCAGCCGGGGAGATAGGCCTCGAAGAGATATCAGATCCCTCCGCCCCTGCGGCGAACCGCGCGCGACTATACGTCCGTGATAACGGGTCTGGAAAGACCCAACTAGTGGTGAGATTCAGCAGCGGCGCTGTCCAAGTTCTGGCAACGGAGCCTTAGAGGAGCACAACTATCTCAAGAACCGGATGATGCCGATAGAACCCGGACGAGACTCGGGACACGCCTTGGTGTCTCGGGGCAGTGCCGAAGGGTATTCGGTGGATGGGGAATAAGGCTGGTGGCCATGAGAAACTGGAGTACTTCCGCGTGGAAATTAGGGAGGCAAATCTGCCTTATCACTTGGTTGACTTCCGTCGCCATCACCCACACCTTCGCCCAGGCCGGCACGTGGAGCACCAAGGCCGCGATGCCAACTGCGCGCTTTGGTGCGGCCGTGGCAGTCGTCAACAGCCTCGTTTACGTAGTAGGAGGGTGTGTCAGTCCGGTTGGAAACCCGGTGGCCATACTGGAAGTCTACGATCCGAAAACAGACAGGTGGGCATCTGGATCGCCAATGCCGGAACCTCGCTGCGCTGGGGCTGCCGCGGTCATCGATGGGCTTATCTACGTGGCCGGGGGATACTCCTCCGTCGGGCCCACGGGGGGAAGACCGCCAGTTCATGGCATAGGCGTGTACGATCCTAGGACCGACACTTGGAGTACAAAGGCCTCAATACCCACCACTCGCTATGGCTTGGCTGTAGCGGTAGTGGACGGCGTCCTGTATGCTGTGGGCGGCTTGGGCAGTGGCACTGGATCGGGTCGGGCGGTCGAGGCGTACAATCCCGCGAGCAACACGTGGACCACCAAAGCACCGATGCCCACTGCACGGGAAGGGCTGGCGGCTGGCGTTGTAGGAGGCATCTTGTTCGTGACGGGGGGCACCGGATCTCCTTTCCCGACAACGTTGGACGCCTACGACCCCCGCAGCGACGCGTGGGCCACGAGAGGATTGATACCAACGCCTCGTTACAGCCCAGCGGCTGGGGTCATCAACGGCCTCATTTATGTGGTCGGGGGGGCGAGCGGCACCAGACAACAGGTGGAGGCTTATGACCCCAAGACCAACACGTGGGTTACCGAGAACCCCATGCCGACGGGGCGTTCCGGCCTGGTCGCTGGAGTCGTGGACGACGTCCTTTATGCGGTCGGAGGTGAAACTCTGCATAGTGGCCCTTTCTCTGTCAACGAAGCCTTCGACCCGTTCCTTAGGATTACAATTGACATCAAGCCGGACGATCCTGATAACACCATCAACCTGAAGTCTCGCGGCACGGTGCCGGTGGCGATCCTCGGCTCGGCCACGTTCGACCCGACCACCGTGGACCCGGCCACGGTAACCCTGGCGGGCGCGCCCGTAGTCACGCGCCCGAACGGCGTCCCGATGACCTCCATTAGCGATGTGAATGGAGACGGCTATCTGGACCTGCTCCTCCACTTCCGAACGCAAGACCTGCAACTGACGCGCACCTCCACCGAAGCCGTGCTATACGGGGAAACCTTCTCCGGCCAGCGCATCCGCGGCGCCGATGCGGTCCGGATAGTTGCCTCTGACCGATTGCTTCGGTCCAATCCCTGGACTGAAGGGCCGAGCGGTCGCCGCACACTGTCGACGGACTGAAGAAGGACCGCAGACTTCGAAAAAGCCGAAGTCTGCGCTAGCTTGCTTCAGGCCCCGGTGGAAGGGCACGACTTGAGTCGTGCCGCAACGGTGCATCACGATTTCTCTTCCCCCGGCTTTAGCCGCTGAGGCGCCCAGCAGGGCCTGAAGGCCATGAGAAAAGAACCTCTCCCGCGCTTCTCGGCACGGATAAATCCGTGCCCTTCCACCCAAGGGGCCTGAAGGCCGTAGCGCCCCGATTCATCGGGGCGGCTTTTTCCGTGCGGTGGGGCGGCGGCGTATAATCGGTGCGATGTGAGGTTTGCACCGCGTTCAGGAGGGCGATGTGTGTTCACGGACTTTCATGGGTGCACTTCTGGCGGTGATGCTCTGCCTGTATTCCTCAGCGGCCTACTCGCAGGTTTCAAGCGGGGGCTCATCACCACGTGACCCAATTGTGCTAAGGCTTCTATTGCCCGAGAGCACTGTCTGCCTTGGCAGTAAGACGGTGGATGCGGAGATCGAACTTAGAAACGTCAGCGACCACGCCGTTACGCTAATGCCAGGTGGAATTGGTTCGGGCACCCAATTCCAATCCTACCCACGCTTAGACGATCCCTATAATCCGAATATCAGATCCCTTGATATAAGGGGTGATCCCTGGCCACGTGCCAGGGCGCGAAGAGTCGTAACGCTGTCGCCGGGGGAGTCTTTTCGCACAACCGGGGCTATTACTCTCGACAAAAACTTCTTTTCCGAGCCAGGGATATACAAAGTAAGTGTCGATTTTAGCGGGAGCTTCACACTTCCTCCGCGTGGTGAACACAGGAAGTTGTTCGAGGGCTATCTGACATCGAACTGGGTATACTTCGAAGTCGGAGATTGTGGCCCGTCTGAGGTGAAGCATCCCACCCCCTGATCTCCGGCATCAAGTGCTGGCCGGCGCTTGCGCCGGGTTGCTGCGGGCTCGGGCAAGGTAGCGCAAAGGAAGAACCGCAGAGTTCGAAAAAGCCGAACTCTGCGTTACCCAGCTTAGTCGACCGGTGGCTGCCTTGCTCCCCCCCCGGCAAGGCAGTCAGTTCTTTCCTCCGCATCCCACTCACACACTTCAACCCTACAGGGGAATAGGATGTACCAGGGCCATTCCAGCGGTCTTTTTTTTGCTAGCCAAGGGTTGGACAATTTGGTATACTAGGCTCGCAGTTTGTAGTTGTAATTCCGACGAGCCTCCAAGCGCTTCAGGAGCGGACGATCGAGTAGCTCTTTGCCTTTGACGGACCCGCGGTGTTACAGCGGATCGTCGGGTTTCCCCCGCCGTTGCCGTACCCACAAATTGCTAATTCAACATCAGAGGTTATTTGCAGCATGAAGGAACAAGGTACCGTGAAGTGGTTCAATGCCGCCAAGGGTTACGGGTTTATCCAGCGCGAGAGTGGCGAGGATGTGTTCGTGCATTTCTCGGCCATTCAGGGCGAAGGTTACCGCTCCCTGGAAGAGGGCGCGCGCGTGAGCTTTGAGGTCCGCAAGGGCCCCAAAGGTCTGCAAGCCGACAACGTCGAGCGCGTGTAAGTTGGCAGGGCGGCCCTCCAGGGCCGCCCTCCACCGGAGGATCACAATGGCCCAGAAATTGTTCGTGGGGAATCTACCCCATAGCATTACCGACAGCGCGCTCACGGATTTCGTGACGACTGCGGGCTTCCAGGTGGCGTCGGCGGTGGTCATCCGCGACAAGCTCACCGGCCAATCGCGGGGATTCGGTTTCGTCGAACTGGCCGAGGGCGAAGACTTCCAGAAGGCCATCGAGGGATTGAATGGGCAAGCGCTGGAAGGGCGTGCCCTGACCGTCAACGAGGCTCGTCCGCAGCGCTCCGACTCCTCGGGCCCGCGCGGGGGCGGCGGTCATCGCGATCGCTCCGACCACAGACGCCGGTTCTAGATCGAGAGGAAACCGATGAACTTGAAGCCCGGGCAGTACGTCCGCCACGCCAAGTACGGGTGTGGCACCGTCGTGACCCGCGACGACGACCGGACCAGCGTGGATTTTGACACCGCCGGTCTGAAGCTTTTCGTCACCTCTCTGGCTGCCTTCGAGGTGGCCGAGGGCGAAGCACCCAAGAAGAAACGGCCCGCCGCCCGGCGCCGCGCGAAGGTCCCCGCAGTAAAGGTCCCCGCAGTATAGGCGGCGATCGCTCGACCCTCCGCGGCAACCGGTTGGCCCGCCTCGGCCTTCCGGACGCTTCCTGTTGGCAAGCGGAAGTCCACGAGGCGCAAAGCTAGGCTTTGCCCTGAATCTCCGTACCCTCCGGGCAGAAGCCGCCGACAGGCCTGGATCCTCCCTCCAATTCACATGACACAACCCCTGCGGCAGCATTGTCTTCAAGCTCCATGCGGCGTGAGACGTGGACAGGTGCGGCCTCGCAATGGTACGCTCTGCATGACTTGCAGAGGCTCAACACCCTCTGCGCCGTGGGCCTGTAGCTCAGAAGGATAGAGCAACGGTTTCCTAAACCGTGGGTCGGGGGTTCGAATCCCTCCAGGCCTACCACTTTAACTCTATGAAATCCAATTGGTTCCGCTGAATTCTGGTGCGATCAGTGCCAGCACGAAATGGCCAACTGAAGTAAAACTGAAGTATTTTCTCGCGCCTTCTTAAACCCAAATCCACTACCCGCCGCTACCAGCGGAAGACTGTGGAGGTGCACTTACCCTGGCCGAGATCTCGCCGGACGGGAAAACCCTCTCGTTCAACTTCCCTGACATCGCCAATCTTGCCTCTCCCGACGCGAAGCACAAGTGGCGCATGGTCATAACGCTGGAGGACGCGGACCACTTTTCCCAGGAGTGGTTCATGCGTGAAGGC
>JBEKCQ010000156.1:0-7996 GCA_050014795.1 Terriglobia bacterium | reverse complement strand
GCGACCGTCTCAGTCCGCCGGGGCGGATCCAAGCGGCAGAAAATATTGCGTGCCTTTGACCGGCTGGTGGAGCCGTTCGAGCAGCCCCCGCAAATCTTCGTTCCGGTCGATGAAATCGATCTCGGACGTCTGAATCACCAGCAGGTCGCTCGACTTATAATGAAAGAAAAAGTGCTCGTACGCCTTGCCTACTTCCTCCAGATACTCGTCGGAGATCTGATGCTCGCTGGGCACATTCTTCTTGGCGATGCGCTTTCGGAGCGTCTCCGGCTTCGCTTGCAAGTATATCACTAAATCAGGAACGGGGATCTGCTCGGCGAGAAGCTCGTAGTAGCGGTTGTAGAGCTCGAGTTCCGCGTCTGCCAGGTTGATGTAGGCGAAGATCTTGTCCTTCTCGAACAGGTAATCGCTGACCACCGCGCGATTGGCGTTGGCAGCCAGATCCAGGGCGCGCAATTGCTTGAAGCGCTCCAGCAGAAAGTAGAACTGCGCCTGAAACGCCGCGCCGGGCTTGTCCTTGTAGAAATCCTCGAGGAAGGGGTTGTCTTCCACGTCCCGCAAACGCAGGGCGCCGAGGTGGTGGGCGAGGATGTCCGCCAGGCTGGTCTTGCCCACGCGGATCGGGCCCTCGATGGCGATGAACCGGGGCGGCTCGAACTCTGGCAAATTGGCCATACTCTGAGAATTCTGAATTATGAATTCTGAATTGAGAATTCACAATTCATAATTCATCATTCACCGTTCCTGCTTGAGCCGGACCACCTGACTCTCGTCCGGCGTGTCGTGCAGCATCTCCACGACCGTCCGCTGCGTCACGGGGTGACGAAGGTCAGCCGCCAGTTCCCGAAGGGGGACCAGCACGAACCGCCGTTCGCTCAACCGTTCGTGAGGAATCGTCAGCAGCGCCGAGCGGACAAGCACATTCTCGTAAAGCAGGATGTCAATGTCAATCGGACGCGGCCCCTTGGGAATTCCCGGGCGGCGCCCGAGCGCCCTTTCCACGGACTGCAAGGTCTTCAGCAGCCGCCGCGGCATCAGGTCGGTGCCCACTTCGACGACGCAATTCACGAACCAGCGTTGCGGGAGGAAATCGACGGGCTCGGTCTGGTAGAAGGAGGAAACGCGACGAACCTCGACGCCGACGTGGGGCAGCAGCTCGAGGGCCTGGCGAATGTGGGCCACCCGGTCACCGATGTTGGAGCCGAGAGAAAGGAATGCCTGCTTCAGTTTGCGGACTGCGGGCACCGTAACAGGCGGTGTCAAATGTGACTCGGGCAACATCGTGAAAACATTCGCTGAGCTCGATCCCGCTTATTCAAGTTCAAGAAGTGGCCGGGGCGCGCTCTGGATTTCTATTGAAATCCCGTATTGGGCGAGAAGCTCTCGCAGTTGTTGGCCTCCAATGAGCTCGATAGGAAGCTCGCGAGCGAAAGCCAAGGCCTGAGACGTAAAGCCAGAGGTGGTTATCAAAATTCCCTTCACGGCGCGGCGGTCGGCGGTGAGCGTGCCGTAGAAGTCGCGGACGGTGGCTGCACCCACGAGTCTTTCCGGGGAGAATCGCTTACACTGAATCAGGTATCGTCCCCCGATCAGAAGCCGATCGAGGGTCGCCACGATATCGATACCACCATCACCGCTGGCTTGGGTCATTTCGGTGTGAAAGCCCATTGCCCGCAAAAGCGCGGCAATCGCCTTCTCAAAGTCAACTCCTGAGAGTGTCTCAGTTTTGCCCGGGGAAGTGGAGCCGACAGAGCCTGTGCTCAAACCCAGCACCGACGAGACTTGATTCACGTCTTCCTCTGAAATGGTGGTTCTTCCCAGAGAGGCCAATTGGTTAACCAGCACTTCGATATGGTGAGGAGTGTCGGCCGAAACTCCCGCCACCAGAGCCGCCGCAGGGGGAGTTATAGTGATACCCTTCTCGTGCACCAACTTTTCGCAGATACTCACGAGCTGCGGTTGCGAGTAACTCTGCAGGGGAAGAATTAGAGGAAAAGCTTCGATTAGCTCGGGTCGGCACTCCGTTTTGGAACGAGCAGTGGCGAGGCATGTAAAGCGTTTGAACGGCACTTTGACGGTCTTGGCGAACATTCCTTTATCTGTAACGAAATCCAAGGCAAATTCCCTCAAAGCGAGTCTAAGATGATCGACGAGACTCTTGGGGATTCTTCCAATATCCTGAATCAACAGAGCGTCATATTCGCCAAGACTGGTCAGAATGCCCATTAGGTCAGCCGCACGTCCGAGTGCCCTTGCGTCCGTCGTGGTGTACTTATAGCAGTACTCGAGCGCGAAGGCTCGTGCTATCGTCCGTTTTCCAATGCCGTCGATTCCCGTGAGCAAAACATGAGCTGGAGTTTTACGCGCGGCATGGTACAGAGTCGCGAGCTCTCTCAAGCGCTGGATGACTGGCGCCTGACCAACAATACTGGCGAAACCGTGAGTTTGGCGCGCCGACTCTCTTTCAGCTGCAGCTCTCTTTAATTCTTCCTCGGTCGGCGCCTTCACGCCCAAGTCTGGTACTGTCAATCGTGTCCTTGACACAGCCTCGGCCCTCCTCCTCAGGAGCCCAGAGTACTGTTTAACGGTTCTGTCCCAAGTGCTCCGGTCGAACCGCCTGTAGCTGAAGGCAGGTTAACCTCTCTTGTCTCGTCCGTCCATGGGCAGCTCGGATTGCACGCCCCCACGTGGGGCTAGATTCAGAAGCTTGTAAGCCGGGTCATTGGCCTTGCGGCCACTCTTGGTGCGGCTGATGAATCCTTGCTGCAACAAGAACGGTTCTACCATGTCCACCAGCGTGTCCACTTCCTCGTTCAAGGTGGCGGAAAGCGCCTCGACGCCCACGGGTCCGCCATGGTAAAGCCGGATAATCGTGGAGAGGAAGTTCCGGTCGAGGTCGTCGAGGCCCAACTCGTCCACGCCTTCGAGTTTCAGGGCTTCGCGGGCGATGGCTGGCGTGATGGCCCCGCTCGCCTTGACCTCGGCAAAGTCCCGGACGCGGCGCAGCAGGCGGTTGGCGATGCGCGGCGTGCCGCGGGCGCGGCGAGCGATTTCGGCTGCCCCCGTCCTCTTAATGCTGACCCCCAGGATGCGGCTCGACCGCAGAACAATATTCTGCAGCTCATCGTCCTGGTAGAACTCCAAGTGATAAGACAGCCCGAACCTGTTTCGCAATGCTGCTGAAAGAGTTCCGGCGCGCGTTGTCGCGCCGACGAGCGTGAACTTTTTCAGTTGGAAAGGAACCGTCCGGGCGTATGGACCTTTGTCCACAACAAAATCGACTTTAAAGTCTTCCATTGCTGCGTATAGAAACTCCTCAATATTGATGGGAAGGCGGTGGATCTCGTCAATGAAGAGAATGTCGGCCTCACCAAGATTGGTCAAGATGCCCATCAGGTCGCCCATCCGTTCGAGGGCGGGTCCCGAGGTGGTCACGATCTTTCTTTTCATCTCGTTTGCAATAATGTATGCGAGCGTTGTCTTGCCCAGTCCGGGAGGTCCGTGGAAGAGGGCATGCTCGAGCGGTTCGCCGCGCCTTTGGGAGGCGCGCAAGGCGATCCAAAGCTTCTCCACTACCTTCTTCTGCCCCACATATTCCTTAAGGGTGGGCGGACGAAGGCTACGGTTAAACCTCTCTTCTTCCTTCGAGATCAGCTCGGGTGAGACGAGTCTTTTCCTGCCAGATTTGTTTGGCACCTTTTGTTAGCCACCTATTCTGCGCTTTCCTGCTGCTTCTCGAAAACCTTGCGCAGGAAATCCTCCGTGGTCTTCAGGTTCTTGTGCCTCGCAAAAACCTCTTCCACGATCCTTTGCGCTTCGCTGCGCGAGTATTCGAGCTGGACGAGCACCTGCACGGCTTCGGTCTTCAATTCGACCGCGGATTCACGCTCCACGGCCAGCGGTTCTTCCGTGGGAGCCAGCGCGAACTTCGCCATCTTGCCGTGCAGTTCGGTGACGATGCGTTCCGCCGTCTTCTTGCCGACATAGGGCAACTCTTCCAGGAAGGCTGCGTCGCCGCGCTCGATGGCTAGGGCAATTTCATTCAGCGGCCGCACCAGGCACTTGAGCGCCTTCATGAAGCCTACGCCCGGCACCGTCGTGAAGACTTCGAAGAACTCGCGGTCGAGCGGGTCGAGAAAGCCCACCAGCTTGGGCGTCAAGTGGCCGCCGCCCACCGCGCCGTCGATGTAATAAATTGTGTACAGCGTGATGGGGTTGCGACGCTCGCTTTCGGGGGCCTGGCGTAGCCGCGTCGCAATGCCGGAGGGCACGAAGATTTCGTAGCAGAGCGAGTTCACTCGCACCAGCAGCGAGTGGCGCTGGATGCGGTCGTACAGGACTTCGCCGGTGATTTCGGAGATCAGGGTGTTGCTCCTTTTGTAGCGCGGACCTTCGGGTCTGCGGCTCTCGCCCCCCGGCGCAGCGAATTCACGTAGCACAATGCCGCGGCCAAGGCGTCAGCCACGTCAGGCGGGTGCGGCGGCCGGCCCAGTGAGAAGAACTGCTGCACAGCGCGCTGCACCTGCAGCTTGCTGGCGTTGCCGTTGCCGGTTACGGATTGCTTGATGCGCTTCGCCGAGAAACTCGCCACCGGCACGCACGCCAGCTGCGCCGCCAGGCAAATTACCCCCCGCGCGTGTCCCATGAGGATGGAAGTCTGCGGATAGCTACTGTGGCTGTAGACCTCCTCCAGACACATCGTCTGGGGGTGGAACTCCTCCAACACCTCGCACAACTCTCGGAAGAGCGATTCCAGCCGCGCCGGCAGGTTGTCTCCGCGGCTGCGCGGCAGACGAATAACACCGGCCTCCAGCAACTTCACCTCGCTCGACCGGCATTCAACCACGCCGTAACCGGTCACGTTCAGCCCGGGGTCAATGCCGATGACGCGAGTGGAGACGTGGGAGGCGCTGACCATGCGAGGCGATTGTAGCATCCGGCGGGAGAATTGCGGAAGAGTTCTGGCGGAGTTGGCAGTCAGGAATCCAATGCCAACCACGAACAACGAACAACGAACAACGAACAACGAACAACGAACAAACCTCACCTTGGCGTAGCGTCGGGCAAGCCGCCATCCACGGGAAGCGTAGCGCCGGTGGTTGGCGTCTGGCGTGTGGCGAAGAATAGTACAGCTCGCGCCACATGGTTCGCCGTGACCTTTACCTTGAGCAGGTTGCGCTGGCGGTAGTATTCCTCGAGCCCCTTCTCATCCAGGCCGCGGGCGCGCATGCGGTCAGGACCCACCTCCGCCCACAGGCCGGACTTGCGGCCGCCATGCGAGAACACGGCGTCTGGCGAGACCATGTTGACGCGGACGCCGATCTCCGCCAACTCCAGACTCGCGATGCGCGCCAACTGATGGGCGGCAGCTTTAGTGGCACTGTAGGCGCCGAATCTTGCCCCCGGCGCAAAGACATTCTTCGTGGAGACCAGGACGATGTCTCCTCCTGTCCCCTGCAGCCGGAAGTGGCGCGCCGCTTCGGCGATGACCAGTAACGTCCCCTCGACATTCACCCGCTCGAATTTCCGGAAAGAATCCAGATTAATTTCGGTGAGGGCAGAAACCATGGCGATGCCTGCATTCGCGACGATCAGGTCCACACCGCCCCAGGTTTGGATGACAGTAGCGAAGGCGCGCGCCACCGAGTCCGGATCGGTCACGTCAAGCGGGACTCCCAGGACACGGTCACCAAAAGTCGCTTTCAATTCGTGTACCAGGCTGTCGAGGTCGTCGCTGGGAAGATCCGTGACCGCGACATGACAACCGTTTTCCAGAAGCTCCTGTGAGATCGCCGAGCCAATCGCTCCCGCCGCGCCGGTGACCAACGCCACGTGCCGGGCGAGCGGCAGTTCCGCGCCTCCCCCGAGCTTGGCGTGCTGGAAGCTCTGGTATTCCATGTCGAAGAGCTCCGCCTCCGAGAGCCCCTCGTATGCACCCATGGCAGTCACTTGGGCCTTAACCGCCAACGTGTGGGCGGTAATGTCTCGTGCGACCTTTGCCGCAACAACATCCTTCCCAGCGCAGAGCGCGCCGAGTCCCGGCATGAGCACCACTCGGGGCAGGGAATCCAGGCGTGTTAGACCTTCGGGCAGGCGCGCGGCGTGTCTTTCCACATAGGCGTCATAGGCGGCGGAGTATTCCTGTATCGCCTGGGAGATTTGGGCGCGCAGCTTGTCCGCGTCCTCGTAGGCGGGCGCGTCGATCCACAAGGGCCACGCCTTGGTGCGTATCAGATGATCAGAGGTGAGCGGAGGCATGAGGGCAATTTCGCGCCCGCTTGCTGAGTCCACGAAGTCCAGAACTTCGCGGCTGAGCAAGGGTTGGAGGATGACTCGCAGATATGGCTGATCCGCGTCTCCTGAAGACTGCGCCAACAGACCTCGAACGATGGGCGCAACTCGCGGCAGCCTCTCCTGGGCCGTGGAGAGAGGTGTTGCGACCTTGACGGCCAGCGGCTTGGCAGCGCGCTTCGCTAAGAACTCTTCGGCCCGCGTGACCAGTTCAATCATGGTGTCATAAGACTCGCGGGCTGTTTCACCCCAGGTGAGGAGCCCGTGGCGCATCCAGACCATGGCCTTGCGTCCCGGGGCTGCTTCAAAGGCAGCGGCGGCAGCTTTGGCGAGCTCGAAACCGGGCCGGACGTATTCAAGGACGATGACTCTTTCGCCCAGCGCCTCTTTGACGAGTTCCTTGCCGTGGGTTTGATTCGTCAAAGCGAGGATGGCGTCCGCGTGCGTGTGATCGACATATTTCGGAGGAAGGAAGGCATGTACCAGGCTCTCAAGCGAAGGCGTCGGCGCCCGCGCCTCAAGAAGGTGAGTGCGGAACTCATCGAGCATCTGCTCATCAGAGAGTTCCGGCAGAGCCCGCAATTTCCTCAGGTACGCCAGATCCATTCCCGGATGGCCGTCGGGCTCAATGGTGGCCATGCTGTAACCCGAAGCTTTGACGTAGATTGCCGGGACACGCTCGCCCAGAAGATTTGTGTGTGCGCTCTTCACAGAACTGTTGCCGCCGCCGTGCAGGACGAGACTTTCGTCCGCCCCCAGCAGGCGGCTGGAATACGTTCGCAACGCCACGTCTTCGCCCCATTGCGTAGCGAGCTTTTCCTTGAATTGACCAGCTTCCTCGTCGCGCCAACGATTCTGCATGTCTCCTCTAGAAGTCAGAAGCAAGAAGTCAGAATTCTGAATTCAGAATTCTGAATTCATAATTCCACCGCCTCCATCATGAATCTCGCATTTTCTTCCGCTGCCTTGCCATCGAAGACCGCGCTGCCGGTGACGATGATGTCCACGCCGGTCCGGGCTACTTCGGTGGTGTTGGCGCGCGTAATTCCGCCATCGACCATCAGGAGAATCTCGCGACGTGCATCCGCAGTCATCTGCCTGACGCGCGCGATGCGGTCGAACGTTGAAGGTGTAAACTTCTGGCCGCCCCAGCCCGGGTTGACCGCAAGAAGCAGGACAAGATCGAGTTCGTCCAGTAACGGCTTGAGGACTTCCAGCGGAGTCCCGGGGTTCAGGGCCACGCCGCGCACCAGGCCTCTGGCCGGGTCGTTGGCGTTCGTCATGTTGCGCATTTGTTGCAGGACGCGGTGAGGATGCGCGCAGCCCTCCGGGTGAAACGTGATGATGTCGGCGCCGGCGGCAACGTAGTCGGCAATCTTCTCCAAGGGGTCCGCAATCATCAGGTGTACATCTTTGAGGAGCGGGGTCTTCACGGCCTTGATGAACGGTGGGCCCACGGTCATCACGGGGCAAAAGCAGCCGTCCATCACGTCGATGTGAACCAGCTTGACGCCCGTCCGCTCGAGCAGGGCCAACTCGGAGCCCAACGCCAGCAAGTCTGCTGTCAGGATGCCCACGCTGACCGTGGGGCATGATGCGCGCAGGAGCTTAAGTGCAGTCTGTTCAGCCATGTTTTCTATGTAGAGCTTCCGTAGCGGCGGCCTTCAGGCCGCCATCTCGTTTGCAGCGCCTTGCCCGCCGGGCC
>JBEKCQ010000155.1:0-8119 GCA_050014795.1 Terriglobia bacterium | reverse complement strand
CTGATGGACGCCGTGGCGAACTACCATCACGTTCCCCTCTACCAGACGCCGGTAGGCTTCAAGTACGTGGGGGAACTTATCAAGGAAGACAAGATCGTCTTGGGTGGCGAAGAGAGCGCCGGCCTCTCGATTCGCGGCCACTTGCCGGAGAAAGATGGCATCCTGGCTTGCGTGCTGGTGGCGGAGGCGGTGGCGAAGCGCGGCCAATCAATCAGGCAGCAGCTTGAAGCCCTCTTCAAGAAAGTCGGCGCGTTCTATCCAGTGCGAATCAATCTTTCGCTGAGCCCGGAGGTCAAGACGCGCCTGCTCGAGAAAATGCAACGGGACTGGGATAAGTTTGGCGCGCAGAAGGTAGCGAAGATTGACCGCACCGACGGCCTGAAGATGATCCGCGAAGACGGCTCCTGGGTGCTGATGCGACCGTCGGGCACCGAGCCCGTGGTCCGGGTCTATTGCGAGGCGGCGTCGCCGGAAGAACTCGGCCGCCTGGTCAAAGCCGCTCAAACCTTCGTCATGAACCCATGATGCGCTTGAGCTGGGAAGACGCTCGCTTTCGCCGCCTGGCCTTTTTGGCCCTGGCGCTGGTCATGATCTTCCTTATCGTGCACGAGATCTTCGGCGACCACGGTTATCTCGCCCTGCGTCGCCGCCGCAGAGAGCTTGAAACCCTCCAGCAACAGGTCAAACAGCTCCAGGAAGAAAACAAGAAGCTCGAAGAGGAAATCAAAGCCCTGAAGTCTGATCCCAGAGCCATCGAGAAACTGGCTCGCGAACAGATGAAACTCGCCCGGCCGGGCGAGATCATCTACGTCCTGCCCGACAAAGAGCCCAAGCCTGAAGCCCCAGCCACGGCGAAAAAATAACCTCGTAGGGCAGGGTCTCCACCGCTGTGCGCGTTCTCAGAACCTGTTGCGGTGCCGCTGCAATGGCTCGCCCAGGCCGCGCTACCGCACAACTCCATCCAGCGGGCTGGACGCACTGGCATAGAGCTTCCTCTGCATGCGGCCGGCGAGGTAGGCCTGACGGCCGGCGATGACAGCGTGTTTCATGGCCTCGGCCATGAGGACGGGATTCTGAGCGCCGGCGATGCCGGTATTCATCAGCACGGCGTCCGCTCCGAGTTCCATGGCAATGGCAGCGTCCGACGCGGTGCCGACTCCGGCGTCCACGATCAGGGGAACGCTCGTAATCATCTCGCGCAGGATGCGCATGTTGGCAGGATTCTGGATGCCGAGCCCGGAGCCGATAGGCGCACCGAGCGGCATCACGGCGGCGGCTCCGGCATCAATCAGCCGCCGTGCGGCAATGAGGTCGTCGTTGGTGTAGGGCATCACCACGAAGCCTTCCTTCACCAGCACCTTCGTGGCTTCAACCAACGCGAAGTTATCGGGGAAAAGCGTTTTCTCGTCGCCAATGACTTCGAGCTTGATCCAGTTCGACAGGCCAACTTCGCGCGCCAGCCGGGCCGTGCGGATCGCCTCTTCGGCCGTATAGCAACCGGCCGTGTTGGGCAGGATAAAGAACTTCTTGGTGTCGATGTAGTCCAGCATCGACTCCTTGGTCTTGTCCGTCAGGTTGACGCGTCGCACGGCCACCGTCACGATCTCCGCGCCCGAGGCCTCGTGCGCCTGCACCATCTCCTGGAAGTTCCGATACTTCCCCGTGCCCACAATCAGCCGCGAACGAAACTCCCGGCCGGCAATCCGCAACACATCGTTTTCCATGTTTTACTCCCTCGACGTCATTTTAGCAGAGGAGGTGGGATAGTTGTCAGTGGTCAGTGGTCAGTGGTCACTGGTCAGTGATCGGTGCGGCCCGAGAGCGGCGTTATGGGTTGCAGGAAGGCTGAGAATCGTGATAGAGGGTCGTTCATTATGAGACACCAAACCCTACTTTCAGCTTTGTTCCTCCTTCTGGTTGTGCCCAGCCTCGTCGCCGAGGAACCCGGCTTCGTCACGCTGTTCGACGGCAAGACGTTGAATGGCTGGACGCTGGTCGGAAAGCATGGCCCGGGCTACGTGGTGGAAAACGGCGTCGTGCTATGTCCGGCGGACGGCGGAGGGAATCTGTTCACTGATAAAGAGTACGCGAATTTCGCTTTCCGCTTCGAGTTCCGCACCGAGCCCGCGGGCAACAATGGCGTGGGCATCCGGGCGCCGCTCGAAGGCGACGCGGCCTACGTCGGGATGGAAATCCAAATTCTGGATGACGCGCCACAATACGAAGGCAAATTGCGGCCCGCGCAATACCACGGTTCGGTCTATGACGTGATTCCCGCCCGGAGGGGCTTCCTGAAAAAAGCCGGCGAGTGGAATTCTGAAGAGATCCGGGCCGAGGGACGACGCATCAAGGTCACCCTGAACGGCACGATCATCCTCGATGCGGACTTGGATTCGGTCAAAGACCCCGAGGTTCTGAAGAAACATCCAGGATTGGCGCGCACCACGGGCCACATCGGCTTCTTGGGGCATGGCTCGCGGGTGGAGTTCCGGAACATCCGCATCCAAGAACTGCCCTGAGCCCAACCTGCGGCACTAGCGTTCCAGAGCCCGTCACGAGAGGGTTCCTCAAGCGGCGATGTCTTCATCGCCGCAACCCCCGGCGCTCCGGCGGCGGGGACGTCGCCGCTACAGCACGTGGCCCCCTTCGTTCGCACACATCGCAAAGGACGCGATGTATGCGCCACCCCACGGGGGTTGAGGGCTGTCAAGCCGGGCAGGTGCCCTGGCGGGGACGTCATCCCTTCGGTGCCGCTCGGGGTTCGTACATCTTTTCGATGGCGTCACGGCAGCGCGCTTCCACAACACGCCGCCTGATTTTCTGGGTGGGCGTCAATTCACCCGACCCGATCGTGAACTCTGTGGCGAGCAGCGTGAACTGGCGTATCTTCTCGTGTGGCGCAAGCCACTGTGTGGCCTCCTCCACCTGCCGCGCCATGAAGGCCTGGATCGTGGGATTTACTACTAGGTCTTCGCGGCTCTCGAACTCAATGCCCTCGCGACGCGCGTGGGCCTCGAGGCCCGCGAAGTTGGGAACGATCAAGGCGCTCACAAAGCGCCGCGCGTTGCCCAACACCAGGATCTGTGCCACGTAGGGATGCCCCTGGAACAGATTCTCGAGCTTGTCGGGTGAGACGTACTTCCCTCCCGAGGTCTTGAAGAGGCTCTTCTTCCGGCCCGTGATGCTGAGATAGCCCTCGGCGTCGAGTGTTCCCAGGTCGCCCGTGCAAAACCAGCCGTCCACAAAGGCCTCGCGGTTGGCATCCTCCTGCTGGAAATAGCCCGGAGTGACGTTCGGCCCGCGCACCAGGATTTCCCTGCCTGTTCCGCTGTCCTGGTCTTCACTTTCTTCGCCCAGCTTGACCTCGACGCCGGGGATGACGCGCCCCACTGTGCCGAGTTTGGCCGCGCCCGGACAATTCACCGCGATGACCGGCGAAGTCTCGGTCAAGCCGTAACCCTCGTACACCGGCAAACCCAGGGCGTGGAAGAATTCCGCGAGTTCCCGGGAAAGTGGAGCGGCGCCGGAAACCATGAAGCGCAATCGTCCTCCCATCTGCGCGCGAATCCGGGAGTAAATCAAGGCCTCAGCCAGAGCATGTTTCCAGCGCAAAGTGAGTGGCGGGGTCCGCTTCGCCAGTCCATGGGGAAAGTACTGGCGGCCGACGCTCACCGCCCAGCGAAAGAGCCTTTGGTTCACGGGCGAAGCCTGGCGGACCGCGCCCATGACCTGCTCACGTATCTTCTCCAGGACGCGCGGCACCGTGCCCATTACCGTCGGGCGGACTTCCAGCATGTTTTGCGGCAGGGCCGCAAGATTCTCCCCGTACGCGATGGAAGCTCCCAGCCAGAAGTAGGTGTAGTCCAGCATCCGCTCCAGGATATGACCCAGCGGCAGGAACGATACTGCAACGTCGTCGCTGCCTAAGGGGAACAGGTCTTGGCACGCCTTGACGTTCGAAACGATATTGGCGTGAGTCAGCAGGACGCCTTTGTATTGCCCCGTTGTTCCAGAGGTGTAGAGGAGGGTCGCTGTCTCCTCCGGCCCGATTCTCAAGGCTTTCAGCCGAAAGGCGTCCACTGCGCCGGGGGTCAACTCCAACTCGCTGCTCACCACTTCGTGCCAGTCTTCGACACCAGTACCCATCGCGGCCCCGTGGTCCATCACCCAAACGAACTTCAATTCGGGGAGACGCGGCCGGATGTTCAGAATCTTCCTGAGCTGGGTTTCGCTGGATACGACGACGCCTTTCGATCCCGAATCGTGCAGGATGAATTCAATGTCGGGCTCGAGCAACGTGGGATAGATGGGGACATCGATGGCGCCTAATCCCAGTGACGCGTAGTCGGTCAGCGTCCACTCCAGGCGGTTCTCCGCCAGGAGGGCGAGGCGGTCGCCTCGCCCCATTCCCCGACGTTCCAGGGCGCGTGCCAAAGCCACCACTCGCCGAAGCACCTCCTCAGCAGAGATGCTCCGGTACTGCCCGCCGGATTTGACGAGAAAAACATCGGGCTTCCGGTGTCTCTCAATCGCCTTGAGAAACAGCTCATTTAGTGTTCGGCAGTCGTTGGAGCCCATTCCGTCCGAAACGCGTGAAGATTGAATTCTTATCCTGAGCCATCTTAGCACAGTTCAAAAGGCCTGCCTCAAGGTGCCGTTAACGGAGTACGAAGGATGATTCCTGTAGCGGGCTTTGGCGCCTACTTCCCGGGGCGGAAGTACTTGGCAAGTCGAGCGCGGGCTTCTTCTTGGTTCTCGGCAAGTTCGGCAGCGTAATTGGGGTCGGGGCAGAGTCGCAGAATCCTCTCCAGTTGTTCGCGAGCCTCCTCGCGCAGGCCGAGCGCCAGGTAGCTGTCGGAGAGGTAAAGCATGGCCAGCGAGTCTTCAGGAAAGCGGGTCAGGCACTTCTCCAGGATGTCTATAGACCGCCGCTTGTCCCCCCCTTTGAAGAACGGGGCGCGAAAATCGATCCGCGCCAGGGTTCGCAGGCCCGCGCCCTGTTCATAGTCGGGATCGAGGCGCACCACGGTTTCCATCTCTCGGCGGACTGTGTCCACCATCAGCAGCGCTCGTACAAAACTGCGTGTTTCGGCCGTGAGGCCATAATTCGCACCCAGCCAGAAGTGACCCTCCACCCGCTGAGGTCCAAGCGCTACCGCGCGCTTCCCTGCTTCGACCGCTTCGTCGAGAAGTTGGAGTTTCTCAGGCTTCGCCGTGCGGCGGGCCAGGTAGCAGGCGAACTTGGAAATGCGCCACCACGCCTCGTAATCTTGCGGGTTGCGAGATACAGCGTCGCGGAGAAACTGAAGCGCGCGACGTGCGTTTTCCGGGTTCTGCCGTCCCAGGTAGTAATCATCGGCCTGGCGCACGCGGTCAGAAAGCGGCGGGATGGTCAATGATGCACCCGCTGCCCAAGCGGTGGTGGCAAGGAAGAGAGACATCCCGAGCGCACCCAAGATCCGCCGGAAGAGCCAGCAGCGTTTGCCTGGTGTGTATCGGCTCATCGTTGCTCAACCCGCATCGCTAGAACCCATGCCGGGCAAGCCCGAGAGGGGCAAAACAGGGGAACCCAACACGACAGCGCTGGGGAACAGGCGGGCAAGATGCGGATTTCTGAGATGTTCTGCCGCCCGTTTTCTCAGGGCTGGGTCCCGCGCTCTGAGGCGACGGCCCTTCCATCACCTGGAAAGACCGCGACACTACAGGACGAGTCCTGCGTTACAGGGACGGCGCTCACAGCGCGCCGCTACAGAAACGGGGCACGACGCGTCCCTCCACCGGGGCGAGGTTCTCCTTCCCAGCGCGCTCAGCGGACGGGCCGTCAGATGACATTTCTCCACCCATAGGCGTCGGCGGCGTCCTTCGTACAGACTTCGACAAGGTCTGCCACCCCCGCATCTCCCAGTGTGATCCAGAAAGTCCCGCGGGTGGTAGCATCGCAGGTAGGCTTCACTGTTGCGGTGTTGAGACGCACCCCTCCGTTCACCTCTAGTTTCTGGCCCGGAGCAGCCGTGCCGATACCTACGTTTCCGCCACTGGCAACTACCTGGGTCGAGCCAACCACTAGCCCATCGCTCGGCAGGTTCAGAGTTCCGTTCATCGTGTCACCCGCCTTCTGCACGCGGGCGTCAATCCCCGCCTGGAGCGTGGTGTCAGCGGCGGCGCGCGATGTGGCCTCGGCGTCGAGTTCGGTCTGCGTGGCAACGCTGAAGCCAAGCTCTGCCTCAGCCACGCAGCCGGTGCAGTTTAGGTCCGTGGCGGTGCCCGACAACGCTCCCACGAACGAGCTGGCCGTGACGCTGCCGCTGGCGATGATGTTGCCCGCCACGTCGAGCTTCTCGGACGGCCCGCCCGTCCCGATGCCCACGTTGCCGTTGCTCTTCAAAACTGCGAACAACGACTCCCCGTCCCGGTCGATGGTCATGTACTGCTGAGCGACGCGGTATAAGAGACTCAGGCCGACTGTTGTCCCATCCTCCTCTGTGAACTCGATCCCGTTAGGGCCGCCACCGCTGACGCGAACCTGCGGGTTTGACCCTCTGACTTCCAGTGCACGCTGGGGATTGGACGTGCCGATGCCGACTGCCCCCGTCGTAGTCAGATTGCCCGTGATGCCCTGGTTGCCAACGAAGCTGTTGCCGATGTCCAGTCGCGCGAAGTTGCTCGCGGCAACGCTGCCCAGATTCAGCGCGTTGGTGGCCGTGGCGGCGGTCGCAGCATTGACATTCGTGAGGCCTGAACCGTTGCCGGTGAAGCTGTTCGAGGCGTTCGACAGCGTCAGCGCCCCCGTGTACGTGCCGCTCAGTCGAGCGTCGGGAAGTGTGCCGCTGGCCAGATTACTGGCACTCAGAGCCGTCAGTCCCGCGCCGTTGCCGGTGAAGCTGTTCGAAGCGCTGCTGAATGTCACAGCGTTGCTGTATGTCCCGCTGATCCGCGCGCTGGGAACCGTGCCGCTCGACAGGTTGCTGGCGTTCAAAGCCGTCAGCCCGGCGCCACTGCCCGTGAAGCTGTTCGAGGCGTTCGACAGCGTCAGCGCCCCCGTGTACGTGCCGCCCAGTCGAGCGTCGGGAAGCGTGCCGTTGCCCAGATTGCTCGCATTCAGACCCGTCAGCCCAGAGCCGCTGCCGGAGAAAGACGTGGCCGTCACGTTGCCGCTGCCGTCCACACGAAAGCGCTCGGTTCCATTCGTCTGTCCGATCAGGATGTTGCCCCCCGCCAAGTTGTCAAACAGACCTGCCACTCCCGCCGCGCTTCCAGTTTGTCCGGTGACCCCGGCTGTCGTGCCGGTTGCCGAGATGGCATATCCCAGCACGCCGGTGCCGCTGGTGCTTTGTGCTTCTCCGTACACGCCGTAGCTCTCGCCGCTGTCGGTCGTGGCGTACCCGGACACGCCTGCCCCGTCCGTACTGGCGGCTTCGCCGTAGACACCGTCGGTGAGGCCGGTGGCGGAAGAAGCGTACCCGAACACCCCGGTCCCGTCGGTGCTGTCCGCCGACCCGTACACACCATTGCTGTAGCCCGTGCCCGCCGACGCGTAGCCGTACACGCCCGTGCCCGCGGTGCTGACCGCCAACCCGTAGACACCGTTTGTGTCGCCCGTCCCCGCTGACGCGCGGCCGAATACGCCCGTGCCCGCGGTGCTGGCCGCCACCCCGTAAACGCCATTGGCGTCGCCTGTGGCCGCGGTGTTGGTCCCCGTCACGCCGGGAACACCCCCCACACTGCTCGTGGTGCTAACCACCCCATAAAGATAACTGGCGGTCAGATTCGTCAGCCCCGAGCCGTTGCCACTAAAAGAGGCCGCCGTCACGCTGCCGCTGGCCACGACATTGCCGCTGCCGGTCACGCTGAGTCTCTCCGCGCCATTCACTTGGGCGCTCAGCAGTTTGCCGCTCTTGGTGTTGTCCACGATCAGTGCCGTCCCATCCACGCTGAACACCCGCGCCAGGATGCCTGTGGTGACCCCGCTGGTTGCCGTGGCCTGGCCCATGATGCCCGTGCCGCTGGTGCTATCGGCGTGACCGCGCAGCCCGATCGTTGCACCGGTGGTCGCCAGCGCCCGGCCAAAAAACGCCGTGCCTTCTGTGCTTTTCGTCTGCCCCAAGACTCCGTATGCCAG
>JBEKCQ010000154.1:0-8806 GCA_050014795.1 Terriglobia bacterium | reverse complement strand
CGGTCACGCAGAGCGGCGCGGGGCGCGCGCTGAGTGCCACAGCCACTTCCAGCACGGAAGCGGTGCTGGTGCAGCAAAGCGGCACCGGGTACGGTCTGCGAGCGCTGACGCCGAGCACGACGAGCCCCGCGGTATGGGGCAAGAACACCGCGAGCAGCGGTTACTCGGCGCAGGGCGTGTACGGGGAAACTTCCAGCACGGAGGGCATTGGGGTGGCCGGCTGGGCCTCCGCGACCAGTGGTGATGTGTCCGGCGTGCGGGGGGATACTGCCAGTACGAACGGCAAAGGGGTGTACGGCTACGCTAGCGCCACCAGCGGCTTTGCGAACGGCGTGTTCGGGATGACTTCCAGCACGGGGGGCAGTGGGGTGGTCGGCTTGGCCGCCGCCACCAGCGGCTGGGCGAATGGCGTCAGCGGCTCAACCAACAGTCCCGACGCCTCCGGGGTGTATGGCGTGGCGAACGCCACCAGCGGCATTGCGACGGGCGTGTGGGGGGCATCGAACAGTGCGAGCGGTGCCGGGGTGTTCGGCTTGGCCAACAATGCGGGTGGTACCGGCGGGAGGTTCACGAACTCCGCCGGCGGGGACATTCTTGTTGGACTAACCAGTGGTGGGCAGCCCGTGTTTCGTGTCGATGGCACGGGCACGGTGACGGCCACAGGGTTTGTGGGCAACGGCTCGGGGCTGACCAACCTGCCCGGGGGCGTAGCCACTGACCTCAATTGCACCGGCTGCGTGACACCTTCGAAAGTAAGTTTCAACTACGCCGGCAGCTCCAGCCAGGGCGGTGCGGCCACGAGCGCCCTCAGCGCGGATGCGGCGACCACAGCGGCTACGGCCACCACTGCCGCGACGGCCACCAACGCGCTTAGCCTGGGAGGAGTCGCGGCGGCCAACTACGCGCGCACGGACATCGGAAACACGTTCAACGGAAACCAAACGATCAACGGCGTGCAGCCTTTTCTCTCGCTAAACACAACCACCACGTTCCAGTCGGGGATTTATTTCAAGGCCAGCGGGGCATATAAGTATGCGATTTTTACCGACACAGGCGGCATGTCACAGAATAACCTCTCCTTCTACGACCAGGCAGCGGGGGCGACTCGGCTCTTTATCAATCCCAGCGGCAACGTTGGCATTGGGACGACGGCGCCAGCGGTCAAACTGCAAGTTGTCGGCGATATCCGTGTTGGAACCAGCGGTACAAATGGTTGTGTCCAGAACTATGGCGGTACAGCGATTGCCGGAACTTGTTCGTCCGATGCGCGACTGAAGGTGAACATCCAGTCCTTCCCACCCGTTCTCGATAGGTTGGCTCAGTTGCAGCCGGTGACCTTCAACTGGAGGGCGGCGGAGTATCCGGAGTATCACTTCGGCCCTGGGCGCAGCTCTGGGCTGATCGCGCAGGAGGTGGAGAAAATCTTTCCCGAGCTGGTCACGGAAGATGCGCGTGGCTTCAAGCAGGTGAATTACAGCGAACTGCCTTACCTGATGCTCCAAGGCATCCGTGATTTGAAGGCGAAGAACGACAGTCTCAGGGAGCAGATGAAGAGCCAGCAGGCGCAGATGAGAGCGCTCGAGACCGAGCTGGCGGAGGCCAAACAGATTCTGCGGCTCGTGCAAGCGCAACTTCTTTCCGGGCGGCGCGTCGTCGAGACAGCGGGCGGCAGTGCGCGGTAGGAGCATAGAGGCGCAGAGACACGGACGGTTCAGGGGCGGGCCGCAGGAGACAGGCGGGAAGAAGTAGACGGGAGACGGCATACGGTAGACGGGGCCTGTCGAACAGTAGGTGGCAGGTCGTAGGCGGCATGCGGGGAAAGGTGAAGAAGGCCCGGAGGGCCGTCCGTCGGCTGACGGATAGCCCTGGGCGCCAGCCCTGGGGATACAGGTGGCTTCATTGTAGCGGCGCTGTCCGCAGCACTGACCGAGGGCGACGGCGAGGACGCCGCCGCTACAGTCTTTTCATCAGCGCTTTCGCGTTGGGCTGCGTTGTTTCGCCCCGTCGTTGTGGCGGCAGGAGGTATGTGATGCTGAGCTCACCTCGGGAGACTTACGGGCCAAACAAGATCGTACTGGCTGTGGTCGCCCTGTTGGGTCTCGGGGGGCTTTATCTGGCTTATGCCGTCCGAGACCCCAAAACGGATGCACTGACCCCGGGATTGTTGGTGCTTGTTCTCGTCGCACCCTTCGTGGCGATCTTCATCTGGCTCCTTTCTGTGGGCGTGACTTTCCACGAGGATGGAATCACGTACAAATCCTGGTTTGGAACGAGGGAAATCCGGTGGGGTGACGTCGAGCGTTTCTACTTTCGCGCCGCAAAGCGGAGCATCAACTTCGTGCCGATAGGCACCTATTACTATTTCAAGCTTCGGGACAGGCAAGGTGGAAGGCTTTCGTTTGGCAATCGCATCGCGCATCCTTCCGAGGTGGGAGCGAAGCTGATCGAGTACACCTTCAAGCCCCTGCTGACTACGGCGGCGCAAGCGTTTGACAGCGGTGCGGAACTAGATTTCGGAGAGATTCGCGTGAGCCGTGGCCACGGCCTGAAAGTCAAGAAACCCGCGCGCTGGTACCAAATTGGCACCCGTGTAGAAGAGATCCCTTGGAATGAAGTGGCTGACTATCGGATTGCTGATGGTTGCTTCTATGTGTGGCGGGTGGGGCAGAAGCGCACGACCGGACCTGAGATTAGCCGTGTCCCCAACGCCTTTGTTCTTAAAGGGCTCCTCGACGCGGTTCTCCGTCCTGAGAGATAGCCTTGCCTCTCGGGGGTCTCTCCGAATGTGCAAAAAGCCGCAGGAGCGGAAGGCAGGTTCTCCGCGAGGCGGACGCTGCCATTTTCAATCTTGACATTAAGTGCGCGGTAGCTTATAGGGAGGAAGCCTAGTCACTTCTACTCAGTGCTGCCGGTGCGCCCATGCTTCGCCACGTCATCGAAAAAGAGTTGAAGGATTGCCTTTACGGCTATCGTTCGCTCCTGGTGTTCATCCTCTCGACCGTGCTCTTTCTGGTGGCGATCTACACCGGGGCGAGGGAATACCAGGCCGAGCTCAAGGAGTACCGACTGGCCCAGGCGACGCAGCAGCAGAACTTAGCCGAGGAGACGAACCTCTATGCGATTTCCAACTTCGGCTTCAATCTGGTCAAGCCGCCCGCGGTTCTCGGCATCCTGGTGAGCGGTGTAGAACCGTACACTCCCCGAGTTTACAACCTGGCGCTCTACACGCTGCCTCAACCCCACGGGAGCGTGGCCAGCGAGAACCCCAGCGTGGCGGTATTCGGGGCGCTCGACGTTTCCTTTATCGTCCAGGTGGTGCTGGGTCTGACGGCGCTGCTGTTTACCTTCTCGGCCATCTGCGGCGAAAAAGAGCTAGGGACGCTCAAGCTGCAACTGGCGAGCGCGCTGCCGAAAGACATTCTCCTGCTGGGGAAACTCGTGGGCAACCTGCTGGGCCTGCTGGTGCCGGTGGCCGTGGCGTTCCTGTTGGCCGGCGTTTTGCTGGTGAACTTCGAGGCGGTTTCCCTGAATGGGGAAGAGCTGTGCCGGGTCCTTCTGCTGGGGATTGATTTTGGGCTTTACCTCGTCGTGCTTTTTGCTCTGGGCCTGTGCATCTCGACGTTGACCACGCGCAGCACCACCGCCTTCGCGCTCTGCCTGGTGGTTTGGGTCGTGGTGGTGGCGATTGTTCCCAGGTTCGCCATCATCGCGGCCCGGCGCCTGGCGCCGGCGGAACCGCTCCAGGAGTTTGAGATGAAGAAAGTGGCGGTTCACCGCCGGGGCACGGTGGAAGCGCAGGCAGAGTTCAGCCAGTACATCCAGACGCACAACGGGCAAGTGCCGCCCCTCGAAGTGTACGAGGACATGTCCAGCCGCACCCGAGACCGGCAGAACCGGGAACTCCGGAAGTTGGAGGAGTACTACTTGCAGCGCAAGGAGCACCAGGCGCGGGTGGCGTGGATGCTCTCGCGCCTGTCTCCCGCGGGCTCGGCGGCTTACGCCGCGATGAGCCTGGCGCGTACGGGACTGGAGCGTGACCTGCGTTTTCGCGTGGCGCTCCGGGATTACCGCTCACTTTTCACGGCCTACTGCGACCAGAAGAGCCGCGAATTGATTAGCCTCACCAAGGCGCAACATATTCCCAGCGTGATGGCGAAGCAGAGCTTCACCGACTTGCCCGCCTTCGAATTCCACGAAGAATCCCTGGCAAGTTCCCTGAACAGGGCACTGCTCGACCTGGGCTTCCTGATGGGGTGGAGCTTGGTGCTGTTCGCCGTCGCCTACTTCAAGTTCCTGCGTTATGACGTGAGATGAAGGAATGCCTGCGATTGTCGCGTCGGGGCTGGACGCAGGCCGGCGCGACGGCCATTCGGAAAAAGAAATCGGGCTGAGCCGCGCGCCAAGCGCATGGACCCAGCCCGGTGTGAAACCGCCAGTCGATTAATGTCGCGGGCCGCTGCTACTGGAATGGGAGCCGCCGCCACCGCCGGAACTCCCGCCCGAACTGTGCGAGCCACCGCCACCACCGGAGCTGCCGCCCGAACTGCCGGAACTCCCGCCCCAGCTTCCAGAACTGTGCGAGCTACCACTGGAGCTCCCGCCCGAGCTATGCGAGCTGCTCCCTCTGTCGCTCGAGGAGCCGCTGCTCCGCCCGCTACCACTGTCTGATCTACTCGAAGAGCCGCTGCTCCGATCGCCGCGAGAAGAACTCGCTCCAGAAGAACGCGAACCACTCTGCGAGCGAGGACTGGCGCTGGGGGCAGGGCGTGAGGATGAGGAACGCGAGGCAGAAGGCTCGTTGGAGCGGGCTGGGACGCGCCAAATGCCGGACGGCGCCTCCTCGTTGGAGTCTCCAGTGGACCCCGATCCCACCCAACCGGGCCGGTCCCCACTGCGGGGGGAACGTGGCTGTCCGTCAAACCCCATGGACGCACCGAACGAGTCCGAGGCCCCAGGCTCCGGATAATTCTCCCGCGGACCGGGACGTCCCACGCGGCCCGAAGTTGCCGGCGCCGCGCCGGGAGCTTGAACCGCAGGCGTCTCAGGTGCGGCCCTCCGACCGGACCGGTTCACGTACTGACCTTCCGCGGGATCGTAAACGATGTTGCCCTCGCGCGCGCCCTCGGGGGCAAGCTGCGGGGACCGCGCAGGGGTTCCTCTGCCTTCCAGAGCGCCGCTGGCCGGCTCAGTACTCCGTGCTCCACGAAACGCGGCAGGCTGTGCCTGCGGCGCGCCGGGTAGCATGCCCAGCCTGTCCGGACGCACGTCCGGCCGCTCCACCAGGCGCCCGTCGCGCGGATTGACTCCCGGCAGGCGGTTGGGCCGTACCGGCAGGCCTTGACGAACCGTACCGTCACTGACCGTGGTAGTGCAGCCCTGCGGCTGCGGGCAATTCGGTTGGCCTCCGCCCGCCAGTGGTGACCTGGGCGACCAGCCAGTCCATCCTGGTCCTTGGTACCAGTTCACGACGCCCGGGGACCAATAGCCAAAGCCGCCCGGCAGCCAGAACCAGCCGAAGGCAGGATCGAAGAGCCACGACCCGTAGTGGTAAGGCAACCAACCCCACGGCTCCCCGCCGATCCACGCATAGCCGAAGCCGGGATACCAGCACCACCGACCCATCGTGAACGGGGCCCAACCGTAGTCAACCATCGGGGCCCAGCCATAGCCGTAGCCCGGGACCGAGTACCAGTTGCCATAAGACATCAGGTCCATCCAGCCATAGAGCAGGTCGGGGACGGCGGCGGAGTAAGGCGAAGGTGCGGCTTGGTTGTGGGCCATCTCCACGCGGTTCTCGCGCTGCTCGACCCACTCATCCCAGGCGTCCTTGGTGATGCCTTGCGAAATCTGGAAGGGTTCGTCAGCGCCCGGGCTCACCAGCAGGACGGTGTCCTTCGCCAGCGTGCCGGTGCCCTCCGGGCTCAGGACTTCGACCGCGCCCTTGAACACCTTTACCTGCACCATGCCTTGGTCGTAGTCCACGCGGAAGCGCGACTTAGCGCGGGGAGTAAGCGTGGCGCTTCCTGCTTTGACCTCGTAGAAATCGTCGCCTTCGGGGACGACGTTGAAGGTGGCATAACCCTGCTGCAGGGTCATGCGATTGACCTTGCCGCCGCTCGGCGCGAGGGCGAGTTGCGTGAACTCGAGCAGCGAGAGCTGCCCTAGGCGGGCGGTGGAGGAGTTCTCAAACTCGACTTCGGCAAAGCCGTTCTCAGCGGTGGAAAGCTTGAAGCCTTCCTCGATGGGCGTGTTAGCGGGAGCCGTCGCCCACTCCTCCACGTCCGGCCGCTGAACGGTCACCACTCCTTCGGTGAAACTCAAGCGGACAATGCGGACGTGCGAGTAGCCCTCCTGCGCCCACGACACGACCGCGGCGAGCCCAGTGATTAGAACAATGCCAATTCCCAAGAAGAAGCGCACCCTGGATCTCATGGCCGACCTCCTTGGCCCGAGCGTTCCCGTGGCGACACTACCTGCATCCTACACTACCCTAGACGTAGGCGCTAGGCCAAAGGTTGCAGAGCATGTGGGGGGCCAATCCTTCGGCCCGCCGCGCCGCTTTCTCCCGGACTCTGACAAGACATCGGGAACCCCTTTCCGCTCAAAGGGAAGGGGGGATTTTCCGTCCGCCACATTGGGGGCGAGAAGACACCGGGAAGGCCGTTCTCTGTCTTCCTTCTCCGGCGGCAGAGATGAAGTTCTCTGGCACCCGGTTAGTTGTTGCTCTGGAGGCGCTGAAGGATGCTCTGCGCGCGCGCCTGCGCCAGGTGCAAAAAACGCGGGTTGTGCGCAATCTTCTCCAGGGTCGGGACCATCAATTCGGGGTCGGCGAGCGCGTGCTTCTCCAGATCGATCTGGATCAGCATCAGCTCTTTCGGCAGGCTCAAGGGGTCGTACTTGATGGCATATTCAAGCACGAGGATGTGCTGCTGGACGCTCGAGATCTTTTCGAACAGATCCACCAGTTCCTGCGCCTCGCGGCGCTGCGTGTAGTTGAACTCTGCCCGGTTCTGCCGGCCCTCGCGCTCGTAAACGAAAGTCTTGAGGCCCAGGTTGGCGACCTTCTTGTGGCTTTCGAGATCGATCGAGTCGAAATTCTTCAACGCCTCGGCCAATTGGAAAATCCTGCGTGTGGTGGCCGGGGAAAGCTTGAGCGGCAGGGGGTTCGGCGGGTCATCCAGCTTGCGGCCCTGGTAAGTGGCCTCGCCACTCGCGTCCACGCTGATGGCCACATACTCGGGGACGCTTCCTTTGAGCACTTTGGTGAACGTCAGCTTGGCGGAATCGGCGGCACTCTGTGCGGTCAGGAGCGGTGCCCAGGCCAGGCACGCGGCTGCGGCCGCTAGAGCCAAGAGAGAAGATGGAAGAGTGGTTTTCCGGTCAATCGGGGATTCGCGGTGAAGAATCTCCATGCTCACAATTCGGGACGTTCCTTGGGAACGGCCCTTCGGTAGAGGCGGCTTTATGCCGCCATCGCCTTCGGGCGGGATAAATCCGCCGCTACTACTTCGCCTGCGCCAGAGCGTGCATTTCCGCCTCTTCGATATCGAAGTTGGCGTAAACGTGTTGCACGTCTTCGTGGTCTTCCAGTTCTTCCATCAGGCGCAGCATTTGCTGGGCGCTCTTGCCGGTCAACTTCACGTAAGTCTGCGGCACCATAGAAACTTCCGCCATAGCGGGCGCGATATTGGCGGCCTTCAGGCGATCCACCACCTGCTGGAAAGCAGCGGGCGGCGAGAGGACCTCCCAGTTGCCATCATCCTCGCGCATGTCGTCGGCGCCTGCTTCCGTGGCCAGGTTGAGCAACGTCTCCTCGTCCGCCTTGTCCTTGGGCACGACGATGTAGCCCCGCTTGCTGAACATCCAGGCCACGCAGCCATGCTCGCCCAGGTTCCCGGCGTTCTTCGAGAAGATGTGGCGGATCTCGGACAGCGTGCGGTTCCGGTTATCCGTCGCCACTTCCAGTATTATGGCCACGCCGCCCGGGCCGTAAGCTTCGAGAACCGACTCTTCGTAAGTGGCGCCGGGCAGTTCCCCCGTGCCTTTTTGGATGGCCCGCTTGATGTTGTCCGCCGGCATGTTTTCAGCCTTGGCGGCGGCGACGGCAGTGCGCAGGCGCGGGTTCGAGTCCGCGTCGCCTCCGCTGATGCGCGCGGCCACAGTGATTTCCTTGATGAGCTTGGTGAAGACCTTGCCCCGGCGAGCGTCTCCACTTGGAATGGCCAGACATGGGTATGGTTCCTTTCAGGCGGCATTCACAACCCCGCGCCGCTTGAGCCGCGCGCGGTTGCGGCAGAATGGGTTTGTTACCTCCACATGCTACCACAAGGCTGTAGCGGTGGTCTAGGCGCGCAAACGTAGGGGCGGCCTTTAGGCCGCCACGGAAATGGCGGGCTGAAGCCCGCCGCTACAAAAACAAACCCCGCAGCACCTTGCGATGCTGCTGTAGCGGTGGTCTAGGCGCGCAAACGTAGCGGCGGCCTTTAGGCCGCCACGGAAATGGCGGGCTGAAGCCCGGCCGCTACAAAAACAAACCCCGCAGCACCTTGCGATGCTGCGGGGCTGCAGTAAAGCCATCCGTCCTGAGAATGCCGGCGGTCATAGACCGCTGCTACAGGCCTAGAAGTCCAGCCGCAAAGCGAGCTGGATAATGCGAGGAGCGTACGTCCCAGTAGACATGCCGTAGGTTCCCGAGTTCCTATTGCCGGTCGGCAGCCCGAAGTTGGCGTGGTTAAGCAGGTTGAAGGCGCCGCCCTGCAACTTGAGCGCGACTCTCTCCGTTATCCCGAACTTCTTGGAGAAGCTG
>JBEKCQ010000153.1:0-8397 GCA_050014795.1 Terriglobia bacterium | reverse complement strand
GCCGTCAAAGGCCTCGAGGATCTCCGTGGAGGGCGTGCCGGGGTAACCCGTCCCCAGCGACACTCCGGCGTCGAATGCCGCCCGCGCGACCGCCTCGTCCCCGCTCACCAGCTCCACGAACGGCTGCTGCGCTCCGCTCGTCAAAGAGGTCGCATCCGTTCCCCTTTCCGGCCCTGCAATATGGGGGTCATTCATAACGCCATCACCTCTCTTGTGCTCGGCGCGCCGATATTCGCTCGCGGAAGGCGTCTTCAGGGCCAACCCCACGGGGAAGACGAGGAATGCGCCGCCGGTACAGATCAACTATTGTAACTCGACCACCACCCATCCTCCAGGCGCTTCGCCGCCCCTTCCGCACGGGATTCGTGTGCATGCATTCCAGTTCGCCATCGAAGAAAAGCCCGCCGTCACGAGAGCAGTGACCGTGGCTAGCGTTCCATTTGGCGCATCAGATCATAGTAAGTCTGGCGGATTGTAGGTTCGTTCGGGGCGAGCCTGTGGGCCGTGTGGATTTCCTCAAAAGCCGCCTCACGATCACCCTTCGTCCAGAGCACACGGCCGAGGTCGTAGTGCGCCATGGCGTTGTCCGGCTGGAGGCGAAGCGCGGCGCGGTATTCGGCGATGGCCCCGTCCAGATCACCCTTGGCCTTGAGCGCGGTGCCGAGGTTGCAGTGCGCCATGGCATTGTCCGGGCGGACGATGGTATCCACGATGAACTTCGGGGTTTCGAACATGTTAGTATCCTACTTCCTGCATCCGGCCGAGCTCTTCATCCGATACATGAACAGCCCACTCTCGGGGCTTGGGGATAGTGTGAAACGCACGACGGGAGAAGATGCCGAATCTCATTACGTCCCCCTCTTGGCCTTGTTACTGCGCTTGGCCAATTGGGGGAATGCTCACGCCGTTAAGGCGAGATGTCAACACAAAACTCCCACGGAATTGCATAGGAAAAGTATGTCCCAGTGTGGCGCTGGGGGCCTGTGGGTGTGCCCTGTCCTTTCCGCTTGCGCGACTTGACCTGACGAAAGTCGCTGAGGTCTGTCGCTCGCCCAATTGTTTCAACCCACGCTTGCCAATTTGATTCCCAGGAGGGCATCCGGCACGAATTCGGCCGCTGGAGTCGGCTTCTCGAACAAGTAGCGCACCGACATCGGAGTTCCTAACGACTTTCTTGGAAATAGCTCCTGCCTTGTCGCCTAGTATTTACTGACGAGTACGCAGGGGCAATCCAAGATTCTGGGCGGATGATGGCGAACTCGGAAACTACCCTCAGTTGGATAATTCGCCGGATTGGGAATGGAAGACAAGCTTCCCTGACTATGGGCATCTCTTGCCGGCACGAGGCCCGGGAGTGCGCACGCGGGTGGATCGCTTGCCGGGAACAAAGGAAGGATTTACCATTTGGTGGTAAGTAGTGTCTTGACTGGTTGTCTCACTTCAAGGGCCCATACCAAGGCGCCCTTGACCCCGCCCCCGGCTCGCGGGGTGGTGGTGTCTCTTGACAAAGCTGACGACTTTATAGATAGAAGGTTCGCGGCTTTTTGTTACCAAGGGGGGACGAATCGCAGACGTCCAGAACAGGTCTGCGCTTGAATTTCTATTCCAGGAGCAAGATGTATGAGTTCTCACCTCGCCCGTTCGTTGGTCGTCACGGGTCTGCTTTACACTTTTTCTTTCTTGGCCACAGACGTCCGCGCGCAATCATCGACTGCCTGGCCGCCGCAAGCCCTTGAATACCGCTTTCACGTGATTGGGAATGCTCACATTGACGCTCCCTGGCTCTGGCCGTGGTCGGAAGCCATGTCCGTAGTCCACAGCACGTTTCGATCAGCGCTCGACCGCATGAACGAGAATGCAGACTTCACTTTCACGGCCAGCTCCGCGCAGTTCTACGAGTGGGTTGCGGCAACTGACCCGACAATGATAGAGGAGATTCGCAAACGGGTAGCAGAAGGACGGTGGGATGTGGTTGGAGGCTGGTGGATTGAGCCCGACGTGAACATCCCGAACGGCGAGTCACTGATCCGCCAGGGCCTTTACAGCCAGAGGCTGTTCCAGCAACTATTCGGCCGCAGGGCGCAGATTGGCTACAACCCCGACTCGTTCGGGCATCCCGGCACGCTTCCCCAAATCCTGAAGCTTCAGGGGTTGCGCGGGTACGTTTTCATGCGACCCATGGCGCACGAGAAGAAGTTGCCCGGAGACGTTTTCTGGTGGGAAGGCGCGGATGGAACGCGTGTGCTCACCTTTAGGATTCCTTACGGCTACGGGGTCTCGGAGGATTTGCAGGACCGCTTGCGCGATTTCATTCTGAATCTGCGGGAGCCCACGAAGGATTTGATGTTCTTTTATGGCGCGGGCGACCACGGCGGCGGGCCGGCCAAGGAGAATATCCAATCCCTCCTGGACGTGCAGAAGCAAGCAGGCGCGCCCACCATCCTCTTCAGCACGCCCGACCACTACTTTGATGAGATCAGCAAGATCGGCAATCTCCCGGTCGTCGTCGACGATTTGCAGCACCACTCGGTGGGCTGCTACACGACAGTGTCGGAGATGAAGAAGAATAACCGCACAGCGGAAGCCGCACTGGCCACAGCCGAAAAGATGGCGGCACTGGGCTCCGTCGTGGCGGGGTTTGACTACCCTCAGGCGGACTTCACCGCGGCATGGAAGAAGGTTCTGTTCATGCAGTTCCACGACAGCATGGCCGGCACATCGCTGCCTGAACACTACGCGGTGGCGAGGGGCGCCTACGGATACGCTGTGGAAGTGGCGAATCAGGGTATCACCCGGGCAGCGGAAAAGATTGCATGGCAGATTCGTGCTCAAGACCCAAACTCGGAATACCTGGTGGTCTTCAATCCTCATGCTTGGGACACATCGTTGAATGTCGAATACGACCTGGGTTGGGAGGTCGATTACAAGAAAGGGGGGGGAATTAGCGCTCGCGTGGAAGATGAGCATGGCAACAGCATCGCGCACCAATGGACGCAGGCTTCGACGGTGGTCGGCGACCGAATCAGGCTGGTGTTTCGCGCTCCCGTCCCCGCTTTCGGCTATCGCCAATTTCGAGTACGGGCCGTGAAGCCAACGGAGCTGCAGGCATCCCCAGTACAGGCCACTGAAAAGGGACTGGAGAACGAACATCTGCGTGTGGCCTTCGCAAATGACGGAACGCTATCGATCTATGACAAAGAGGGCGGAGGTGAGGTTTTTCGGAACGGCACGGGAGGTGGGCGCGCCGTGGTGATCGACGATCCCAGCGACACCTGGAGCCACAATATTCGGGCTTTTACGAAAGAAATTGGGGCGTTCGGGAACGCGCGTGTCCGGGTGCTCGAGCAGGGTCCACTGCGCGCCACGGTCCGGGTGCGCACAAGCTACGGCACCTCCTCTCTCCAGGTGGACTGGATCCTCTATGCGGGGGCGCGCACACTGGAAGCTCGCGTCACATTGGATTGGCACGAGCACCAAAAGATTCTGAAGCTCTCTTTCCCGGTTGACGTGCAGACCCCCCGGCCCACCTATGAAATCGCCTATGGTTTCAAGGTCCGGCAGGCAGGGGGGGATGAGGACCCGGGACAGCGCTGGATCGACCTCTCCGGCGATCGCGCGGGAAGACCTTACGGGCTGGCGGTGATCAACGACGCCAAGTATGGATACAGCGCACAGGGAAGCGATATGAGAATCTCCATCGTGCGCGGCGCCGTCTATGCGCAGCACGATCCCCGCAAGCTAGAACCCAACGGGGAGTACCTGTGGCAGGATCAGGGCGAGCAGACGTTCCGCCTGCTGCTGGTGCCGCACATGGGAGCTTGGCAGGATGCCGGCGTCGTGCGCCTGGCGGAGGAGTTCACAGCTCCCGTGCCCATTCTCTACCAGGGGATTCATCCCGGCAACCGGCTGCCGGCCACCTCATTTCTCTCGGTGGATGCACCGAATGTCGTGGTGTCTGTGGTCAAGAAAGCCGAAGACGGAGATGACCTGATTATCCGCTGCTACGAAACAGCCGGGCGAAAGACCAAGGCAACGCTGAAAATGGGGCTGGTGAATCGCAACTGGACAGGGACCTTCCGGCCCCTGGAGATCAAAACGCTCCGCGTGCCTCCCGTGGGAGGCCAGGTTCGCGAAGTCAACGCCCTGGAACAATAGGCGCCTGGTCAGTGCGAGGGCGACATCTGCGCGGAGTTCCCCGACACTCAGCCGCGCCACAGCAAGCATAGCGCCCCGATGCATCAGGGCGGCTTTTTGCGCTCACCGGCTCGGTTGTTTGTTGCCTCGGCGCCGTCCCTTCCTTGTTGATTTCATCTTCGTGACCGTGGATTGGCTGACTGAGTGCGCGGAGCTGAATGCCGCCGAACAGGAGAAGCGGTGTGGGCTGACTATTGACCGCGTGCGTTTGCCAGCCGATGAAAAGGCGAGGATTTGAAACTGAACGCCGCGAACGTACAAGGCAGGTCCGCGCTACGCTTGCTAGCGCCGTATTGGCATGACATCGCGCGCGCGATTTTCTCAGCCCGATCCACTGGACGTGTCGAAGAAGTTTGCGCCACGCGCCGTTACTTCCCCGCCCCGCAAAAGAATGCCGCGCGGGGTTTATCTAAAGACGCAGTTCGGCCTTCTGACTCACGAGCAGCTTTTGGAGTGCCTTTACGTCAAGTTCGCGCGGCGGTACTCTTTGGGTGGCAGCCAGGGCGGCCGCGCAGCCGGACGCGTGCCCAATGGCCATTGCGGGCGCCATAGAACGCGCTGACTGGAAGGGCGCTTGCTCACAGGAAATGCAGCGTCCGGAGAGAATCAAGCCCTCCACTTTCTTGGGGACGAGCGAGCGATAGGGAATGTCGAAACCCTCGTGGCGGAAGAAATACCGCGCGCCGTGAAAGTCGGGCATCGGGTTGGAGCTGATGGCGACCACATCCGGGAAACGCTTGCCTGCGATGGCGTCATGTTCAGTGACGACGTACTCGCCGATGATCCGGCGGGTTTCCCTCACCCCGATGCCGGTAGCTGTCTGCGCGAGATAGAGCGACTCCATGCCGGGCTTTCTCCGCAACTCCTGAACCTCGTCCCAGATCTCCAGGCGGGCATTGACCTCGGCTTGGGTCAGGGTTTCGACGTCGAGGCCGTCGCCTTGGGCGGCGGGTCCCCACCTCACCACCCGATCGCCGATGCGCACTCCGTCAAACGGACCTTCTACGCTGGAGGGTAACCCACCGAGCCTGTACATCAGGGTCATCGCCATGCGATCGCCGGTGGCGGCGGGGCTCATGAACGGCACACCGGCGGCGGCCGCGACATCGCCATCACCCGTGCAGTCGATCACCACATCCGCAGTGATGGCCTGTCGCCCTGACTTCGAGTGGACGATGACGCCCGTCACCCGCGAGCCATTAAGCATCGGCGCGACGACCCAACTATGCAAGCGGAGTTTGACTCCCTCCTTCTTGATCAGGTTCAGGGATGCAACCTTGGCCACCTCGGCATCGAAGGGGACAACGTAAGGCAAGTCGCCCTTACGGACGTCGTGGGCCACCGTCAATTCATAGTTAGCCGCGTCTGCCACGCCGCCCAGCCTCACCAGTTCGGCGATGTACTCAGCGGGAATGCCCTTTACGGTTTGCAGCGCTTCGGGCGGCCGCTGGTTGCGGAACCCGTTGTAGCAGGTCATTAGCCCGGCCGTGCCGTTGCCACCCAGGAAGGCGTATCGTTCCAGCAAAAGGGTGTCCGCACCACTGCGTGCCGCCGCAAGGGCCGCGATGACGCCGCTGGGACCACCGCCCGCTACGACCACCTGATGGCGCGCCACAATCGGCGTTTCCAGGGATTCCCGGTAGCTCTGCCGGTTTCGTCCCTGCCGGGGCGCACTTTCCTGCACGGCCGAACCCACCCCTACCACCGCAGTTCCGAGTGCGGCTTGAAAGAAGGCTCGGCGTCCCAGACTTCGCGCAGATGGCCATTTCTGCGAAGGGTTGTTCATTGGGTTTCTCCTGATCCCCACGGGCGGAAATTGCCTGCTCTTTTTCGGGTCATCCCACTCTATACTTGCGGATATCCTCGGCGCTCACCTCGCTGCTCATGCCGGGTTCTTCGGGCGCGGGGACTTCGCCGTCAATCATCTTGCAGGACCCGCCGGTTTCCATGTAAATCGCATTGGGCATGGCCAGGAGCATATTGAGGTTGGTCGCGCCGCCTCCGTGGCTGGCCAACTCCACCCCATAGCCATCGGCGATGGCGGCAATTTCCATCCATTCGGTAACGCCACCGGCACGACGGTTGTCAGGCTGCACGATGTCTGCCCCCCGCCTCGCGATGAGGTCAGCAAATTCATACTTCGTATTGAGATTCTCACCCGTGGCGATGCGCATGTCCAACGCCTGGGCCAGCTGGGCGAAGCCTTCCATGTCATGAGGTGGCAGGGGTTCCTCGAACCAGAAGCAGCCCATTTCCTGGTACACCCTCCCGCGCCGCAACGCCTCTTTGTGATCGAACACCTGATTGGCATCCACCATCAACCGCCGATCCTTGCCGATGGTGTCGAGCGCCAAGCGGATGCGCCGGACATCGTCGTCCAGAGAATACTTGCCCACTTTGATCTTCACCGCCTTGTAACCTTGCTCGACGGCATCGGTGACCTCGCGCTTGAAGTGGGAGAGTTCCGCGTCGTTGTCATAGTACCAGCCGCACATCGAATAGACCGGCATGCGGTCGCGATAGGCGCCCAGCATCTTGTACACCGGCAGGCCGGCGTTCTTGCCGAGAATGTCCCACAGGGCGATGTCGGTGGCAGCCATGGCAAACTGTGCCACGCCGGTCACTCCGTGGTAGTTCATCGCCTTCCACAGTTCGGCGCGGATGCGGCGCGGAAACGCAGGGTCTTTTCCCACGATTACGGGTTTTACTTCGTACTCGAGGATGCTCTGGACCACGCGCGCGCCTTCGCCGCGGTTGCCGAACGAACTGCTGGCCCACCCGGTGATTCCCGCATCGGTGCGAATCCTCAGGACCACTGAGCCTTTGTCCACATCCAAGGTCTGGAGCGCATCGTAAATGGGAGGGCCGGGAGGGGGCTTAAGCAGGTCCGTCTCGACTCCCGTGATTTTCATTTGCTTCTGCTGCGCCGCCGCAACTGAGAACGCCGTCCCCAAAGCAGGCAGCGCCGCCGCCGAACGGAGAAGTTGCCTTCTGTTCATAATGGCTCCCCATCCGCACACAATTCCATAACCTCGTGCTTGAGACCTTCGGTCGTTACGCTCAGATCAGGGGGGTAAGGCGCACTTTGCGGAACTGCACCCTGCCGTGATCGCCCTGGAGCATAATCGGGCCGGGTCCCTTCTCATTGGCGTCCAGAGCCCCGCCCGTTATCCCGGGCACCTCACCGTTGTCGATAATCTTGATACCGTTGAGGATCACCGTCACGCGGTTGGCAATCAGGGTTATTTCATAAGTCTGCCATTCACCGGCGCGCCTGTCGGCATTAACGGCAGGGACGATGAACCCATAAAGAGCTCCCTGGCTGTGGATATCCAGGGGCCGGCCGAAGCCATCGAAGATCTGGATCTCATAACGGCCGCGCAAATAGACCCCACTGTTACTCTTTGGGTCGACGTTGAATTCAACTTCGAGCTGGAAGTCGTTGAACTTTTGCCTGGTGTAGATGTTGTTCGCATCCTTATCCTGGTTCATCAGGATGCCATCTTTGACGGACCAGCCGAGCGGGCGCCCCGGATCTTGACCGAGCCAACCCGACACATCCTTGCCATTGAACAAATCGATCGGTCTGCCGGGCTTTCTCTGGGGCGGACTCGACGGCCAGACCGGTCCGCGGACGCCGCTCCAAGAAAGCGTTTCGCCATCTACGACTGCCGTTCCTTCCAGGCGCGCGTTTTTCACTGTCGCTCGCCAGACTTGCTGGGTTTGATTCGGAGGATTTCCCCAGGGGTATTGGAATCTCAGCTCGCCATTTTCGATGCTCACCTGCGGCAAGGCGAACACTGCGCCTCCGCCCGAATTGAAGCGCCCTTTGAGAGTTCCACCGTCGCGCTTCAGCTCCAGCCAGCAGAATCTGGGTAGCCCTGCTCGGGAACCCTTGGCGGTGATGTCCCATCGGCCCAGAAAGGCATCGTCGGCTGCCGGGCTCGAGGGCACGCCGAATGGACACGCCGCCACCACGATCCAGATCAGAAGGACCGCAGGTTTGTATGAATGCATAGATCAACCCCCATCCCTATTTGAAGGAACTTGCCAAAGAGCGGCTTGTAACGTACTCCACTTCCCCTGTGCTCCGCAAACATTCGGTTCATGGCGCAGGACCACTCACTTTTGAAGGATCACACACCCCCCAAGTCTGGAACAGGATGTTTGGGGATTTGAATCGTGCCCGGACTATGCTACTCG
>JBEKCQ010000152.1:0-8402 GCA_050014795.1 Terriglobia bacterium | reverse complement strand
GCGCAGCCCATTGGTGTGGTGAGCGTAGCTCAGCTTGGTAGAGCGCCAGACTGTGGCTCTGGACGTCGCGGGTTCGAATCCCGTCGCTCACCCCAACTTTTCTTACTCCCATTGGCTTGACGTATCGCATGACGCCGCAGAAGAAGATTCTGGTGGGCATCGACGTAGGCGGGACCAAGACAGCCGTGGTGCTGTCGTATCAGCCTCCGGAGGTCCTGGCGCGCGCGGAGTTTGCCACCCGGCCTGCGAAGGGTCCGCAACCGGCGCTCAACCTCATCAAGAAGACCATCCACGATCTGCTGAGCGGACAGGGTCTGGATGTTTCGACTATTCTCCGCCTCGGAGTCAGTTGCGGCGGGCCGCTCGACCGCCTCCAAGGCATCATCCAATCGCCACCCAACCTTCCCACCTGGGAAGATGTGCCTCTCAAAGCGTTTCTGGAAGAAGAGTTCAAAGTGGAGTGCCTGGTCGAGAACGACGCGAACGCCGGCGCGGTGGCCGAGCACCGCTTTGGCGCGGGCAAGGGTTGCCAGAACATGGTGTTCCTCACCATGGGCACAGGGTTGGGCGCAGGGCTCATCGTGGACGGCCGGCTGTATCGGGGCACAAACGACTTGGCGGGCGAGGTCGGTCACATGCGCCTGACGCGCACCGGACCCATCGGACACAACAAAGCAGGTTCGGCCGAAGGATGGGCGAGTGGCGGAGGCATGGCGCAGCTTGCCGCCCAGAGTGTCGCTGCCGCCCAGAAAAAGGGCAGGAAAAGCCTGCTCGCCGAGCACGTGCGCTCCGGCAAGCCCATAACGGCGCGCGAGGTTGGGGCTGCCGCTCAGAAAGGGGATGCGGTGGCGCTGGACATCGTCCGATCAACCGGGGAACGCCTGGGTGAGGTGCTGGCCATCCTCGTGGACGTGCTGAATCCGGAACGCGTCGTCATCGGTGGATTGGCACTGCGCTTGGGCGACTTGCTGCTCGAGCCGGCGCGACGCGTGCTGCGCCGCGAAGCGCTGGAGCAATCGGCCAGCGTATGCCAGGTGGTACCGGCGGCCTTGGGTGAGTCCATCGGCGACGTCGCCGCCTTGTCGGTCGCCATGGGAATCTAAGCATTCGCCCGAACGGTGGTCGGAAGACGAAGCCCCTACCTTGCCCGCGCCTACCGCTTCGACGTCATGCCCGCAAGCAGCGCGCCGACGACAACCACGAGAAAAAGCAGAACGAGCGCTTTGAGCAGCATGAGGGTAAGCTCATTTCTTGTTCGTACGCTCCGCCCCTCGGGCGGCGACGCCTGGGCCGTATACAACAAAGACTATCCTAGCCTGATGAGCAGTGCCACTCCCAAGGAAGCCCCGGGGATGATCTATCGCGCGTTGGAGCGCAATCAGAACTTCGCGTGCAGTCGATCATTGGGCCGACTGTCCATCGCCCTGAATCTGTTGACCAGGCGCTTCGCTCGGGCTAAAACTACAGGCGCAGCGAGGCCAAGAACTGGCAGAGCAGCCGCGAGCGTTTACGGCCCTGGGCATCTGCAACCTCATCTCCAGGGAGAAAGCCATGCTCATCGTTCATGTGCACGCAAGAGTCAAGCCGGAATTCATCGAAGCTTTCAAGCAGGCAACCGTCGCAAATGCGCGCGAGAGCGTGAAGGAGCCCGGCATCGCGCGCTTCGACCTGATTCAGCAGGCGGATGACTCGGCTCGTTTCATCCTGGTCGAGGTGTACCGCACTAGCGAAGCTCCTGGCCAGCACAAGGAAACTGTGCACTACCAAGTTTGGCGGGACGCCGTGGCGCCCATGATGGCGGAGCCGCGTTCGAGTGTGAAGTATTCCAACCTCTTTCCCGCAGACGAAGGATGGTGAGATAGCGATGCGCTTTGAATTTGCCACGGCGACGCGGGTTCTCTTTGGGGCGGGAACAGTGCGTGAAATCCCGCCCGCCGCCAAGGAGATGGGCCAGCGAGCCTTGTTTGTCACCGGACTCCCGCAGGAACGGTCAGCACCACTAATCAGTCAACTCGAACTGGCCGGAGTCACCTGCTGCAGTTTTGGTGTCGCCACGGAGCCCACACTCGACCTGGTACGGCAAGGCGTGCAGTTCGCCCGCGCGGAACAGTGCGACCTGGTAGTCGGATTCGGCGGCGGCAGCGCCATTGATGCGGGGAAAGCGATCGCGGCGCTGCTCACCAACCGCGGCGAGCTGATGGAGTATCTGGAGGTCATCGGCCAAGGCAAGGCGCTCCGCGTTCCTTCCGCGCCCTTCATCGCCGTTCCGACCACCGCGGGCACGGGCGCCGAAGTCACGCGCAACGCCGTTCTGGCCGCGCCCGAACATCAGGTCAAGGTCAGCCTGCGGAGTCCGCTGATGCTAGCGCGCCTAGCGGTGGTGGATCCCGAATTGACACTCGATTTGCCGCCGACCATCACAGCCTACACTGGACTCGACGCGCTCACGCAAGTGATCGAGCCGTATGTTTGCAGCCGCGCCAATCCCATGGCCGACGGATTTTGCGTGGAAGGAATGCGGCGCGGCAGCCGTTCGCTCCGTCGGGCCTACCTCCACGGGCACGATATGGAGGCCAGAACAGATATGTCGCTGGCAAGCCTGCTGGGCGGACTGGCGCTCGCCAATGCCGGCCTGGGCGTAGTGCACGGCTTTGCGGCGCCGCTGGGAGGCATGTTCCCTGCCCCGCACGGCGCGGTCTGCGCGGCCTTGCTGCCGCATGGAATGGAGGTCAACATCCGCGCGCTCCGGGCTCGCGCGCCCGAAAGCGAATCGCTGCGCCACTACGAGGAAGTCGCGCGTCTCCTGACGGGCAGGCCGAACGCTACCCCCGAAGACGGCGTCGAGTGGGTGCGCGCGATCTGCCAAGAGTTAAATATTTCACGACTCAGCTCCTACGGGATTCGCGAGGCCGACGTGCCGGTGCTTGTCGAAAAAGCCTCCCGCGCCAGCAGCATGAAGGGCAACCCCATCGTGCTCACGCCCGACGAACTTGACGAAGTGCTGACCCGCGCGCTTTAGGTTGTCTCCGGGGCTGGTGGTCGCGTGTCTCCGGCAAGTACGGGCGTGCTATGATGGCCGGCCCACGTGAGTCATCAAGGGAGCTTCGCAATAACAAATTCACTTATTCGAGGTCAACATGGCAATCACAGAAATACCGGCCAGCAGTCTGAATGCGCAGCAATTCATCACTGAACAAATGGAGAAAATTCGTGCCGCCGTCGGGAGCGGCCTCGCCATCAATGCGCTTTCGGGTGGCGTGGACTCATCCACCGTGACGCTGCTTGCTCACAAAGCGCTGGGCGACCGGCTGAAGACCTACTTCATCGACAACGCTCTGATGCGACAGGGTGAGCCCCAGCAAGTGGTCGCCCTGTTTGCCAGTCTGGGCGTGCACGTGGAATTGATCGACGCGCGCGCGGAGTTTCTGCGCGCCCTCCAGGGCATTACCGACCCGGAAGAGAAGCGCGAGGCCGTCACCCAGACGTTCTACAAGCACGTCTTTGGCCGCCTGGTGCGCGAGAGCGGCGCCAAGCACCTCCTGCAAGGCACCATCCTGACCGATGTGGACGAGACCGTGGCCGGCATTAAGAGGCAGCATAACGTCTTCGAACAGTTGGGCATCGATCCGCAAGAAGCCTTTGGCTATCAGATCCTCGAGCCGCTGATTCAACTGCGGAAGGACGGCGTCAGGAAAGTGGCGCAAGCCCTGGGCCTCCCGCCCTCGATCTATGCCCGGATGCCCTTCCCGGGTCCGGCTTTGGCCGCCCGCGTCATCGGCGAGGCCACGGCCGAGCGGCTGGAACTGGTGCGCAAAGCGACGGCCATCACCGAGGCTGCGCTGTCTTCGACAGGGGCGTTTCAGTACATGGCCATCCTGCACGACGACCGCGTCACCGGCATGCGCGACGGTCGCCGACAGTTCGGCTGCCAGATAGAAATTCGGTGCTGGGAAAGCGTTGACGCGCGCGTGGCTCACCCCACGCGCTTGCCGTGGGAGACTCTGGAAGCCCTCAGCCAGAAAATTCTGGCCGAGATACCTGCGGTCGTGAGCGTCACCTACAACATCGCTCCCAAGCCTCCTTCCACTATGGAAGCTGTGTAGCAATGTGGTGGGGAAAACCTGGACCGGGTTGCCCCCATCGCCACATCAGGAACCCGGCAGAAGCCCCGTGGGAAGCCGTGAAACGACAGCCGCCCCGTTGGCTTTCTGCTACTATGTTGGGGCAGGCAGCAGTGGCTTGCTGCGGGCGTGTAGCTCAGTAGGATAGAGCATCGGATTTCTAATCCTTCAGGACACAGTTGTACCTCCTAGTATCACATTGTAAGTGATTGTAAAATCTCAATAGGTCACATTCACCCTACTAGCCAGTACAAGCCCATCTAAGCACGCACCTGCTACAGTTTCTGCTACAGTCACGCGCTTACCAGCCACGGATCGCTAAGGCCTAAACCTTAGGTTGTCGCAGATCGGCGCGTCCTAAGCCGATTCTCCGCGATTGTGAGGCATTCTGCGCTAAGGTGTGCCGAATCGTCCAGGTGTGCCCAGCATCTGCGCGTGGGTGACGGAAGCGATGCTCGGAATCTAACCAGCCTGATGGCGCGCATACTCGAGCACGGGCTGGGCGAGGCGGTCGGCCAGGCGTTGCCAGTTTGCGTTCAACCGTTTCCACCTTCTCGGTTGTGTTTTGGAAACTCGCCGCCTCGGTTTTCATGGTTTTGTCCCTCATTCTCCTGTCCATTCTCAGGTAATCGCAGACCCAGATTACGAAAGAGAGTGGGCATTGAACAGGGAACAAAAGCGATCGTTCTGCGCTATTTAGTTTCCGGGTCGACGGGATGAAGCTCTAAGTGGGTGTCTTCCTCATTGAACCGTAAAGGTGCCACAAAGGATTGTTACGCTTGAAGTTAGCCAAGTTCTTCCGTATCTGTTCTTCGTCTACGGGTTCCTTGAGAGGGCCCCCGTCCGCCTCATACCCAGCGTTCACCAAATTCGCAAGGGTTACATATGTTACAGGTTGCCCCAATTTTTCTTGGAGAAATGAGTGGCATTCGTAAAGAATTGCATGATCCCGATCCCGACCGTGCCTTTTCGTTGCAAAGGCCTGCTTACAACGCCCGAGTTGTTGTGAAAACTCATCTGCGAGCAAGCCAAGAGGCAACAATAATTCCTTTTTGCCTCCATCCATGCAAAGACCGATCGCTGCACGAAGCCCCGCGACAGCAATTTCCAACTGCCTCTTGAGTTTGGCTCCCCTGGCCTTCCTTTGCTCATACAACCAAGCACTGACATTCTTACCTACATAACTCCTGATTTTCGTTGCGCAGAGTTGCGATAGCTGTTCATCTCTCAAAATGGCAGAAATGGCGACGTCAGAATTCACATAATCCCTCTTGAGTATTCCTATGAACTGACCATTCCACATACTTTGGTTAGCCGTGTCTCGAGTCCACGCCGGATCAGGGGCACCCTTCACGTCTCCAGTTCTTTTTCCGGGCTTGATCATTTTTCCTCCGCGGCAGACCTTCATTAAGGTCGGGTTACGAGTACCGCCGGGCCAGCTACCGCAGCCTTTCCGAAATCGCACGCAAGATCACCGGCACGCACTGGTCTGGCCCAGCTTTCTTCGGATTGAACAGCACCAGCTCTGTCCGAGGTCGACGCCATGACTAGCAAACACGTTCGCTGCGCCGTCTACACCCGCAAGTCCTCCGAAGAAGGGCTGGAGCAGTCCTTCAATTCGCTCGAGGCCCAGCGGGAGGCCTGCCGCGCCTTTGTTCTCAGCCAGAAGCACGAGGGCTGGACCGCATTGAACAACCGCTACGACGACGGGGGATTCTCCGGCGGCACGATGGAGCGTCCCGCATTGAAACAACTGTTGGACGATATTCTGGCCGGCAAGCTTGACACGGTTGTGGTCTACAAGGTCGATCGTCTCACCCGTTCTCTCACCGACTTTGCCAAGATTGTCGACGTGTTCGATTCGCACGGTGTCAGCTTCGTGTCCGTCACACAGCAATTCAACACGACGACTTCGATGGGACGGCTCACGTTAAATGTCTTGCTGTCGTTTGCTCAGTTCGAGCGCGAAGTTACCGGCGAGAGAATTCGCGACAAACTGGCCGCTTCGAAAAAGAAGGGTATGTGGATGGGAGGCGTCATCCCCCTGCGTTACGATTGCGCGGACCATCGTCTCATGGTTAACCGGCCTGAAGCCGAAACTGTGCGCAAAATCTTCCGGCGGTATCTGCGCCTCGGCTGCGTGAAGAAGCTCAAAGACGATTTGGACCGCAAGCAGATCCGGAGCAAGCTTCGCACTAGCAGCGCTGGACGCACCAGCGGGGGTACTCCGTACTCAAGGGGAGCCCTCTATCATCTGCTGAACAATCGTGTTTACGTCGGGGAGATCGTCCATCGCGGTCAGTCCTATCCCGGCCAACACGGAGCGATCATCCCGCGGGAGTTGTGGGACCAAATCGCAGCGCGGCTACAAATGAACAATCAAGCACAGAGGAGTACGAAATCCCAGTCAACACCCAGTCTGCTCAGCGGGTTGGTCTTTGACCCTAAGGGTGTCCGTTTCACGCCGACGCACGCCGTCAAGAACAGGAAGCGAGATCGCTATTACACCTCGCAAGCTGCAATCCAGCGGACTGGCGACAAGCCCGCAGTTTCTCGATTCCCGGCCCAAGAGCTTGAAAGGTTGGTCACCTCACAAGTCCATCTGCTGCTCGCGTCCCCCGACAAGTGCACCGCTTGCCTGGAAGGCAGTCCAGACAAAGATGTGGCTGCGGACCGCGCCTTGGATCTGACCAAGCGCTGGCCCAAGCTTGAAATCTCGACACAGCATGAGTTCGTCAGGAACGTAGTGAGGCGGGTCGTAGTGGGCCAAACCGCGGTCTGGATCGAGGTTGATAGAGCAAAGCTGGCGGAGACCTTGCTGGGAGGGAAGCCCGAATTCGGTGCCGCTATCGGCAATCAGCGGCTTGACACCATCAAGCTGACCACCAACTTCCAGCCTCATCGCCGAGGAGGTGAACTTTACCTCGTGACGCCAAAGAGCTCTTCTTCCGACGGGATTCCTGTTCCTTGTTTGGTCAAGGCGATCGCACAAGCCCGAGACTGGTACGAGCGAATCGTTGCTGGTGAGGTCGGCACCGTGAATGAGCTCGCGAGGAAAACGGGACTGCCCCCATGTTACGTCAGGCGCATTCTGAAGTACGCGATGCTCTCCCCGCGGATCACTGAGACGATCTTGTCGGGAAAACACCTGCCCAACCTGACGCTCCGAGAGCTTCCGGACAGTATCCCCAGCGATTGGCGAGAGCAGCAGGATAGAATCTTTCGGCTGGTGGGACGAGACATTCCTGGTCCCGACACTCTGGTTCGTAGTCTGTGAGGTCAGTTCTATAAGCTGTGGCTTGTCTTACCCTTACAAACTGTCATAGCCACGATTCTTAGCCTTCTGTGACAGGTCTTGCTCCCTTAATGTTCCCAAGCCGGACCTACTGGTTGACCTTCTGGCTTGTTAGACTGTATCAGGGGCTTCCGTAGTTCTTTTCCCTGCTCGCGGGGAGCCTTTTCCCCGTTGTCTCCCTTTTTCATTCGGATTTCTGTTTGTTCTGAAATAGTACTGAAAGCCCTTTCGTCCAGCCTAACCGAAAGAATCCAATTGAGATATCGAAAGTATTCTTTGTGCGGCGAAAAGGAACCGTTTTGGCTGCTCGATCCAATCCCCAGGTGGATTCTCCATCCTCACACGGTTCGCGAGGGACAAGCTTTCCCGGAATCGAATAATCAGTGCTGTGTCCAATTGCCTTCCCATTTCCGCCCGCTCTTCATCCGGCGGCACATGAGTCAACGTGAGGATAGAAAGTGGCTGGTCCGGCTTGTTTTCTCGGTGTAGCTTGTCGGTCATTCTGCTACCTCTTGCGTGGCTCCCGATTTGAGGACCGTCGCCAGACGGGCCGGCATGCGCCCGCTGTTCGGTTGCAAGCCTAGCCGACCAATTGATACAGAATCGAACTCACCTGCCGCTAGACTGGGCAGCGCAACGTCAGTTGCTTGACGTTACAGGGAAATGACTCTACAGATGACTGGGCAGGCAAAATGGACCTAAGACGACCTTCGACGCAGCTCGTATTGCTCCGCGGGAATCGGGAGCTGGGTCCGAATTCCGGGAAAAGTGTAGCGTTTGGTGGCAGGAACTATCGCGGTTAATTGGACCCGCTTTCCCCTTTCAGCGCTGGGGACAAGTTGATGTGAATTCTGGCTCTGTCCTCTGATATCAGTAGTGGCGGTCCAGGACCGCCACTACTGAGGACTACCGCTACAGCTTCGCTCCGCTCGTCATTGACCGATCGGAGTTCCGATCACATCGCCCGAAACGACCAACTCCACTCG
>JBEKCQ010000151.1:0-8993 GCA_050014795.1 Terriglobia bacterium | reverse complement strand
TCTGCCCCCTTCCACTCGGTGTGCCAGCCGGGTCTATCAGCGACGGGTCAGAATAGCACGCTACGACTTCGGCTGTATCAAAGGGTTGCACAAAGTGCACGTGTACCTATTTCATTCTTCATAGCGGCCGCCCACTTGTTTTGGCTGTGCCAAACGATGTGGTTTGGCACAGCCCAGGACTGGGAGTGGCGTGCTCACAGTCTGTTGGTCGCAGGTTCGAGTCCTGCTGGGCCCACCAACCCATTCACCTGCATCAGCTATGCGCTTTGTTCATGCGACCATTTCCCTACGAGCCTCGTCCCACGCGGGCCTCGCACCCTTCCATGCATCGCGATACGACTTTGTAGGAAGGGCTCTCAGATCTCTGCTGGAAACCTCTTAAGTCGGCACCCGACTGACCGTTTCTGACGCCGGTGTGACGAGAATCGTTGGTAATCGACGGTACTCCGGGTGAAGCCACGAGGCACCCCGGCGCGGTGGTAGAATGCCTTCTCAGGGGACATCCTGCCATGACCGAACGTGAGGCTGAGGTTCAACGTAGAGCGGATCTCCGGATAAAGGACCTCGAACGCTACCTCCTCGCCTTCGACGGCAGCTCCGTAGCCACGTCGCCACGATACACATGCGTTACAGAATCGGCAGCACTGTGACTGCGGCTCGGAATGTGACGTTCCTGAGATTGCTCTACCAGACCTTGCAGGTGTGCGGCGTCTAGCGGTGGAAACTTGGTTACAGAGAAACGGAGTGATCACCATCACTCAGAACAAAGAAGTGTTACCCGTTTCCCTCGAACAATTCGCTCATAATTAGGTTGCCCCCACAGTACAACGGCTCACGCGGAGGCAGAGCGCCAGCCAGCAAAACACGCCATAAGGCAACAGAGTGGATGTTCTGTTGCATTCTTTGAGTGGCCCCCATTCTAACGTATGACCTTAGCCGCCGCCCCCGCAGGTGGCACCCTCCACGTAATGTTGCATTTCGCCTGTCCGGCGAGACGTGGGACACTGTCAGTCATGGCAGGAGGTATCTGTGCTGGTAGCCATCGCATTGGTATGGGCCCTTGAAGTGAGAGAACCACTCAAGGCAGTGGTTGGCCCTCAATGGCAAATCCTTCCTTGGGGTCCCGCAAGCAGTCTGCCCTCGGCCTCACTACCGGCCCCGTTCAAGGCACGCGATGCTCAGTGTCAGGGAAGCCTGTTCACAGGACCAATCCGGTTTGGCCCGTCAGAAGGGCTGTGCTCCCTCGTGGCCATGTATGCCAGTCGATTCCGCAACTGCGTACGTACGGAACGGAATCGCGCCGGAGGCGGACGTAAGAAACGGGGGGGCCAAAGCCCGAGAGCGACCTTACGGCGGGAAGTTCATGCGGCGCAGCAGGTCATGGAAGCGCGGGACTCAATAATCTCTAGCGAAAGTTCTCCACCAGCATCAGGTCGCTGCCAGCAGGAGGGTTGGCGTCGGACCGGGAAGGCTACTTTGGAGGTCGAACGCTTGGGCTCTCTGGATTCGGGTTTGTGCAGCACGGCGCCGCGATGGCCTGCCGGAATTCTTCCAAGGTCATGTCTTCGTTCTGGACAAGCGCCATCAGCGCAAGCTGACGCCGGCGCTTGGCCTCTTGAGGGGCGCGGAAGGGATTGAAGCGATGCGGGTTGGGAAGGATCGCCGCAAGCAGCGCTGCCTCCGGCCAGGTCAGCTCTTCGGCAGACTTCCCGAAGTACGCGCGCGAGGCGGCTTCGGCGCCCACAATCCCGTCTCCCCATTCAGCAATGTTCAGGTAGATCTCCAGGATTTCGTCCTTCGAGAGGGCTCGCTCCAGCCGCCAAGTCAGGATGGCTTCGCGCAGTTTCCGGCGCAGAGTTCTTTCAGGGCTTAAGAACAGGTTCTTCGCCACCTGCTGCGGGATGGTGCTGCCACCACGGCGGTAGGCCCCAACGCGAAGGTCTTCCAAAAAGGCTCGCCAGATTTCTGGGTAATCGAAGCCACGGTGGAAATAGAAGCGCGGATCTTCCCAGGTGACCACGGCGGTCTGCAGCCGGGGCGAGATGGCCCACAGAGGCATCCAGGTGGCCTGCCCGTTCGGATGGTAGCGCGACCACAGTTGGGAGCGAATCTCTCCGGCGCCGGGAAGATCCCGCGACTCCCAAAGGACAACCCCGGCCAGCAGCAAAAATAGGAACCCTAAAGACAGGGCTACACAAACCAGTATCTTCCCTTTCATCTTCACGGGCAATCTCAATGAAGTTTCAGGGTCTCAGGGTTTCAAGGTTCCAAAGTTTCAAAACCCGCAGAACCCTTAGTTCGCTGAAAGCTGCATGCAATCCGGGCCCTTGAAGCCCCGCAATCTTGAAACCCTACTGTGCTGAAACCTCCCCGAAAGCTCACGACGTCGTCCGCTCAAGAACTCGACCTTTGCGGACGCTTCGGTGATTTCTCGTGCCACTCGGCGCGGAAGCGGCAGTATCCAGTTCGGCCGTTCATCAGGTACTCGACGCCGCCTGGCCCAAGCTTGGTCAGCAAACTGATCCATCCCAGCGTGCCGGGCGTGGGCATTTTCGTGGTCAGCATGCGGGCAGTGGCAGTCATCATCAGATCGCGGCCGACCACCCGGTTTCCGTCTTTCTTGTGCGGGCAATCCGTGGCCTCGATCTCGAAGATCGATTGCCCATCGGAGTCGGTCTTGGTCTGAAATCCCAAGTGCCCGGTCAGTTGCTGCACGGTCTCGTGGGTTACGACTAAATACGACGGCCACACCGGTTCGATGTTCCAGGTCAGCTCGACATCCTTGAGGTGTTCCCCTGCCTGAGGCATGGTCTTTCCCGCCAGCCAGCCGCACTTGATCGCCTCTTCAGGAACGCCATCGGGTTCAAATGTGACCATGGCGATGAAACTGTCTTTCTCTTTCTCTTCGTGCGTTAAGTGGAGGTTGTAGTTGGTAGGGCTAATCTTGATGGTGACCCCGTATAGCAGGATAAGGTCGCCGATCGCGCCGGTGATCTGCGTGCCTTTACCCAGCGTCGGAAGTCCCAAACCGCCGAGCTTCACGCCCCAACCCCAGCCCTTCTGCCCCTGGTCCCCTACAATCGAACACGGCGAGTCGGCATAAACAGGGGGGACAAGCTGCGGCCACCAATGAGTAGTAGCGGAGCCGTTTTCTGGCTGCTGTACGAAGAAGTCGAGCATGATGAGGAAGGACTGGAGAGGATCCACCAGCAGGTCTTTACTCGGGCGCGATGCGACTTCACTGAGGGAGTACGGCTTGAGTTGTTGGCGGGCCAACCCATCCACCAGAAGAATCAGAAAGCTCGACGGGTCGTCGGGTGTTCCTTGGGCGTCCCGATAACGCTGAAGTATGGATTTGCTCAACTCCGCTTCCACCTTTGCGGAGTCCTCGGTCTCCAAAAGCGCCTTTCCGAGTAGAGCGCTGTGATGGGAGTAGTCTGTCACATCGTGCCGATAGTATGCGCGCGCGAGAGTCTTCCATTGAAAGTCATAGAGGAAGAAATCCTTGTCGCTGCGCTCGGCGCCGGCCAGAATCTGACGACCATCGTGAGTATAGACACCCAGATGGATGTTGCGGAACGCCTCTAACGTCAGGTCGCGTACCGCGGCTTCACTCCTGGCCGAGGCCAACCGGTTGGCGAGCACATAGGCGGGATGCTGGCTCAACGAATGCGTCAAATAGGGATTGATCTGCGGACCAGCCTCGTATTCCTTGGGTGGGTGCCGGCCTTCCCACCACGCCCACCCGGCGTAGATTCCGCAGCCGAGCCCAATTAACAGCACCGGGACCAGGACGACGGTGCTCCAGAATTTCAGCATGGTCAGGGGGCGCATCGTGCGCGTGAGTGCCAGCGAAGCCTCAAGCGCCGCCTGGGTGGCCGCCCGAGCGCGGTCAGTGGCTGCAATCTGTCCGATGTTCTGGGCTAGAGCGGGCTCAGCGCTCTGGCTTTCATGGAGGGCCAGACCCAGTTGTTTGAAACGCTCCGTGCGTTCTCCCTCAACCGCGCTCGACTGCTGACGCACGGCGGCTAGCTCGCCCCCTACCCGCTGAAGCCCGGCAAGAATGGGGGAGAGGGCTGCCTGCCGCTCGGCCTCAATCCGATTGATCTCCGCCTCGTGGCGCTGGCTCTCCTCATTAAGCCGCTCAGCCTCGGCTTTCGCGGCTGGCAAAGCAGCCTGGGCTTGCGGGAGTTGCTCGGTCAGCCTGCTCTGCTCCGTCAGAAGCTGCTGCTTCTTGGTCTGTGCAACGGAGAGCTTCCTCGCTTGGTCAGGCGCGGCACTTGCCGCGAGCGAAGCGAGTTCTTGCTCCAGTGAGGCGAGTTCAGCCGCCACGCTCGCCTGGCGAGCCGTGATGTTCAAGATCGAGCGTTGCTGCTCATTTTCGCGCTGGCGGGCCGCCCGAAGCGCGGCGTCCACAGGGCGCTTCTTTTCTTCCACGGCCCTCCGCTGGCCGTCGAATTTGCCTGTCTCTTCCTTCTGGCGTGCTTCGAGCGAGGCTCTTTGGCTTTCCAGTCTCTGTGTGCTCGCCGAAAGTTCGCCCGCACGCCCTTCGAGCTGGGCGAGCTGGTCGCGAAGCACGGCAAAGCCGGAGAGGTCGATCTTCTCTTGCCAAGCCCGCTGGCCGAGCTGCACGAGCGACGCGCTCCGCTCCACCTCCTGTTGCTGGGCCTGCTTTCGCAGTTTCCTCCGTTGAAGCTTACGTCCCAGTTCCCGAAAGCCTTCACGAATGAAGCCTGAGCTTGCTGAGAGCTGCGGGCTTCCAGTCTGGCCGTTCACAGGAATCCTCCCTGCCCTTCACCAAGAAGGCGCTATTGCTCTACCAGTTCCACACGCCGGTTCTTGGCCCGGCCCTCCTCCGTCCTATTCGAGGCGACCGGAGCGTACGGCCCCCCGGCACCGTAAGGGATCAGTCGTGCGGCGGCTACTCCGTGCTGGCTGACGAGGGCATTCACCACCGATTGCGCCCGGGCCTGCGAGAGCTTCACATTTGTGGCCAGGTCGGCGGTAATATCCGTGTGCCCCACAACGTACAACTTCAGCGCCGGGTTCGCCTTGAGCAGCTTCGCAATCTCGCTCAGCGCGGGGCCGGACTCGGGTTTTAGTTCCGCTTTGCCGGTATCACAGTATCAAACTCGGAACCCCGTATCAACCATTTGCAGGCACCCGTAGGCACACCGTCGAGGGTTTGTTGTCGAACAAACTCTAAGGGGAGATCTCCAGCGTCTGGCATCGGCGATGAGCCGGATGCGGCAGAAGCGCCGCTTCCGGTTGACGGCTTGGGTATTCCTGCCCGATCATGGGCACGCCAACATTTGCCCCCAGGGCGTTCGGCCTCTCTTTGTGGCACCTTGGACGGCCCACCTTCTGACGGGGACTTTCGCGTTTAACGCCAAAATGCGGGCCTCACCAGAATTGTCCATACCTGGGTACGTCCTCCCGAGATCGGCCTCTCTAAGTCATTGATTCCACTGGCTCGGCGTCCCGGATAATTCCCCTTTTTTGAGTTTTCCTGGCGAATGCATGGGTGGATGCGGCTATACGTCGGCTCAGACCAAAGCGTCGCGTAGAATGCCATTTTCTGCATCCCACATCCCACATAGCGAGTGGCTACGGCGTTTGACTATCGAAAGACGGGGAAGCGTATGGGTAGGGCAATCCGAACGTTCCTAGCGGAGTAGAGGCCCATTTCTCGCCGGGGTCGGGTGATTCCAGAGCATCACCCGCAGCCACTAACTGGTTCGCCGCACCCGGGTCCAGAATGGCCCCGGACTTACACTCGACACCGCAATAATCTTCGCGCAGACCGGCTCCGCAGCCGCTAGGGCTGCCTCAAACTCATCCAGGTGCGCCGCCTCGTCGAACAGGAAAATCGTCGGGTGAAACGACCTCACCTGATCGGCCCCTGCTGGCACGCCCATAATCACTGACTCATTGGCCCAAGAGATCTCGTTGGCTGGCATCTCAGTCATCGGCTTGGTCAAGGGGAACTCCTGCTGCATTCGCGGCGTCTGCCGCTCGTACAGGGTTCTGGCATACCCCGGCACTCCTCGACCTTTCACTAGGTCGATACTTTTATCCTCCTTCTGTGTCTGAATGACGAACCTCGTCCGCGGGAACACCTGACAGTGCCACACCCCGTACCCCACCACCGCCCACGAAATCATCATCTCCCGAGACTTCGGGATCAGAATCTCACGGTCTCGCATGAGTAGGTTGAACAGCCAAGGCCAGTAGGGAAGGGGGGGGAACTTGGCGTAGGGGGATGCAAGACCTTTGTTTACCCAGTGCTCGTCATAACTTTCCGTACACTCCTGGAGCCAGTACAGCGGGCCCGGGCGGTCGGGTTCCCCGTTGAGGACCTTGGGAAGGATCTCCTCTTTGAACTCCAGCTCCTCGAGCAGGGCTAGGAGTTCTGGGTCGGCGGGTAATTCCTGTGACTGCCAGTTTCTCTGCAATTCTCTTCCTCAGCTCTTCGCCGGCTAGTTGCCGGACCTCGTCTCTTTGGGTAACGTCGCGCTCTTCTTTCTTCACCCCGACCTGTGTGTTCTCCAAAACCCACCGGGTAGTACGGCCCAGCTCTTCCACCGACTGGCCCATACCAGGAGTCAGCAGCAGGTCGAGGTTCTCAAGCGCCTTGGGAATCTTCGCCCGCAACTTGCGCCGGAATTCAGCCAGCAGCTCAGACTCGGAGAGCATGTTGGGGACGGTGTTCGGCTTCACGTGCAACTCTCTCGCTATTTGGCGGTCGGATCTGCCCTCAAGACGCAAAACCGCGGCCTTTTCGACAAGCTCCTGAGGTTTGTTTGTTCTCCGACGCCTCTTTCCCGGCGTACCGTTTTGTGCCGTCATTAGACGTCTTCCATGGGCAGAGTTGAGGGAGGTCGGGACCTCGGCATTCCTTCTAGAAGGTTCTTGGGCTCGCCACTTACCCCACCCTCGACTATCTCCGCCAAGTCTACAGTGGCATGGGCAGAGGTCTGGCTGTCAAGCCGGCAACAAGGGGTCTTTGCGAGCGGGCTGCCCACACGGAGGGAAGTGGGAACAACTTGGGAACAAAACTCGCCGAATACCGTGCGAAATCGTGACTCTAGACGCAGGAAAGAACTAGACGAAACAACGAGATACATGTTATGAGCTTATTTCGGGACCAAGAGGTCGGAGGTTCAAATCCTCTCGCCCCGATTTTCTTTTTTCTTTTGTCAGACCCCGCATGGGAACGAAGCAGATCCTCGTCACTAACGATGATGGCATCCACGCCGAGGGCGTGAAGGCGCTGGAGCAGGCGCTGACGCCGCTGGGCGAGGTCACCGTGGTCGCCCCCGACCGGGAGATGAGCGCCACCAGCCAGTCCATCAGCGTGCACACGCCGCTGCGCGTCTATGCCTTCGACGAGCGCCACTACGCCGTCACGGGCACGCCCGCGGACGCAGTGGTTCTGGCGATCTATCGCCTGCTGCCGGCGAAGCCAGATCTGGTCGTGTCGGGCATCAATCCGGGCGGGAACCTGGGAGAAAACGTTGTCTATTCCGGCACCGTCGCCGCCGCCATGGAAGCGGCCCTCCACGGCGTGCCTTCTTTCGCTATTTCGCTTGCCACGCGCAAGTATCTGGACTTCTCCGTAGCTGGCTCCTTCGCAGCGCAGTTAGCCACCAAGGTTCTGGCCGAGGGATTGCCACCGGGCATCATGCTGAACGTGAACATCCCACGCGGCGAAGTGCATGGCGTCCGCATCACCCGGCAGAGCCAGAAAATCTCGCAGAACGTGGTTCACGAGAAGCAAGACCCGCGCGGGCGGCCCTATTACTGGCTGGACGAAACCATGCGACTGGAGATTGCCGAGCCCGACTCCGACTACGCCGCCATCCGCGCCCACGAAATCTCCATCACCCCGTTGCAGGTTGACCGCACCGACTATTCCAGCCTGCCCCGCTTTGCCGACTGGCTGTCTGCCCTCAAGCTAGCCGTGAAGTAGTTGCGCGCTACGCAAATATTACACGGTGTGGCGTTTTGACACACAAAGCCCATGAAATTCGACCTTTTACCTCGGTAACTCGCTGAGAGCAAGAGCCTTAGTAAAAGTGTCCCACCAGTCCCACCAGTCCCATTTCCTGTGGTCCATTTCTGTGGCCCTTAGACAAGATGGACACTATATCCTAAACACTGAGGACAATGTGTCCGAAGCTTGCATTCCCGATCAGGCCACGCCGTGGCAACGCGGCAGTGCATGTGACACGGCCCTTGGTGGAGCGACGTGCCCACTTCCGCTTCATCGGGCGGAATGAGGTTGCCGCGGCATTTCGAGCCTCCCTCCGGCGGCCACGCCACTGCGCCCTCACGTGTGCTATGTTAGGCGGCAGGAGAAGGTTCTCGTCCCATGGCCAAGGTTCGAGTTCGGTTCGCTCCCAGTCCCACGGGCTACGTGCATGTAGGGAACGCCCGCACGGCGCTTTTCAACTGGCTTTTCGCGCGACATCACAGCGGCGCGTTCGTCTTGCGCATTGAAGACACGGACGTCGAGCGTTCGCGGGAAGAGTACGAGACGCAACTGCTCGCGGACCTGCGCTGGTTCGGCCTCGACTGGGACGAAGGTCCGGACTGTGGCGGGGCGTTCGCGCCTTACCGGCAGTCGGAGCGGAAAGAGCTCTACGCGCGCTACGGGGCGCAACTCATTGACCAGGGCCGCGCCTATCACTGTTTCTGTTCGGAGGAACAGCTCGAAGCCGAGCGCCAGGAAGCCTTGAAGGCCGGTCGCCAGCCGAAGTATTCCGGCCGCTGTCGGAAACTCGCGCGCGAGGAAGCGGCGGCGCGCCTGGCGGCGGGCGAGGAAGCCGCCGTGCGCTTGAAAATCGTGGAGGGATCTTTCGGCTGGCACGACCTGGTCCACGGACCCACCACGTTTTCGAGCGAAGTCATTGGCGACCCCATCCTGCTGCGGTCGGACGGCCATCCGGCTTACAACTACGCCGTGGTGATTGACGACCACCTGATGGAGA
>JBEKCQ010000150.1:0-8485 GCA_050014795.1 Terriglobia bacterium | reverse complement strand
CGGATCGAAAGCGGGCACGAAGTGTGGTTCTACACCTGCTTGGTCCCGAACGGGCGATATCTGAATCGGTTGCTCGACTACCCGCTCCTCAAGGTGCGCCTGCTGCACTGGCTCAACTTCCGCCATAACTTGGTGGGATTTCTTCACTGGGGCGGCAACTACTGGACGCCGGAGCCGATGAAGGACACGCAGCCGGTCATCGACGCGAACACAACTCTCCTGCCGCCTGGCGACGCGTTCATCATGTACCCGGACCGGGCGAACAAGTCGGTGCTCAGCTCGATCCGTTTTGAGGCCATGCGGGAGGGCATTGAAGACTACGAACTGCTGCGGCTGTTGAAGACGAAGAACCCGGCGGAAGCCAACCGCCTGGCGAAGGCCGCCATCGTTTCGTTCACCGAGTATGTTCGTGACCCTGCGGCCTTCCGCAAGTTGCAGCGGGAGTTGCTCGAGGCGTTGGCGAAGTAGCTGGCGGGGACAAGACACACAGGGAGCATCGGACCTCATCTTGCCGCCCTCCAGCGCGAAGGCACACTCACCGCAGGCGGTAAATGCTTGAGAACAAGTCTTGATGCGCACAGTCGGAACTCGGGTTTTCCGCGCTGCCGTTGCCTGTATGCGGCGAAACCGGCGTGAAGATCCGCCGCAGCTCGCTGCCTTCGTCTGACACACCTGTAGTGCTGAGCTGGCACCGTTTCCATTCTGACCCCTGACTTCTGGCTCCTGGATTCTGCTCTCCTCACGTCCCGCTTGACGTTCCCCGACGTGCGGTGCTAGCTTCGCTGACGGTTCCTGATGAGGAAGGGCACATGAGGCGATTTTGGAGGAGCCCTACCTGCGTGCGTAAGGCGATAGTGCCGGGACTCGTAGCGCTAGGGCTGGCGCTCGGCGGGTGCGGCAGCGCTCAGGCGCAATCGAACACGCGGTTGTTACTCGCCAGCGGTTGGGGGGTGCCGGGCCATCCGGGTTTTGCGTTTGGACCCTTTTCCGGCTTGGCGATGAACGAAGGGCGGGAGATTGTCTTCCTTTCCTCCTTGCGTGGGGCCAAGAGCGAGCTGCGCGCCGTGGTTCGTTCCTCGGGCGTCACGTTTTCCGTGGTGGCCTTCGAGGGGCTGCGTGCGCCGGTGCCCAAGACCAGTTACGAATCTTTCAGTGCCCCCAGCCTGAATGACTCGGGCTTGGTTGTGTTTACGGCGACCCTCAGGGATGATGTGCCAACCACTGCGGTCATCCGAGTGGAAGGTGACGCGGCTCTGGCCATCGCGACCAGCGGCAGCCCTGTGCCGGGCAATGTCGATGCCACCTTCCAGGAGTTTTCGGCGCCGGTCATCAACTCGTCGGGGGATGTCCTGTTCGGCGCGCGGCTGGCAGGCAAGCAACCCTCCACGGGTCTTTTCCTCTGGACTCCGCATGGACTTCAGCCGCTGCCACTGCCTCCGGAGCTGCGTCTCACGCCCAACGATCTGCTTGTCCCGGCCTTTTCCAGTCACGACGAGGCTGTGTTTGTTCCCCGCGGCACACCCTTCGACGCGGTAGCTGACCAATTCTTCCGGGCTGTCGCCATTAAGAATTTCCAGGATCTGCGGCCTGCGCCGGAAGCCTCAGAGGTGGGCGAAATCCTCCCGGCGCGCGCCGGTGAGGCGCCCGTCAAAATGCTGCTGGTTATCATGGAAGGGGAGAGCGTGCAGACGGCAGACCTGAACGGGGAACCCTCACAACCTGTGATGGCCAAGCGGCCGCTCGGCGGCACATTGCTGCCCCTCGGGCGAGTTCACGGCCAAACCACCGGGCCGCGAGGAAACACCATCCTGGCCTCTGCCCCGGCGGCCCAGGAGAACGACCTGGCCCTCTACTGCTACTGCGAGGGCCAGGTAATCCGATTGACTTCCCCTGAGGAATTCCTCCCCATTACCCAGTTCTCGCCGGGAAGGCGGATCTCGTCTCTGGCCGGCGACGGGCAGAACACCACAGCCTTCATCGCCCCGAGCGAGGCTGGCGGGGACGCGGCGGCCATTTACGTCGTGTCCCTGCCGTAGCGGCGACGTAGGGCCACCTTCATGTCGTCACTCCCAATGCCCACCCGCTGAGCGGGGTGGGCGCTACCCCATTACACCGTCAACTTCCACGGGGCGCGATACTCGCGGTCGAGGAGTTTCTGCGCTGCGGGGCCGCCTTTGATGAGCCTCTGACTGGCGACATCCCACTCCAGGCGTTCCTTGCTGCGCAAGGCGACGTTGCCGAGCAGGCAGGTCGTCGTGCTGTGGTGGCCGTATTCGATATCGGTCTGCGGGGTCTTGCGCGTGCGCATGCACTCCAGCAGGTTGCCGACATGCTCGAGCAGACCGTCGTCGATCTGGGGCATTTTCATTTCCGGCGTCTTGCCACGAATCTCACGTTCCTCCTTGTCCGCGCGCCGGTGCATTTCGCGGTAATCGCGTTCCGACAACGGTTCCGGATAAACCTGGAAGCCGCTGCGATCGAGGAACATCGTGCCATCGCTGCCGTGGAAGACGATGCCGTATCCGTGCTCGAAAAGGGAATTGCCGTTGCACATGCGGTTTTCGTAGGTGGCGACGAAGTGGGGGTATTCCCACGTGATCTGCAGGGTATCAGGGATATCGCTGTTGTCCTCGAGATAGAACTTCGAGCCCTGCGCGGTGATGGTATTCGGCCCCTCCACTTTCATGGCCCACTGCACGATGTCCATCAGGTGCACGGCCCAGTCACCCGGCCAGCCGTTGGCGTAATCGTAGAAGTAGCGGAAGGTTGACCAGCGGTCGCCCACGCCAAACCGGTTCCAGTTATACGGCACCTTGGGTGCCGGCCCCAGCCACATGTCCCAGTCGAGCCCCGCGGGCGGGTCGGCGTCCGGGGGATTGCCGATGCCCTCGGGGTAGATGTCGGAGTAATTCCAGGTGCGCACGTACGTGACCTTGCCGAGCAGCCCGTCCTGTACCAACTGCACGGCCTTCTGGAAGTGCGCATTCGAGCGCTGCCACAGCCCCACCTGCACCACGCGCTTGTACTTGCGCGCCGCTTCCACCATCTTCTTGCCCTCTTCGACGGCGACGGAGATGGGCTTCTCGGTGTAAACGTCCTTACCCGCCTTGCATGCCTCCACCGTCGCCAGGGCATGCCAGTGGTCGGGCGTGGCGTTAATCACCACGTCGATGTCCTTGTCTTCGAGCAGCCGGCGAAAGTCGCTGTAAGTCTTCGCCTTGCCGCCCGCCGCCTTCAGCCCCTTCTCCAGGTTCGGCTGGAAAACGTCGCAGACGCCGGCAACCTCCACGCCGTGCCGCATGAAATTCTGCATGTCGTCGATGCCCTGGCGCCCGGTCCCGATGACTCCCAGCCGAATCTTATCGTTGGCGCCTAGCACGCTCCTCGTGCTCAGGCCAGCCATCGACAGACTGACACCCGCCGTCGTGATGGCCGCCCGCTTCATGAAATCTCGTCGATTGATTTCGTCACTCATCGATTCGTCCTCTCCATCCTCGAAGGATATGAATTCCGGGAATAGACACGTAGCGGCAGGCTTCAGCCTGCCATGGCGCTGGCGGCCTGAAGGCCACCGCTACGCACTTCCACCGCTGTGCCTCATCGCCATAACCAGCCTGTGTTTAATACCACATTGAGGGGGAAATACAAGAGGGCAGGGAAGCGGGTAGTGGGCTACTTTCGGTTTTCAGGTCTCTTGTTTGGTCTAAAAAAGAGGACAGCCAGGACGACACACAGTGCCACGCATATAACAGTCGCCCACCAAGGCCCAAATGGGATCGGCATCAAAATGAAAAGGATTAGCCACCGCCAGCGCCCCCTATAATTGTTCCATGAGGAAGATGGGTCATTGCTTCCAGTTTTTTCTGGAGTCTCCATTCTCACCCCATTTAACGCTGCTCTTTCCGCCTCCCGCTCTTCGCTCTCCCATAGTGCCACAAGATCAGCCACACTCCAAAGGCGATCTGTAACCCCGGCGGCCATTGCTGGACTCGTCCGCAAGGTGCGGTGAATTTGGATGAAAAGGAAATTCAAATTGACCCACTACCGGAAGCGCGCCTGCTTTGGAGTACGGTCCCACCCTCCGGGACCGCTTTGCTGTTGGACCGGAGCTTGGCCCGCCGCGCCAACGTGGCGCCAAGACAGCCCGGGCATTTTCATTTTCCGCTACGTTGTCGAGCAGCCTCACGGTAGATAGAGCAACGGCTTGAAGTACTCTCTCATCTTAGCTTCATCCCATACAATGTGAAAAGCTGGAATAACTTGACGGATAATCTGTTCCAAATATTTAGCGGTGTCCCCTTCTTCTGCAAAAGTCTCGCGATTCATTCCCCATGCAATGATGTCGGCAGCCTGAATGCCCGGAGTTGTCTTCATCTCAACTGACGCGACTTCGTCGATCATCTTCCAGATGCTCCACGCGCCAGTTTCTTCGGCTAGATTCTTTTCGGCATTCCATTTTTCCTTAAAAGGATTCTCAAAACACTCATGTCGATCAAAAAAGTACTTTACCGTGTCATTGTGCGGATCAATTAGGCCCGGATAATAGTGGAGATACCAACCAAGCACTGTTTCCGAGCAAAACTGGTTGCACATGTCCACCGGCTCAGGTATCTGATATGTTTCAGCCCGCAATTTTCGCCACGCTGCCAAATCGACAGAACAGTAGAACATGCGAAAACGCTTCTTATCCAAGTGCGACATATACCCGACACATTGCGTTGCCACATCGAAGGCACTCTTCAAATCCCATCCACGCTTGGGGTCGAAACCTTCAATCAGACGGACAATCTCCCGCATGTGGACGTAATCGGCCTTTGGCTTGTGCTCATCGAGAATCTTCTTCCATCCCGTCTCAAATTCCGCCCACATCTCGTCGTTTCCAGCAACAGCTGCCAGCGTCAGATAACCGTGCTCGTACTCAGGTTTTCTACTGCTATCCAGGTACGCTCGAAGGGCTATCAAAAGGTCTCCTTCGCCGATGTTCACACAGCCAGCGCATTTCCCAATCAGGCTGCGGGCTCGCCACAAACCCCCACCCGTAACATGTTCTCCCATAACACCTCCTGCCTCAAGTAAACAATCGCCGAAAATTCGTTTCGCCGCAAAAATGCTCCCCCGTCACAATGTCAAGCAGCCTGCGACGTGAATTCACGGCGCAGCCGTTTGCTGCTTCGCAACGCGTGCTTGGCCGGCGCCCCTCCTGGCGTCTCGCCGTCAGCGGCCCGCAACAGTGTTATGCTTGCTCCCCCGGGGGTCGCTTTCCGGAGCGCGAAGGGAGGCCTCACATGCGGGGGACGCTCACGCGACGAAGGTTCTTCAGCCAGGCCGCGTTCGTTGTGGAACGACTGCGCAGTGGAGAATTAACTCGATGAGACGGTTTACTTACTTCTTGATTGCCGTGGGTCTTTTCTCCCTGCCTTCCGCGGCATGGGCGCAGGAGGCGAATGAGCGCCGGCAGTACGTCCGGGAAATCGTCATCCAGAGTGGGGAGACAACTGGAGATCTCACCTGCTACTTCTGTTCGATCCGCGTGCGCGGCACGGTGAAGGGTGATGCCATCGCCATCGGTGGCGGGATTGAAATCGACGGCACCGTCGTTGGTGATGCCGTGGCAGCGGGTGGCGGCATTCGTCTGGGCCCCGGAGCAAAGGTTGGGGGTGAGGCCGTGGCCGCGGGCGGCCGACTGGAGCGCGGGGCGCAAGCCAGCGTGGGCGGCGAGGCTGAGTCCGCATGGTGGTTCTACGTGCCGGGGCAGCGTCAGTTGTTCCTCCCCTGTATCCTGTTGTATACCGCGGTGAATCTTGGCCTCGTGCTTGTCTCTTCGCTCGTCATGCGCCGCCGACGCGTTGCGGCGCTCGCCGACACGATAGATGGGCATCCCGTGTGGACGCTGCTGGCGGGTGCGGGAGTGCTGTTGGTGGCTACCGTCCTGCTCCGGTTCTCCGGTAAGCTCGGGGATGCGGGGGAGATTCTGGATACCGGTGTCGCGATAGCCCTGGCTGTGACATTGGCGGCGGGCTGCCCTGGCTTCCCGCTCTGGCTCGGACGCAGGCTGCCGCGTGTTGGGGGTTCGCTCCAAGCAGCGCTGGCGGGCGCGCTGCTTCTTACCTTGCTACAGCTAATACCCATCGCCGGCGTGTTCGTTTTCCTGGCGGTAATCCTGCTGGCGACAGGCTGCGCCGTCCTGAGCGGCTTCGGAAGCGGAGCCGACTGGCTGCTGTCTCTTCTGGAACATGGGCGCCCGGGCCTTAGTTCACGCCCACGGGGACCTGGACCTGCTTCGCCTTAGGTTGGCCGTGAGCGTTCAGGACCAGGATCGAAGGCGCGACGGGTATAGCCAGCCGACCCAGGCCCAGGTGCAGAACCGGGGGTGCATGTAATTACTACCCAGTGGGGCATAATGGGACACAATCCTCAAGCAAAGAGAAGTTTTTTGGCATATAAATCCATGCATTTCAATCTGATAGAAAATCTGTCTCACCATTCTCACCAGTCCCACTGGTCTCATGGCGCCGAGGGGGCTTGGCCAGAAATAGGACAATAAGTCCATGTCGGATGGTCCGTTGACTCGATGGCCCGCTGACTCGATGGCCCACTGGCCCGATGAATCAATGTGCCGATGGGTGTTCCCCAGCTCCTAGTCCCTGCCTTTCCGCCCCTGTTCTTCTGTCTTCTGACTTCTGAATTCCGCCCTCGCCATCATCATTCACCATTCAGAATTCATCGTAGGGAGCGCGATGTATGCGTCACTGGCGGAGCGGTGGTGTTTCGCAGGGATTGTAATGGCTCACGGGCTGGGCGCGGGGAGAGAGGATTGCCGCCGTTTTCCAGTGAAATCCAACGCGAAAGAAGGCTTGGCAGAGGTGCCGGTAATTGAGAAGGGAACCACCGTAACGGACTTCTTCTTCAGGAACGGACTGAGTGCCTTCAATACCAGTGCTTTGAATCCCGACGTGGTGTCGGATAACTTTCCGTTGGTGTACAAAACTCCATGGAGATCAACTTTTCGGTCCACCAAGTTGTAGGTACCATGAAGCTGCGCGCGCGTGCCGGGAGCGCTGAAGGAGATGTTGGACAGAGTTGCGACGCCATTTTTCACCGAGACCTGCCCACTAAACTTCGAGAGCACCGTTTCCGGGTCTTCGGCTTGCTGCTCCTTGTCCTCGCCGCGCGCACTCTGGGTTAAGGCATTTACCGGCTGCTGGACGTCTGGGTTCGTGAAGCGTCCGCTGCCAATGTCGCAACTGCCTACCAGATCCAGCTTCCGCAAGAATCCCGGAGGCCCCGGGGGCACTTGTACTTTTGCACGCAGGTTGACACTGCCGGTCATCGACGGGCGTTTCTCGTCCGTAAAGAAGGACAACAAATCCTCAATCCGGCCTCCATTCACGGCCATCTCCAGCCGAACTGTTTTTCCGTGCTGGCCCGGGTGCCCGGCGATGCTACCACTCGCGGTCAGACTGGTTCGCTGAAAGTGCGAGTCCACCTTCTGAAGATACGTGTCTCCATTCGTTCCGTCCACAACCGCCTGGAATTTCGAAATCAGGTGAACGGTGTGGCTGTTTCCGGATACGCGGAAGTCGGGCACGTCGACTTCGCCATTCGCATCGATATGGCCGATGGTGCCGCTAAACTTGCCTTGGGACGATAGGGTACCTGAGATACCCTCGAACACACCCAGGTCCGCGTGCTCATAAGTGTAGGAACCACTCACCGGAGTACTGTCGGGGTCATCCTCATTCCAGGGGCCGAACTCACCCTCCGACAGGATTTCGCCTGGCGGTTCGGTATTTAACAACGCTACATGGTAGGGGATGGACCTGTTCTCACCGACCTGGTCCAAGGTCAACCGATGAACCTGCAGCAGGAAGGGTTCGTGGTCCGGCTTCCGGGGCATAAACTCCAACAGCGCGCCATCCGTGATGATCTTGCCAATCGTGACCGAAGCGCCCGAGGTGCTGGTCGTCAACGGGATAACATTAGGCGGCTGGCCGCTCGGACCCCGCGGCGGTATTAACACGTGCAACCCCTTCACCTGGACCTCATCCACGCGCTTGTGAATCCGGAAAAGGCCATTGTAGCTTCCTCGAATGATCAGCGTTTGGACCGTGATCAACGGTGGCAGGTCCTTGCGTCTCCGGTGCAGGAAACTGACCCCTTCAGCCACGCACCCCGGTGGAAAGTAGGTTTTGCGGAAGCGACGGATTTGGACGGGTCGGGCGAATCGGTCCTGCAGCGCTTTGGTGACAGCCTGTTCCGTGAATGGCCAGTTCCAGGCCAACGCGATCAGCACAACGCCCGCGATGACGATGAGCGACGCCCCTCCTATGATCAGCCACCAGCGTCCACGCGCCCGCCGCTGTCCCGGCATGTGGCCCCTCCCCGCGCCGCTGCGTGTAGACATCGTGGAACAGTCCCCAGTCACTTAGATGACGCTCCAAAGTGCTCGTTCTATTTATACGAAGGGGAAAACGCAGTCAAGGCT
>JBEKCQ010000149.1:0-8502 GCA_050014795.1 Terriglobia bacterium | reverse complement strand
AAAGAGACGGTCAAGGAAGCGGTGAAGGAAGCGGTCCAGGAGCGTGTCGATGAATTGGTGAAAGAATCCCTGGAGGAGTCTTAGCCCCTGCGAAGCATCCATCACCAACTCGGGACCGGCCCTACACGGTAGTTCCCCCCTCATTAACTGGTATGAGCAGTTTTGACCAGGCGTGTGAGCAGTACTGGGCTGACACGCGAATTACCTCCAGGGTATAAGAAGTGTGCCTCGCGCTGCCAGCTGGGATCTTGTGGGAGGCATAGGTCGGGGGGGCGGCATGTGCGCACGAGCGGTTATCATAAATGTGAAGCCTGGTTGTGATTTCCCCCGCGCACTCATCCATCCTGCCATGGATCGCGTGCGCCAGAGTAAAGGCTCGCCGGCCGGAGCCCGCAGTTCTGCAATCTCGGCAGTCCTAACTTTCCGTCCGGGAGAATCCATGAAGCGCCGAATCCGGGTCACCCGCCTTCTCCTGTGGCTTTCCCTTTTTGCGTTTGTAGCGCCCGGCTTTGCGGGCCAGGTGCGGGACAGCGAGGAGGCACGCGACTTGAAGACCTTTAGCGACCGCGTCCAGGCATACGTCAAGATGCAGAAGGACCTGGAAGCTTCGCTGCCGACCCTGCAGCCTACGAAGGACGCGGCGCAGATTGTCGAACACCAGCACGCGCTGGCCAGGAAAATTGCCGACGCGCGCCGCGACGCACGTCAGGGTGACATCTTCACTCACGAGGTGACTGAGCGGTTCCGCAAAATCATCCGCGGTGCATTTCACGGACCCGAGGGCCGGCTGGCGCGCCGGACGATCCAACAGGACACCCCGTTCAAGGTCATCGCTCTGCGTGTGAACGACGTGTACCCGGAAGGTATCCCGCTGACGACCACGCCGCCGACTTTATTGCTCAAGCTGCCTGAACTGCCCCCGGAACTGGCGTATCGGTTCGTCGGGCGCGACCTGACGCTGAAGGACATTAAAACGGGTTTGATTGTGGATCTCATCCCGAAAGCCATTCCTTGAGGCCTTCTGTTATGCCGGCTATGCGCTGTTCCGCCTTCGTCTCCTGTGTTGCTTTCGCTGCCATAAGCCTGCCGCTCTACGCCCAGGAGCTCGCCCTGCCGCTGAAACCGGACTCGGTGCGCTTCGCGGCCATCGGCGACATGGGGAATGGAAACAAGGTGCAATACGAAGTGGCCGGGCAGATGCTTGCGTATCGCGGCAAATTCCCCTTTGAGTTCGTGCTTATGCTGGGTGACGACCTCATCGGTGGGAGCGAGCCGATTGACTACCAAAACAAGTTCGAACTGCCCTACAAGGCCTTGCTCGATGCGGGCGTAAAATTCTACGCGGTGTTCGGCAACCACGACACCCCCAACGAGCGGTTCTACAAGTTGTTCAACATGAACGGGCAGCAATATTACACGTACAAGAAAAGCAACGTCCGCTTCTTCGCCCTGGACAGCAATTACATGACCCCGCAGGAGCTCGCGTGGCTGGAGAAGGAGCTGCAGAACTCAGGGTCGGATTGGAAGATCTGCTATTTCCATCACCCGCTCTATTCTTCCGGGGCTACCCATGGCTCTGCGACCGAACTCCGCCTTTTGCTGGAACCCCTGTTCGTGAAATACGGCGTCCAGGTCGTCTTCGCCGGACACGAGCACGTTTATGAGCGCGTGAAGCCGCAAAAGGGCATCTACTATTTCACCGAAGGCGCTTCAGGCGAGTTGCGGAAGGGCAACCTGAAGAAGACGGACCTGACCGCAGCCGGGTACGACCAGGACCGTTCATTCATGCTCGTCGAAATCGCCGGCGATGAGCTTTACTTCCAGACCATCTCGCGGACAGGGGTGACGGTTGATTCCGGGGTGATCCGGCGCGTGGCGAAGATCGCGGGCGCGGCATCCTGGCCGACTGTGCCGGCTGGGCATGGTGGTTTGCCTGGCCGGACGGTGGCGAAAGCCATCGGCGTCAGCCTTACCCGCGCGCCAACCGCTACGGACTAGATCTTCACGACAACTCCGTCCGCTACTTCTTTCTTTACTATGTCTTGCCCCGGTCAGCATCTCGGCCTCATTCCACTGGCACTGGCAGTCGTACCGCGCATGCTTGATTTCCGGCCGCCAGTCTTCACCAGATGCTGCTGCAAACGGGTTAGCGGACAATCGTCAACCCTCTCCGGCATTCCCACGTTGGTCCCACACTGCAGTTTCCCCCATTAATGGGGATGAGCAATTCTGACCAGACGCGTGAGCAGTACTGGGCTGACAGGTAGATTGGCCCAGGGTATAAGAGCAGTGTGCCTTTAGTATCTAGTGAGAGGCGGATGTGAGATGAGTCGCATTGGAGGCAACACCATGAAATTAGTTAAAGTTATCAGCACAGCAGCGCTGCTTCTGCTTCTCGGAACCACTGCTTCTGTTTACGCACAAAAAGGGCAGAACGAAAAGGGCGGAGGCGGACAGAAAGCACAGCACACGCAGCAGGCGCAGCGCGGTCAACACGCACAGCAGGCGCAGCGCACACAGCAGGCGCAACACACACAGCGGGCGCAGCGCACACAACACACGCAGCAGGCGCAGCACACGCAGCAGGCGCAGCACACGCAGCAGGCGCAGCACACACAGCAGGCGCAGCACACGCAGCAGGCGCAGCACACGCAGCAGGCGCAGCACACACAGCAGGCTCAGCGCACACAACGGACCCAGCACACACAGCAGGCTCAGCAGCGCGGAGGGCAGCAGGGACAGCGCGTTGCTTACAACCGTGGCAACAACGGCAACCATTATGGCCGCATTCCTGACGACCGTTACCGTGCCCATTTTGGTCGTGACCACGCGTTCCGCGTGGGCCGTCCCAGGATGTACAACGGATATCAGCGCTTCCAGTACGGCGGCTATTGGTTCGGATATAATGAACCATGGCCATCAGGCTGGGACTACAACGACGACGTTTATGTCGAATACTTTGGGGGCGCCTATTACCTGTACAACCGGAGGCATCCCGGCATTCACATTACGCTCAACCTGTTCTAACGATTTAGCCAGCACACCTTCGGGGGAGGATTCACTCGGCACGGGCCGAGTCGCCCCCCCGTTGGCGAATTATCAGATCCTTTCCAAGGCCGAACCCTCGACGAACTCCACCAGTCACACCATGTATTTCCCCCTCGTAAACTTGAGTGAGCACTTTTGACCAAACAGGTGAGCAGTACTGGGCTGACACGCAAATGACCCCGGGGTATAAGCAGTGTGCCCAGAGTTGCCAGCCAGGATCTGGTGGGAGGCGGACGGCAACAGAAGAAATTGGTTATATCTCTCATCCTACTTGTTGTGCTCCTCGTGGGTTCTCTTTATAGGCTATATCCCATGGAATGACCGAATCACTAAGGAGGTGTGCCGTGAAGGTTAGCATCTTGAACCGGATGCTGGTGGCGGCTGTCACCAGCGCGGTGTCGTTGGTGGGGATGAGCATACCGACCAACGCCCAGCAACAACCGCAGCAAGACCAGAAACAGCAAACAAAACAGCAAAAGGAGCAACCGCAGCGAGCCCAGAAACAGCAAAGAAAGCAGAAAAAGGAGCAACCGCAGGCGCAGCAACAGCAACAAGGCCAGAATAGACAGCAGCCACAGCGCGCACAGCAAGCGCAGCCACAGCGCGCACAGCAAGCGCAGCCACAGCGCGCACAGCAGGCGCAGCCACAGCGCGCTCAGCAAGCGCAGCCACAGCGCGCTCAGCAAGCGCAGCCACAGCGCGCACAGCAAGCGCAGCAGGTCAATCGGCCTTCACAGCAAGGGCAACGTGTGCAGCCAGCTGAACAGCGGGGCGCGTGGCAGCAGCATCGCGCACGTAGCTGGCAGGCCGAGCACCGCAGCTGGCAGCAACGTGGCGGCTACAACGGCTACCGCATTCCAGACGACCGTTATCGTGGCTACTTTGGTCCGGATCACGCGTTCCGCATCTACAGCTACCCCGTGGTGATGGTTGGCGGGTATCCCCGTTTTCAGTACGGTGGTTTTTGGTTCATGCTCGTTGACCCGTGGCCAGAATACTGGTCAGAGGACTGGTACGAAAACGACGATGTGTATATATACTATTCTAATGACGGATATTATCTGTACAATAGAAGGTACCCCGGCGTTGGAATTGCAATCAGCGTCTCCTTGAACTAAGGGTTCATCGGTCGCGATGACCGAATACAACCCCGACCCGACGTGGGGATGGTGTCCCAGGGATCGTTGGAGGCGGTGAACTACGGTTATGAGCAAGGCTTCCTCGCCGGACAGGCAGACCGGCAGGATCGCTGGCGTTCCAACTACCAAGACTCGTATGCCTACCAGGACGCAAACTACGGCTACGGTGGTTAACTGAGAAGAGTGAGTGGAGTCGGGCGGCGTACCCCGGTTGCGAGATGGAAGCCGCTGGAGACATCCATGAAAAACAGACGTGCGCTTATTCTCAATTCTCGGGGAGCGGATGACCTGACCGATTTCTTGTACTAGAGTGAGTGAGAGGCTACATCACTTAGTACCCTCCTTCCAAATTGGGCTGAGCAATTTTGACCAAACCGGTGAGCCGTACTGGACTGACGCGCGAATTGCACCAGGGTATAAGAGATGTGCCCTGGGCTGCCCGTCAGGATCTGGCGAGGAAGCGGATGGCGCGGTCCCGGCTTCGCGGGCAAAAAGGAGCTCCAAATGAAAAGGCTTACTCTGATTACTCTGGTTCTTCTGTTTCTGACCTTCTGTTCGACGGCATTCGCGGGAGAGAGCCAACTACAAAAGGCAACCAACGTTATCAACGAGATCATGGGGACTCCCGACAAGGGCATTCCTAATGAGTTGCTGGAGAAAGCCGTATGTGTCGGCATCGTTCCTTCTCAGGTCAAGTTCGCTTTGGGAGTCGGTGGCACTTACGGGCGCGGCGTGCTGGTGTGCCGCAAGGGTGGGAACGGGGCGTGGGATGCGCCTTCCATGTTCACCCTCGGCGCCGCGAGCGTTGGATTTCAGATCGGCGGTAAGGCGACCGACGTCGTCTTGCTCGTGATGAACCCCGAAGGCATGAAAAAACTGGTTCAGGACAGCGTCAAGCTGGGTGCGGAATTGTCCGTAGCGGCCGGCCCGGTGGGTCGTTCCGCCGAAGGCGCAACCGACGCTCAACTCCATGCGGAGATTCTCAGCTACTCGCGGACGCGGGGCTTGTTTGCCGGGGCGTCGCTCGACGGGGCCGTGGTGAAGCAAGATAGAGACGATAACCAAGAGCTCTATGGACGCAAGGTGACCGCGAAGGAAATTCTGATCGACGGCGCGGTGCCCACTCCTCGAGCGGCTCAGGACTTGGACAGCACGCTGACGAAATACTCTCCCAAGGGCGGACGAACGTTCGACCGATTGTAAGCGATCCATGGGGAGAACTGCGGACCATTGAACGGAAACAACGACCCCGCCAGACGCGACGAGCGTCTGGCGCGCGAATTCCGGGTTCACCCTCGGTCAGGAAAAACGAAGCGTGAGAAAAACGCCAGCTGTTGCACTCGTCCTCTGTGTCTTGCTGATGTGCAGCGGTAGCTCGTTTGCATACTCCGTTCTCACGCACGAGGAAATCGTAGATTTGCTCTGGACCGCCGAGATCCGCCCCCTCCTCCTTAAGCGATTTCCAGGGCTGTCGGAAGACCAGCTCAAGGAGGCGCATGCCTACGCCTATGGAGGCGCCGTCATCCAGGACCTCGGTTACTACCCCTTCGGCAGGGCGGAATTCAGCAACTTGGCGCATTACGTCCGCAGCGGAGACTTCGTTCGCGAGCTACGGCTGGAGAGCCAGGATGCCAACGAGTACGCCTTCGCCCTGGGTGCCCTGTCACACTATGCTTCGGATATTGCCGGCCACCCGGCGGTCAACCAGGCTGTCGCGGTCTACTACCCGAAGCTCCGGGCGAAGTATGGCAAATCGGTCAAGTACGCGCAGGACAAGACGGCCCATCTGAAGACGGAGTTCGGGTTCGACATGGTCCAGGTGGCGAAGAATCGTTATGCGTCGGAGCAGTACCACGATTTCATCGGGTTTAAAGTGTCCAAGTCCCTGCTGGAGCGGGTCTTTCCCGTCGTATACGGCGTGGAGTTGAAAGACGTGCTTCCTCACGTGGACCGGGCGATCAGCTCGTATCGTTTCTGTATCAGTCGGTTGATTCCGGAAATGACCCAGGTCGCACTGCGGACCCATAAGAAGGACATGACGCGCGAGATGCCCACTTTCGCGAAACAAAAGTTTCTGTACCGGCTTTCGCGCTCCGATTACGAAAAGGAGTGGGGAAAGGACTACCAGAAGCCCGGATTCGGGGTCCGGTTCATGGCAACGCTCTTGCGCTACTTTCCGAAAATTGGCCCCTTCAAGGCGATGGCGTTCAAGAACCCTACCCCGCAAACAGAGGAGTTATATTTCAAGAGCATCAATACGACCGTCGATCAATACCAGGCTTTTCTCGAACAAATACGCGCGGATGTCCTCCTGGTTCCCAATCGTGATTTGGATGATGGCAAAGGGACCAAGGCAGGGGAATACTCGCTGACCGACGAGGCGTATGCAAAGTTGCTGGCCGAGCTGTCGGAGCGGAAGTTTGAACTGACCACCCCAGACCTGCGGGCGAACATCCTAAACTTCTATTCGGACCTCTCTGCTCCGCTCGAGACGAAAAAGGACACGGCTCGCTGGCGGAGCGTGCTGACTCAGCTGGATCAGTTGAAGTCGGTGACTCTGGTTCCGACTGTTGCGGGCAGTCCACCACAAGCCCAAGCGCCAGTCTCGCCACCAGCCCTGGCCCCAGCTTCAGCCCTGGCCTCAGCCCCCGTTGTGAGTGGTGGGAAGCATTTCGATCGTGTGCTGATTATCGTGCTGGAAAACCAGAATTACAGGTCGGCAATCAAAGACCCATTCTTGGCGCAGTTAGCAGAGATGGGAGCTAGCTTCAGCAACTTCAAGGCTTTGATACACCCGTCCTATCCCAATTATCTAGCCATGGTTGCCGGCAGCTTGTTTGGCGTTCGAAGCAACGACCAAATTACCCTCCCCGATGACAATAGCCATCGGACCATCGCTGATTTCCTGGATTGGAAGAACTACGCTGAGGATTACCCATCCCAACCCCAACCTTTTCTTGGTGACCGCGGGAAATATTCTCGAAAGCACGTCCCGTTCTTGAGTTTTGCGAAAATTCAGCAGGAAAGCTTCGGCAACGTAGTATCCGTTTCTACCAAGGGCCCGCACAACAGATTTGTAGCTGACGTCGAGGACTTCAGAAACGACCCGAAGAAGCATCCTCTCCCTCGATACATGTTCTATAGCCCAAACTCGGACGATGACGGGCACGATCCGGTGTTGCGACCCGGGAGGGGATTGAAGAAAGCTTCGAGTTGGCTGAACAAATTCCTAAAGGACTGGTTTCCCCTGGACGAGAAGATGAAGGGAACTCTCGTCATTGTCACCTTCGACGAGTCACAGTGGTTCGAGAAGACCGAGCGAATCTATACCGTTTTCTTGGGAGACATGGTGAAGCCCGGAGAGATTACAAAAACATATACTCATTACAGCGTTCTGAGGACAATTGAAGACAACTTCGGATTGCTTCCACTAAATTCCGGCGATGGCAATGCCGAGCCAATTACTGAAGTGTGGAAATGACCTCACACCCCAGGAGAACCACCCTGACGAGTCGCGTTCTGCGCAATCTCCTCCTGGTTCTCGCCGCTCTTGCGGTGCTTGTATCGCCCGCCGTGGCTCAGGGTCGCGGCCAAGGTAATGCGCACAAGCAGCGAGGGGAAAGCCGGCTGCTTGAACAGCCCCGTGCGGCGAATGATCATACGGCCGTAGTGCAGGTGAACGATCAAGGTTATCAGGGAAACGCCTGGTACGGGTTCACCATCGATTGGCAAGCCGGCGGATTGTGGCGCGCCCGGGGCGTTTGATTGAGGGAAAAGGAAGGCGTGGATGAACAGATTCAGAGTCGGGCTTGTCTTGTTGATTATCGGAGTGGCTCTGCTCCTGGTCGGCGGGATTTCCTATACGACTCAGGAAAGAACCCAAATCGGGCCGATCGCCATCGAGCATCCGGAAGAACATACCATTCCCTATTCGCCCTTAGCGGGAGCGCTTCTGAGTTTGACGGGCGGGGCTCTGATGCTTACCGGGCGCGCCAAGAGCCCTTAGGGCTGATTCTACGCGGATCGCAGACAGGGCAGAAAACACGGTGTCTGCGGCACCCGGCGGGTTTATGAACGGTCTGCAGCAAGCACACTTGAAGTGGAGGAAAAAATGAATCTAAACAGCAAAACGGTATGGACTAGGGTTGTCTTCACGTTTCTGGCGACAGGGATATTGGGCCTGAGCCTGACCTCGCTCGGCTTCGCAGCCAGCCCTGACGAAGAGAAACCTGCGGTTTCGCACAGTCAGGATGTTACGAAAGTGCAAGAAACTCTGCGCGACAAAGGCTATTACCACGCGCAGGTCGATGGCGTC
>JBEKCQ010000148.1:0-8561 GCA_050014795.1 Terriglobia bacterium | reverse complement strand
TTTCCTTTCGAGCCGTGGGCGCACGAGGTTTCCTTCGTCCGGGCTTTTGAATAGGCGGAATGTCTCCCACTTCCGCGTCCTCGTCAAGGCGAAAAGCGTCCCGGCCCGTGGCGCGCTAGAAGACGTCAGGGCCACGCTCGATTGGGCTGTAACATTTCGTGTTGAAAATTGAAGTTGAGAAAGGAAGAGGGTATCTCCGGAGTAACGGCGCCGACAGTGGCGAGGAGAAACCAACCTATTGCTGTCCCATTCCAGAAACGTCAACATGCGGCCGAATGTGCCTTAGTTCATGTGGCATCCTGATAAGTGACTGATGTGCGGACACTTATCAGCTTCGCTGAGTTTCTCAACACTTGCTGATTCTAAAGAACTTATCAGCTTTGTTTTCTTTTTCAGAAAGTCAAATGACTGATTTTACAGGACTTATCAGGTTCGTTTTTTTCAAGGGTATAAAGAATGCTTACCCCCTGCGTTCCGCGCCCTCCAGGCAAGTTTGCATATCTGTCAACCCTGCGAAACGAGTGGCGCCCGAACGCCGCCGCAAGTTCCGTTCGCGCCGCCCCCGAGTTAAAGCCCCAGCCTGCGCACCCTCGGACCCTGCTCTCATGGTTATTGTAGTCTATCACAGTTGCCGCCAAAAGTCAAGCGAAAAATGCAGGGGGATGAGGTCAAGCTTTTTTGGTAAAAAGGCGGGAGGTGCGATTTTACGCCGGCGCGGCGACGGCTTGGCTCTTGCCCCAGCAAGGCAGTCATCTCTCTCCTCCGCATCTCACTCAAGCACTTCAACCCCACAGGGGGGATACGATGTACCTTTCCAATTCCACGCTCGAAACCGCGCTTGCCGCGATTCATCTAATGGGATAAGATTTTAGTGTTCTCCGAGCCCGGGGCGCTAAGGGTAGCGGACAAGCCTAAGCCCGGCGGGCCGATAGGGTGGCGTGAGAAATCGCGTCGCCTCCCGTGTTTGGAAAGGAGAACGGGGCCTACTCCAAACGCGGGGTAGGCGTTTTTTTTCGACGTAGAGGCGGCTTTACGGCGCCATTAGGTGGCGGGCTAAACCCGCCGCTACAAGAGGCCGGCGGGTAGGACACCGCCGCCACAGAACGATGCTCAGGGACAAATTCGGTCGCGAAATCCGCGACTTGCGCATTTCGGTGACAGACCGCTGCAATCTCGCTTGCGTGTACTGCAAGTCTGTCGATTCGCGGGACTATTTCCCCCACCGCGACCTTTTGACCTGGGATGAATTCCTCAGGGTGGCGCGGGTTCTGGCGGGACTGGGTATCCGCAAGGTGCGCGTGACGGGCGGCGAACCGCTGCTGCGCCCGGGGATCACCGATTTTGTTGCACGCCTGGGGCAGATCGAGGGCCTCGACGATATCGCGATCACCACGAACGGCTATTTGCTGCCGGAGATGGCGAAGTCACTGGCTGCGGCGGGTGCACCGAGGGTTACGGTGAGCCTGGATTCGATGGACCCGGAAAAGTCCGCCAAGATTACGCGTGCCACAGCTTCGTGCGAGAGAGTCCTGGCCGGAATCGACGCGGCCGTGGCTGCCGGCCTCGCTCCGGTGAAGGTGAACGTCGTCCTGGTCCGAGGATTCAACGACGACGAACTGGTAGAGTTTGCGCGTTTGGCCCGCTGTCGCGACATTGTTGTGCGCTTCATCGAATTCATGCCGCTGGACGCGGACTGTGCCTGGAACCGTGACCTTGTGGTGACCGCCCAGGAGATCTTCGCAGCGATCAACACAGTTTTCCCGCTCGTCGAGATTCCTCGCCGCTCACCCAGCGAGACGGCGCTGAGCTATCGTTTCGCGGATGGCCAGGGGGAAATTGGTATCATTGCACCGGTTTCCGCCCCCTTCTGTGGCCAGTGCAGTCGCATGCGCCTGACGGCTGACGGGAAGATCCGCACCTGCTTGTTCTCCCTGGGTGAGCACGACATCCGCTCCCTGGTGCGCAATGGCGCCCAGGACAGTGACCTCGCGCAGTTTCTCATGCGCGTGGTGAGCCAGAAGGAGCCGGGACACCGCATCAACGAGCCGGACTTTGTTCAGCCGGAGCGCACCATGCTGTCCATCGGCGGGTAGGGATACAGCATGCGGCACCTCTCGAAACGGCAGGCGCTCCAGCACCGGCCATGAAATTGGGCTAAACTAGGATTCTGACGGCCATGGCAACATTTGCTCTCGACTTGCTTCCCGAAAACTACGTCGAGCTCTCCGAGCAGGAACTTGACGCGCGCATCGCTCGCGCCAAGGCTGTTCTGGGCTCGCGCCTGGTCATCCTGGGCCACCACTACCAACGCGACGAGGTTGTGAAGTTCGCCGATTTTCGCGGCGACTCGCTCAAGCTCTCCCAGTTGGCCGCCAGCCGTGTGGAGGCTGAATATATCGTCTTCTGTGGCGTCCATTTCATGGCGGAAAGCGCCGACATCCTGAGCGGCGAGCACCAAGCCGTCATTCTCCCCGACCTGAACGCCGGGTGTTCGATGGCGGACATGGCCAACCTGGAACAGGTGGAGGCCTGTTGGGAGGAACTGCGGAACTCCGCCGCCGGCGCCACGATTGTTCCGGTCACCTACATCAATTCCACCGCCGCCATCAAGGCATTCGTGGGCCGAAATGGTGGCGCCGTGTGCACGTCGTCAAACGCTCGCAAGGTCATGGAGTGGGCGCTGGCCCGTGGGGAGAAGGCGCTGTTTCTGCCCGATGAACACCTGGGGCGCAATACGGCTTTCCGCATGGGGATCCCCCTCGACGCCATGGCCCTGTGGAACCCGCAGGAGGAAGCCGGAGGATTGAGCGCAGAGGAGATTCGCCACGCACGCATCCTTCTGTGGAAGGGCCACTGTTCGGTCCACCAGCGCTTCCTGCCGGAGCACGTGGAGCGCGCGCGGAACAAGGTCCCGGGTATCCGTGTCATCGTCCATCCCGAATGCCGGTGGGATGTGTGTCAGTTGGCGGACGAGGTGGGCTCGACCGAGTTCATCATCAAGCGCGTCACCGAGGCGCCTCCGGGGAGCCAGTGGGCGGTCGGGACGGAAATCCACATGATCAATCGGCTGGCCAAGGAGTACCCGGACCGGCTCGTCGTTACGCTGGACGACTGCGTGTGTCTGTGCAGCACGATGTACAGGATCTCGCCCCAGCACCTGTGCTGGATGCTGGAGAGCTTGCTGGCGGGTCAGGTGGTGAACCGCGTCAGCGTGGATCCGGAAACCAAGCGCTGGGCGCGGGTGGCGCTCGACCGAATGCTGGAGATGAAGTAGAAGTGCTTTTTCTGAAAGTGAGGTTGTTCCATGGTCTCTCCAATTCGTAGCGAATGGGTTCGCAAGCGTACGGGCCCCGTCGTGACCCAAATGCACTATGCCCGGCAGGGCGTCGTCACGGAGGAGATGGAATCCGTGGCGAAGCGGGAAAACCTCTCGCCCGAACTGGTCCGCGCTGAGGTAGCGCGGGGCCGCATGATTATCCCCGCCAGCATCCGTCACGTCGAACTCGAGCCCATCTGCATCGGGATTGCCTCCCGGTGCAAGATCAACGCCAACATCGGCAGTTCCGCAACCACTTCGGACATCGACCACGAACTGGAGAAACTGGAGGCGGCAGTCAAGTACGGCGCGGACACGGTGATGGATCTCTCCACCGGAGGCGACATTCACCAGATCCGCGAAGCCATTCTGCGGAACAGCGCGGTGCCGGTCGGGACCGTGCCCATCTATGAGGCCATCGCGCGGGTGAAGCATGTGCGCGACCTGACGCCCTCGCTCATGTTGGAGGTGATTGAGGAGCAGGCCGCTCAGGGTGTGGATTACATGACCATCCACGCTGGCGTGCTGCGCGAGTACATTCCCCTGACCAGAAAGCGCATCACCGGCATCGTGAGCCGCGGCGGGGCGATCCTCGCCCAGTGGTGTGTGGAGAACAACCAGGAAAACTTCCTCTACACGTATTTCGAAGACATCTGCAAGATCTTTCAGAAATACGATGTCGCGTTTTCCCTGGGGGACGGGCTGAGGCCCGGCTGTCTGGCCGACGCCAGCGACGAGGCTCAGTTCGCCGAGCTCAAGACTCTAGGCGAGTTGACCTTGAAGGCCTGGGAATACGACGTCCAGGTGATGATTGAGGGTCCCGGCCATATCCCCATGGACCAGATCAAGCTCCAGGTTGACAGGGAGATAGAGCTGTGCCATGAGGCGCCGTTCTATACCTTGGGTCCCTTGGTCACCGACATTGCGCCGGGCTACGACCACATCACTTCCGCCATCGGGGCAGCGATGATTGGGTGGCACGGCGCCTCGATGCTCTGCTACGTTACCCCCAAGGAGCACCTGGGGCTGCCCAATAAGGACGACGTTCGCCAGGGCATCATCGCGTACAAGATCGCCGCCCACGCCGCCGATCTGGCGCGCCAGCGGCCCGGCGCTCGCGACCGCGACGACGCCATCTCCTACGCGCGCTTCCTCTTTGACTGGAACAGGCAGTTCGAGCTGTCGCTCGACCCGGAAGCCGCGCGCTCCATGCACGATGAGACGCTGCGCGACGCATACTACAAACAGGCTGCCTTCTGCTCCATGTGCGGACCCGCGTTTTGCTCCATGAACACCACCCAGATGATGGAGAAGGACCTGGGACGCGATCAGGCAGAGCGCGAGCAGAAGTTCGTCGAACTGCTGACCAAGGTTCAGCGGTAGTACCTCTTGCCACCCCGGCATTCAGCGCCCTTTGCTTTCCGGTGTGTTGTGCCGTTTCCTAGGCTCGTCGCCGGACTTCCCGTTGGTCAGTCTTTCGCAGCGGCAGCAGCCCGAGAAGCTGCTCAGGTTGGGTGGGGCAGGAATCAATGGCAGGGGGCGGGCCGCAAAGGGTATAATGTTTTTCTTGGATCGGGGCATCTGACACAAGCTCCTTTGTTTGTTGTGAGGCCATGAGACTGATGTATGGGATACCTTGACAACAGGTTCGAAGAGAACCGCATAATCACTACGGTGGACTACGTTTTCAACTGGGCAAGAAAATCTTCGCTCTGGCCCCTCACCTTCGGGCTGGCGTGCTGCGCCATCGAGATGATTGCGTCCACCACTTCGCGCTTTGACATGGCGCGGTTCGGCGCGGAAGTATTCCGGCCCAGCCCGCGGCAGGCGGACCTGATGATCGTCTCCGGCACAGTCACGTTGAAAATGGCGCCAGCCATCCAGCGGATCTGGGCCCAAATGCCAGACCCCAAGTGGTGCATTTCCATGGGAGCGTGCTCCAGTGTGGGTGGGCCGTTCAACACTTATGCGGTCCTCCAAGGCGTCGACAAGATCGTGCCTGTGGACGTTTACATCGTCGGTTGCCCGCCGCGTCCCGAGAATCTCTTCTACGGTCTTTTGAAGTTGCAGGAAAAGATAGATAGCATGAGCCTGGCCAAGCGGCCTACCGAAGTCCGTCTGGACGAAGCCATGCTCGAAGAGTTCAAAAAATCGATCCGCATCAGCACGGTAGGCACCCCGGACATGGTTCAGATCGGATAAGGCTCCCCCTGACAGAGAAAGGGATCACCACCTGCGAAGGTTGACGCGTGGCTGAATTGGTCAAGGTTGCCAGCATCTCCGAACTCGAGGTGGGTTCCTGTAAGACGGTCGTAGTGAACGGCAAGGCCATCGCCCTGTTCAACGTGGACGGCCAGGTCTTCGCCCTCGATAATGCTTGCCTGCATCAGGGCGGGCCGCTCGGCGAGGGCATGCTTGAGGGCGAGATGGTTACGTGCCCCTGGCACTTCTGGGAATTCAATGTGCGCACCGGCGAGAAGGTCGGAAATCCCTCCCTCAAGGTCTCTGCTTACGCGGTGCAAGTGGAAGGCGACGACATCAAGGTAGCGATATAGGCCGTTGTCAGTTGTCCGCGGTCCGTTGAGGCAAAGCGGACTGGAACCTGACCCACCGGATTCCTATCGAGTTGCCGAATGCCGGTGCAACTGACTACTGACTCATGCCTGAACTTCCCGAAGTCGAAACCATCTTGCAGGGTCTGAGAGAGCATGCGCTGGGACAGCGCGTGACGGCGGTCGAGGTGCGCAATCCGGCGGTGGTGCTGGGCTCGCTGCCAGACTTCATTCGAGACGTGCGCGGCGGGTCAATCGTCGGCCTTAAACGGAAGGGCAAAGTTCTCGCCATCCGACTCGCTCGCGGGAATCGCAAACCGCCCCAGTATCTGGTGGTGCGGCTAGGCATGACGGGGCAGTTCACAGTCGTCCCGTGCGAATCTCCGGTCGAGCTTCACACCCACATACGACTGATGCTCGGGAAAGGGAAGGAAGAACTGCGCTTCCGCGATGTCCGTCGGTTTGGACGGCTGAGGTGCTGCGTTCGCGGCGAACTCGAGGAGGTTTTTGGCCGGCTCGGCCCCGACGCGCGTGAGATCACCGAGGACCAGTTCCTGGCAGCCTTACGCGGACGGCGCGGGGCCATCAAGAGTTGGCTGATGAACCAGCAGTTTCTTTCGGGAATTGGCAACATCTATGCGGACGAGGCCCTCTTTGCGGCGCGGATTCATCCGCTGACGCCGGCGGGGCGTCTTCCGTTGGTCGCCGCTCGCCGCTTGCATCGGGCCGTGAGGAGAATCCTCGACCGCGCCATCGCCTGGGGAGGTACCAGCGTCCGCGACTACCTTGACGCCGAAGGGCAGCGCGGAGACTTCCTCTCCCAACTCCGCGTCTATCAAAGAACAGGTGAACCCTGCCGCCGCTGCCGCCGGCTGATTCAACGCCTGATCATCGGCGGCCGCAGCAGCCACTTCTGCCGGCATTGCCAGCCCCGCCCACGCTGGGTGGCTGTCCGGCGCAGCCCACGAAAGGTAGCTGTTCTCCGTTCACAACAGGCCTAGCCGCGGCTAGACTTCCTCTCCTATCAGTTGGTGGATTTGGTATAATCGCTGCCACTTGTGGGACCCCAGCGCCGAGTGGGCGCTTGGACCCACATTCGAGGGGGCGGGAGCTTGGCGTTCGATCCAGCCAGCCGCTTTTCTCCGCCCATTGAAGCGCATATCCATGCTTTTCAAGACGTTCAGCGCCGCGACCTTCGGAATCGATGCTTATCTTGTTGAAGTCGAAGTCGATATCTCGGCGGGCAACGGAATTTTCATGACGGTCGGCTTGCCCGACGCGGCGGTGCGGGAGAGCCGCGAACGCATCAAGTCCGCCATCAAGAATTGCGGCCTCGATTTTCCTTTTCAGAACATCACGGTCAACCTGGCGCCGGCGGACGTGAAGAAAGAAGGCTCCGGGTTCGACCTTTCCATCGCCTTGGGGATTCTGGGCACCACGGGAGTCCTGCTCAAGACTGATTTGAAACAGCACGTTTTTCTGGGCGAGCTCTCGCTGGACGGCGGCCTGCGGCCCATCAAAGGCGCGCTTTCGATTGCGGGCATGGCGCGGCAGAAGGGCATCCGCAAGCTGGTCGTGCCCGTGGAGAACGCGCGGGAGGCAGCGGTGGTTCGGGACATCGAGGTTTACGGCTTGCGCTCGCTGCCGGAAGTCCTCGACCTCATCAACGAGACGCGCGCGTTCATTCCGGCCAAAGTGAACACGGCGGAAATGCTGGCGGCCGCGAGCCAGTATCCCGTGGATTTCCGGGACGTCAAAGGGCAGCTTCACGCCAAGCGCGCCATCGAAGTCGCAACCGCCGGAGGCCACAACATCCTTATGATCGGCCCGCCCGGCGCCGGCAAAACCATGCTGGCGAAACGCATCCCGACCATCCTTCCGCCGCTGACCTTTGAGGAAGCCATCCAGACGACCAAGATCCACAGCATTGCGGGCGTACTCGAGCCGGGCGTGGGCCTGGTGGGCACGCGGCCCTTTCGCGCGCCGCACCACACGATTTCCGATGCAGGCTTGATCGGCGGCGGCGCGGTGCCACGGCCGGGAGAAGTGAGCCTGGCGCACAACGGTTTGCTCTTCCTCGATGAGCTGCCGGAGTTCCAGCGCAACGTTCTGGAAGTCCTGCGCCAACCGCTCGAGGACGGCACCGTGACCATCGCGCGCGCCGCCATGTCGCTGACCTTCCCGGCGCGGTTCGTGTTGGCAGCGGCAATGAACCCCTGTCCCTGCGGGTTTTTGAACGACCCCTCGCGCGATTGCACGTGTACGCCGCCGCAGATTCAGCGCTACGTTTCCAAGATCTCCGGCCCGCTCCTCGACCGCATCGACATCCATATCGATATGCCCGCGGTCAAGTACCGCGAGCTGCGCGCGGATGCGACCGGGGAAGGCTCCGACCAGATTCGCGCGCGCGTCATCGCCGCCCGCGAGCGCCAGTTGCAGCGATACGAGGGCGAGAAGATTTACTGCAACGCCCAGTTGAGCCCTCGGCAAATCCGCAAGTACTGCAATATCTCCGTGGAATGCGAACGCTTGCTAGAAAGCGCTATGACCCGCCTGGGCCTGAGCGCTCGCGCTCATGACCGCATCCTGAAGGTCTCGCGTACCATCGCTGACCTGGACGGAGCTGAATCCATCCAGGTCCCGCATATTTCCGAAGCCATTCAATACCGCTCCCTCGACCGCAACTACTGGGC
>JBEKCQ010000147.1:0-12887 GCA_050014795.1 Terriglobia bacterium | reverse complement strand
ATTCGTCCGGCTGCGTGATCTTAAACACAATCACTTATCGGGTCAGAAACGGACGGGGTTTCGGCACAGGGACCTAACCCAATAGGGAGATAAATCCCCAGCGCACCAATAACGATTCAACTGGCTCATTCGCAAATGGTTGCTGCGGGGTCTCTGCACCACTCCTCTTAAGTCCCGCACGATTTAGGAATGGCTCTCAGGCGCGTAGCGCCGTTACTTGGCCGTGTAACGCCCTATTCGTAGAAGTGCAACCCCTGGGCCCCCCGAAGTCCGCATCTAGACCAGGCGCCGGGCCCGCTTGACTTCATTTGGGGCTCGGGTTAAGGTAAACGATTGACCCTCTGCGGAAATTCTTGATAGGGAGTGACGGCCTTTGAAGCGAACCTTTCAGCCCAACCGACGGCGTCGGGCCAAGACCCATGGATTTCGAGAGCGCATGAGAACACCGGGAGGCCGGAAGGTTCTGAAGCGCCGGCGCCAGAAGGGCCGCCAGCGCCTGACTCCATGAAAGCTTCTTCGGCGCCGCAAGCTTTCCCCAAGCATTCACGGCTGCTTCGCCGGGGCGAGTTTCGGCGAGTTTACGACGAGGGGCAGCGGCGCAGGGCGCCACTATGCACCATCTTCTTTCGACCCAACGGCCTTTCCCACACGCGTCTGGGGATTACCGCGCCCACGCATCTGGGGAACGCGGTGGTTCGCAACCGGGTGAAGCGGCGCCTGCGGGAAGTCTTCCGGCTAAACCGCACGGCCATACCGGCGGGATGGGACATCGTCTTGAACCCCCGCGAGGCGGTGGCGCGGGTTCCGTTTCCGACACTGGTGCGGGAAATCCTGCGTCTCTTTCCCAACCAGGCGCCGGCCGCATCCTGCTCCGAGCGGGAGCGGCCGCGATGAAGTTCGCCGCGCAGGTTCTCATCCGCTTCTACCAGACGTGTCTCTCTCCGGTGCTGCCGTCTTCTTGCCGCTACTATCCTTCCTGCTCGGCGTACGCCTACGAAGCAGTGGAGAAGTGGGGGCCCTGGCGAGGAGCAGCGCTGGCGTTGCGGCGTCTCCTCCACTGCCGGCCGTGGGGCGGGCAGGGCTACGATCCGGTTCCGTGAAAGACAGGTTTCAGGTCTCAGGTGCCAGGCAAGCCAAGACTTCGCACCTGCGGTCTGACACCAAGAACCTGAACTAGAAGGAAGCTTTTCCAGGATGGACGACAACAGCAAGAAAATGGTGTTGGCCTTCGCACTCTCCTTCGTCATCCTGGTGGTGTGGTACCGCTTCTTTTTGCCGCCGCCGCCGACTCCGCCTCCCCAGAAAGCTGCTCCTGCCGGACAAGCTCCTGCTACGACTGCAAAGCCTGTGCCCTCTGCGCCGGCCCCCGCTTCGGTAAAACTGCGCGTCGAGCAAGGCTCCAAGGCCCAGGAGATTGTGGTCGAGGGAGAGGTCTCTCGTGTGACCTTGTCCACGGAAGGCGGCGTGGTCAGGAGTTGGGTGCTGAAAAGATACTCGGACGACAAAGGGAAGCCACTGGATGTAGTCAATCGCGCCGCCTGCGACACTCTCGGTTTCCCGCTGGGCCTGAGCCTGGCTGACGCCGAGCTTACCAAGAAGTTGAACACCGCGCTCTATGTGGCCACGCCCGCGGGCGCGTCGCTCACGGCTCCGGCCAAGGTGGATTTCACCTTTAGCGACGGCAAAATCCAGGTGCGAAAGCGTCTGTCCTTTGGACCAGATTACGAGGTGCATGCCGAGGTGAGCGTCTTCGACGGCCAGCGCTACTTGCCCGCGGAGATCGTTTGGTCCGGCGGCTTCGGCGATCACTCGGTGCCGCCGAAGGTGAAGATCTCGCGTGACCAAATCATGTACGGCACGAGTGAGAAGCTCGAAAACGTGGCGCAGCAGAAACTGGATGCGGACCGCACCATTTCCGGTCCGCTTCAGATGGCGGGGCTGGTGGACCGCTACTTCGCCAGTGTATTTCTTCCCGACTCACCGGACCAGGTTTCCTTCCGCATGGGCCGGCGAGCCTGGGATCCGCCGGACTGGAAAGAAAAAGAGAAGCCCCGGGAGGCTTTCGCCGCGCTCGCCAGCCAGCAACAGACGCCCCTCGGGTTCCGGTTGTTCGTGGGGCCCAAAGACTTGGACGTGCTGCGGGCCATGAAGCCCCCGCTCGACCGGTTGGTGGATTACGGGTGGTTCAGCATCGTTGCCAAGCCGCTGTTCATGGGGCTGCGCTATCTCCACGACCGCTGGACACACAATTATGGTTGGGCGATCGTGCTTCTGACAGTCTTCATCAACCTGGCCATGTTTCCGCTGAAATTGAAGAGCATCCGGTCGGGGCAGGAGATGCAGCGCATCTCGCCGCTGGTGAAGGGCATCCAGGAGAAGTACAAGGGCTATAAGTTCAACGACCCGCGCAAGCAGCGCATGAACCAGGAGATCATGAAGCTCTACCAGGAGCACCACATCAACCCCCTGGGCGGCTGTTTGCCCATGGCGTTGCAGCTCCCGTTTCTCTACGGTTTCTACAGGGTGCTTGATCTTTCCATCGAGTTGCGTCACGCGCCGTGGTTCGCGTGGATCAAGGACCTGTCGGCGCCAGACCATCTCTACATCCTGCCGACGCTGATGATTATCACCACCTTCATCATGCAGAAGATGACGCCGATGGCCACGGCCGACCCCGCGCAGCAGAGAATGATGATGGTCATGCCCATCGTCTTCGGCATCATGTTCTATAACTTTGCGAGTGGCTTGGTCCTGTACTGGCTGACCGGCACCGTGATGGGCATCGCGCAGCAAGCCTTTATTAACAAGATGATGCCCTTGCCGCCACCGAACCCAGTCTCGCGCAAAGCTGCCGGCGCCAGAGAATAAGCTCCCATGGATGGTCAACCTGCTCCGACACCCGCCCGCTCGGTCGAAAGCTACCTCGCCGCAATCGAATCTCTAGCCCGAGAGTTGATTCGGACGGGGGAATTCGAGTTGACCGTGGCCGTCCGCAAAGCTTCCGCACCGGAAGAGGACTTCGAAGCGCCGGAGTACGTCGTGGATTTCGCCGGGCCCGACGCGGACTTGTTGCTGGAAAAGAACGCCGCGCTTCTTAACGCCCTCGAGTACGTGGTGCTGAAAGCCGTCCGCTTGGAAGAAGATCTTTTTGGGAAAATCACCTTCGACTGCCAGGACTGGCGGCGGTTGCGGGCGGAGGAACTCAAGCTCATGGCCGAGGTGGCCGCCCAGCGGGTGGTAGAAACCGGCGATTCCTTCACCCTCAATCCCATGAGCCCGCGCGAACGGCGTATCATCCACCTGGCCCTGAGAGAACAAGCGCAGGTGCGCACGGTGAGCGAGGGCCTGGGGGCCGAGCGCAAAGTCGTCATCCATCCCGCCGCACCCCCTCCCCGTCGGCGCTAGCGGCGCCTCCGCGGGCCTTGACCGGCAAGTTCCATCATGACCAGTGAAGACACCATCGTGGCGATTGCGACGCCGGCGGGGCGCGGCGGCATCGGCGTGGTGCGCCTTTCGGGAGAGCAAGCCATCGAGATCGTCTCGGGGCTGATTCGCTTCCCGAAGCTCCCGCTTGAGACCCAACACGCCACGCTCGGGGCGTTCCACGATCCCCACTCTGGACGGGCCTTGGATGAGGTTGTGGTCACCTGCTTCCCTCGGCCCCATTCCTACACGGCTGAAGACGTGGTGGAGATTTCCTGCCACGGCTCGCCCGTGGTCTTGAAGTTCCTCGTCGAGTGCTGCCTGGAGCGCGGTGCCCGCGCCGCCGAGCCCGGGGAATTCACCCTGCGAGCCTTCTTGAACGGCCGCATCGACCTCACTCAAGCGGAAGCTATCCGCGACCTCATCGAATCGCGGACGCTCTACCAGGCGCGCGTGGCCGCGCAGCAGATGGAAGGCGCCGTGGCCGCGCGCCTAAAGCCTCACAAAAGAGTCCTGCTGGACCTTATCGCCAGGCTGGAAGCGGGAATCGATTTTGCCGAGGATGACGTCCCCGTGATGAATGGGGCCGAGATTGGCTCTCGTCTCGATGCCATTCGCTCGGACCTGGAGAAGTTGGTCGAGGGCTACGAATACGGGCGAATCGTCCGCGAGGGGCTAAGCTTGGCTATCGTGGGCCGGCCCAACGTTGGCAAATCGAGCCTCTTCAATCGGCTGCTGAACGAAGACCGCGCCATCGTCACCGCCACTCCCGGCACCACGCGTGACCTGGTCGCCGAAAGCGCCAACGTGGGCGGCATCCCGTTGCGTTTCGTCGATACCGCGGGCATCCGCGAAGCCAAAGATGAGGTGGAACGAATCGGCGTCGAGAAATCCTGGCAGGCCATCGCTGATTCCGATCTGCGCATGCTGGTGATAGACACGTCGCAGCCGTGGACCGACGAAGATACGCACCTATTTCAGAAGGTGCGTCCGCTGGGGCCGCTGCTAATCGCCTGCAACAAGTCGGACCTGCCGGCACAGATTTCGAACGCCGACCTTGAGCCTTGGCTCGTGCAGGAGGCCGCAGGCGTAGCACTGCCCATGGAGATGGTCTGGACTTCAGCCCTGACCGGCGAGGGACTGCCGCAGCTCAGGGAGAAGGTCCTCGCCCTCGCCGCGCCCGAGCGCGACTTTGGGGGTGAGGGCGAGTTCATTACTAACCTCCGCCACCAGCAACTCATCAAGCAGTCGCTCCAGGCTCTGGCGAAGGCCCGCCAGGCTGCCGTGCAACAGATCCCGCACGAAATGGTGCTGCTCGACCTCTACGATGCCCTGCGCGCCCTCGACACCCTCACCGGCGCCACTTACGTGGACGACCTCCTGGACATCATCTTCTCGACATTCTGTGTTGGGAAGTAGAGACGACCTGATGAGTCGTCTTTCGGCAGGCTGATCCCGCGAAGGAGACGTTCTGGCGGAACGTCTCTACAGGCCTACCTTCTTCAGATAGGTGTCCAACTCGCGGACGCGGAGGAGCTTGGCCAAGACGCCGGTCAGCAGGAAACCCGCGGCGCTGGCCAGCACGAGCACCAGCAAAGCCCTTCCCGTGGTTTGCCAGCCGATGTGCACCCCGAGCCACTTGACCAACTCGAAGGTGGCGAGAGCCGCGAGACCCGACGCCGCACTCACTTTCAGGAAAAAGACCACCAAACTACCGGCTTCCCGATTCGCCGTCCGGCGCATCAGGAGCACGAAAAGGACAATCGTATAAGCCATGATGCCGCAGGAACTCGCCAGCGCCAGACCCAGGTGCTGGCTGTGGCGGACCAGCAGCCAATAGACCGGCAGGTTGAGAAAAGTGAGAGCGGTACCAACCCACGCCGGGGTCAAAGTATCCCGGGCGGCGTAGAAGCCGCGCGCCAGGATGTTTTGTGCGCCCCAGGCGAACATGCCGATAGAAAAGAACACGAAGGTGGAGGCGGTGGCGTCCAGATCCGGCCCGTGCAGCCGCGTGTGCGAGAACACCAGATAGACCAGCGGCCTTGATTGCGCGATAGCCAGGGCCGAGATGGGGACAAGCAGCAACAGCAAACCCTTCAGAGTGGAATTGAGCGTGCGGTTCAGCTCTTCGAGTTTCCCTTCAGAGTAGAGTTGGGCCAGAAACGGAAATGCTGCCACCCCGACCGCCTGGCCGACCACCCCGAGTGGGACTCGCATCAAGGTCTTGGCATAGCTGAGCCAGGTGATGGACGCGGGCTGGAGATAAGAACCAAACCAGCGGATGATCCAGTCGTCCGTGAAGACCAGAGACAATGCGAGCATGATCGGGATGCTCAGTTTGACGAAGAGCCAGAAGCCCGGATGCCCCAGATTGAGGTTCGGCGCAAACTGCGCTCCCGCCCGGCGCGCGCCATAGATTTGCAGGAGCAAATTTCCCGCCAGCGCTCCCGCCAGCACACCCACGGCGAATCCGGTGATGCCGAGGCGGGAGGAGAGCAGGACGCCTCCCAGGATGATCGCCACGTTGTAGATGATCCCGGCGAGCGAGGGCACCACGAACTGGCCCTTCGCATACTGGACTGCGCTGAGGATGCTGCCAAGGTAAAAGCAGACTTGCGCCGGCAACATCAGCCGCGTGAGGAAGACGACGCGCTCTTTTTGCGCAGGGTCGAAGCCCGGAGCGATGAGCTGAACGAGTGAGGGCGCGAAGATTTCTCCGATCGCCACCAGAGCCACGAGCACGAGACCCATCACGGTGATCACGGTGGAAAAGACGCGCCACCCTTCCTCCTCGCGTTTCTCGGCGACGTAATGCGCGAAGACGGGGATGAAGGTCAGACTGAGAGCCCCGCCGGCGACCAGGTAGTTCAGGAAATCGGGCAGGGTAAAGGCCGCATAGTAAGCGTCAGTTATGGCATTCGACCCGATCTGGTGGGCGACTGTCCATTCGCGGAAGAAACCCAGCACCCGGCTCACCAGCACGCTCGCCATGATGATGCCGGAGGCCTGCGCAATACGCCGGGTCACGGTGGGGTTTGTCATCGGCGAAGGTGTATCACGATTCGCGGCCCTTTGACTAGACGGCGGCAAGGCCGGCAGGCCGTGATTCGTTTCGGAGACTAGCGCGGCACGAGGGGGTAGGGAAATCGCTGGCGACACGCCCGGCAGCGGGCCATCGGGCCCCGCCGGATGATGTGTTCCCACCACCGCCGGCGAGACCGGCGATAGTCCTTGCCGCCACAGCGCGGGCAGGCGTCCGGAGCACGCGGCTCGGAATCAGGGTCACCTATTCCGGATGCCGAGTGCCTCGCCCCGTGTCTGGGCAAGAGTCGCAGGCGGCGACACCGCGAGCACTTACGCAAGCGATAGCCAAACGCCCTGGCAACTGCGTACCAGAAACCGTGCGAGACCGACTCGGTCTTTTCCGCTCCGCAGTGTGGGCACGGGTTTGCCATAGAGGTGCTGTTACAGGATAGCTAAACACCCAGGGCGGCGCAAGGAGTCATGCGGGCCGAATCGACAGTGAGGCGCGCGCCGGAAGAGATCACGCAGACCGCACCATCGCCAGACTCTCCCAAGACCCTGGTGGGCTGGAAGAGTCCCGTTGGCCGATGACCCGGCGCGTGGCGAACAGGGCGTTTGGGATCTTGGCAGAAGGCCAAGGCACAGGAGGCAAAGGATGCCTCACCAAGAGCCAGAGGAAGGATGACCGCTAATCCTGGGAGGTCGTAGCCGTAAGGGGAGACATGCGGGGGCCCTGGTGCTTCTCCACAAACCTCAGCAATCGCTCGCGGGTCTCCTTGCTCAGGGCGATGAACTCTACGGCCATGCCGAGCTGTGGTTCCACCCGGCGCACGATGGCCTTGATATCCAACTCCGCCTCCAGGCCCTCGCCGCGCAGGCGCATGTCAATCAGGCGCCCCACCGGGAAGGGACGGTCCTCTTCGATGAAGGCTCCCGTCGGGCTCAGGTCCCGGAGCACAGAACGGATTCCAGGATACTCAGCCACGATGGCCTCGGGGGGAATGACGCGAAGGTTCAGCCTCCGGTCTAACTCGGAGAGCGGCTCCAGCGTTTCGATGACTTTGTACTCTTGGATCGAGGCGGCGACCCCGAACCTTCGGCCCAGGACCTCGCTGCGCAGGATAAGCCCGCTGCACCAGAGCTTGAGAGGATCCGCGGCGGTCAATTCCCCGGAGAAGACCACCTCGAACCGTACGTCCAGAGCCGGAGTCAACGGATGCTCGATGTAGCTATAGACTCCGCCGCGGGAGACGTCCCGCGTGGTGCCCCGGGCGCGACGAATTTGGCCTTCCTCGCTGTCCCACTCCAGGCTGATAGGCAGGGTGGTGAAGACCCGCGGCACGGCACGTCGTTCGCTGCCCATCGTGTAGGTCTCCTCTCAGGCCGAAGCGGGCACAAAGGACGACAGCAGTCCCGCCATGTCACCGAAGGCTTTGTCCACTGCCTGCACAACTTCCGGAAGGAATTGCGTTCCCTGGTTGGCGCGGATCTGTTTGAGAGCAGTGTCCAGCCGGGTGGCGCTACGGTACGAGCGTTTGGAGCAAATGGCGTGCAGCGTGTCCGCCGCCGCCACGACATTGGATTCCAGCCGCACGTCGGTTTCCCCCAGCGGGTAGCCGCGGCCGTCGGGACGCTCATGGTGCCGCAAGCAGATGGACGCGATCTCCTGATTGATGGGGCACAAGATGCGGAAGGAGTGGTAGGGATGCTGCTGCAACTGCACCCAGTCCTCCGGCGTCAACGGCCCCTCCTTGGTGAGCACGCGGTCCGGGACGTGGATCTTCCCCACATCGTGAAGCAAACCCGCCAGGGCAACGTCCACGCCCAACACCTTACCGAGTTTCTCCGAGATCTTCTTTACCGCCTGGCAGTGGCTGGAGGTGTACGCCTCCTTCGAATCCAGCGCCATGGTGAGCGAATCGATCATGCGGACCAGTCCCTGCTCAGTCTGGAGCTCATCGTAGAGCTGAGAGAAACGCACGATGGCCCATTGCAGCACGTCGTCCACCCGCACCGTATCGCCCAGCACCGTGGGCAGCCGCTTGGCGGTATCACGCAGCGCGCCTAAGCCCTTGATGAGCTGCCAACTGCGGAAACCTTCGCGCGAAAGTTGCAGGATGACATGCCCAATGTAACGCTCGAGTGAAGCCATGTCGCCCGCGAGCGCCTTCTCCACCCCCTCCAGGCAACGCTCCGTCATGCGTTCCAGGTCACGGATGTGCCGGTGGCGGTAAGGCGTGTCGCGCAGCTCTTTGAGCTTGGTGGCGTATGACTACCGGCTCCTGCCCGTCCCCCTTGGGGACAGGACTACCCACACACTCCCCCTTCGCGGGCAACGCCCTGTGCGGGAACACGTCCCGCCCTCCACACCTCCCGGCGAAGTTGGTTGCAGCCTCCACCCTAGACCCGCCCCCAAGTGGAGTCAAGGCCGATTTGGCTCGTTAGGTACTTCCGTACTATCAGGCATATTGTCGCCGTCTTGGGCGTGGCTGTGCGTCTTCCAGGCTCAGGTGGGACCGGAGGGGCACGCACGTCTCATCTCCCGCATGCGTGCTTGAGGCCGCGTCGCCCGGAGTGCAGGACAGGCTTGGTGGACCTGAGGGGATTCGAACCCCTGACCCCCTGGTTGCAAACCAGGTGCTCTCCCAACTGAGCTACAGGCCCGCGAAAACTGCGCAATCCATACTGACGAGGAATTCGTCAATCGTCAAGAGCCGTGGTGGGCGAGGGTGGTAGGGCGATGGGCCTCAATGCGCTATCCTATTCCTGCCGTGCCGCGGCAGGCGCGCGTTCGGCGCGGCCTTTGAGTGCTTCGTTCATGTCCTCAAAAACGCGCCTAATGCGGCCTTGCATCACCAGCAGGAATAGGGGGACCAGGAGGCCGGTGAAAACCTCTTGTTGAATGAATCTCACTTTGTTCTTCCCGATCGGCTCGATGGTGAAGGAGTGTTCGCCTGCGAACAAGCCAGAGAGCAGAAACTGCCCTTGCCAGCGCAGTTCGCGGCTGGGTTCGACCGTGAGCACTGTGGGGCAGAAGGTCATGCCCAGGCGGCGCCAAGGGCGGACGTGGACCTTCAACCGCGTTCCTGACTCCACTTCCCGCCTCACCACCCGCATCACCGGATTCCACTGGGGGTAGGAGGTGAAGTCCATCAGCACCTGCCAAACTCGCTCAGCGGGCGCATCAATTTCGATCTCGGCCCGAATCTCGATCATCGACAACCAATCCCGGACGCGGCAGAAAGAGAAGAAGCCAGATTCATCTCAGCACATTCCTGCGGCCCAAAGCTGCTTTCAGTGCATCGTTCAGCTCCCGGACGCGGCGGGACATCTTCTCCATGATGCGGAACGCCAGGGAAGGATCCTCGTGTATGCGGCGGAGAAAGCTCTTCTTTTCCAGCGTGAGCAGTCTGACTTCGCCTCGAGCGCGTACCGTGGCCGAGCGAACCTCCTGGTCGAAGAGGGCCATCTCGCTGAAGAAATCCCCGTCGCCGAGCACCGCCACGCAGATGTCGCTGTCCCCTTTCCTGAGAAGCACCTCTACTTGTCCCCCCTGGATTACATACATGCAGTTTCCTACCTCTCCCTGGCGGACGATGACTTCGCCGTCCGCGTACAGCTTTCCCAAAGCGCCCGTCGTCATTGAATTCCCTCTCGCCCTCGCGCCGTGTTGAAAGGCCGAATCCCCGCAACTACCTCCCACAGAAGACGGCCCAGAAAGGAGGGGTGAAGGCTGCGCAGGAAGACATCCCGATAGGGAGCGCTCCCCGTGAACGTATCCCACAGCACCATGCTCATCCGGCGGCGCCCGCCCTCCGTGTCCTGTTCCCTGCTTACCATGCGCCACACGCCCCGACGCAAGAATCTTTGTCTCTGAAGGAGGCGAGTGACCGCAAAAACTAACTTCCCAATTCGGTTGTCGGTGCAAATGCTCTGACAGGTGGGCCAGTAGTGCCGGCGGAAATCCTCAGCAGATATTCCCTCGAAGATGGCAGTTACCGCCGCGGCTTTGGCGGTGCGATAGGCGGCACCGATCCCGTCCTTGTACAATCGGGTCACGCCGCAATCACCCACAAAGACTATCCGGTCAGCAAAAGGGTGGAGAGCCCCGTGGGTATTGAGACGCGGGGAGCAGCGACAGAAATCGTCCGGAGGCTGCCAGTTGGGTGGCAAGCACTGCCTTACCTCGCGGGAATCCAGGAACGACTGCACCAGCCCCTTGTCGATATCCCGCCCCAGGAGGCAGATGGTCACGTAGTTCCCCTTGGGGATCAGGGCCGCGAACTCCAAGCGAGGGATGTTGAGCAGGAACACGTGCATCGAGCTGCCCAGATGCTTCCGGATGGTCTCTTCGCCCAGCCAGAATTCACAGATGTAGGTTTTCGTCGTTTGGGGAGGTCTGTAGGCTGACGCCCATCCCTCAAAGAGCTTTGCAGCCGTGGAGTTCACACCCGCGGCAACAACCAGCAAGTCGCAAGCTTCTTGGCAGCCATCCTGAGTTTTGAGCGAGGGTCGTCCGTCTTGCCAGCCAACATTTTCCACCTTCTTGCGCACCAGATGAGCGCCCTTGGCCAGCGCTAGGTCGAGTAGGTACCCGTCAAAGCCGCGGTACTTCATTTCCCCCTGGATGCCACGCGGGCCAGCCCCCCGATGCACGGCGGCGATCCTCATCTCCTGCAGTGGCGTCTCGATGCGGGTACTACCTATGTCCATATGGAGGACATAAGAGTCAATACCCCTCTGCACCACCGTGGCCGGGAGGGTGATGCCCTCGGCGGCGAGGTTTTGCACCAGAGACTCGGAGATGATTCCTCCGCACATGTTGCAGCCCTTGGGACCAGCAACAGCGAAGTCCCGCGGCTCGTATATGTCCACTCTAAGGTCAAGGCCCGCCCTCTGGGCGACTTGCAGAAGGAAGTAAGCGGAGAAAGACCCTGCCGGTCCTCCGCCGATGACCGCCACATGCGAACCGCTGTCGAGCTCGAGGTTGGGAATCATCTGTCGCGGCCTCACCGGGACTAACGGACTGAGGAGACGCTTGCGCGTCGCCCCAGAGTTATTGCACCTTGCGTACCTGAGCCCTGACTGTCGGCCGGGAGTCTACCACAACGTGCGAAAGGCCGCGCGACCGGGAAAAGTTGCTTAAACTCAGTGAACAGTTGCCGTTGCGAACTGTGCAGACTCGATGTATTTTTGCGTGCCGAGCCAGAACCGCCGGATGGACCAAGGATGGAGTAGCGCACAAGTGGGGGGAATTTCCCGCCTTGGCGAGCTCGAGCACCTTGCCAGACATGGAACTGATCATCTGCTTACCTTAACTCCTGGCGGTTCATCCCCTGGGTCGCATCGGGACTCCGCGCGACATCGCGGATGCGGCGCTATTCCTTGCCTCCGACGCTGCCGGTTTCATCACCGGAACAGCACTGGTGGTGGACGGGGGTATGTCAACGGCTGGCCACTAGGCGGGTTAGGGATCGAAATGGCCCCGTCGTTCTGTCGCACCGGGACGCGCACGAACCTTTGTGGGGTTTTTGACGGCTCGCACCAAGAGGAGGAAGAGCCATGCCCGAGCTTACCGTCATCGCTGATTACGGAGATCTCTGCGGCGAAGGCCCGATCTGGGATGCTAGCTCTAAGCGGCTCTACTGGACAGACATCACTGGCCAGAAGTTCTACTGCTACGATTGGTCCACGCGGAAGACCTGGGTGGTGAAAGAAGGTTGGGAGATTGCCGGTGCGGCCCTGAACCGGTCGGGGGGATTCGTGGTCGCGAACAGTTCCGGCATTTGGCTCTGGGAGGAGGGAGGCGAGCCCCGGCTCGTCGCCGACCAAGCCGATGGGTCCAAGTGCCAGATGAATGATTGCATTGCGGACCCGGCAGGCCGTCTGCTGGCAGGCTCCAACTTCTACGATCCCGGCAAGGATTACCCTCTGGGCAAATTGATCCGCGTGGACACGGACAGCACAGCCCACATCATCGACGAAGGTCTTCATCTGGCGAACGGGCTGGGCTTCTCGGTGGACGCCAGGACGCTTTATTTCACCGACTCGGCGGCGCGCCTCATTTACGCCTATGACTATGATCCCGCAAAGGGGACAGCCCGTAACCGCCGCGTGTTCGTGAGGGTGCCGGCAACCAGCGGATTGCCGGACGGACTGACGGTGGATGCAGAGGACTTCGTTTGGTCGGCGGAGTGGTACGGCAGCCGTGTGGTCCGTTATGATCACGATGGAAAGGTGGAGCGGGAAATCAGAATGCCAGCTAAGCAGACTTCTTCGCTGGCCTTTGGTGGGCCGGAACTGACGGACATCTTCATTACCTCCGCAGCGAAATCAGAGCCCATGCCCATCATGCCCCCCGGCTACGATCCGAATTCCGGCTATTTCGGAGGGTCCCTCTACCACATCAATCTCGGGATCCGCGGCAAGCCAGAGTTCGT
>JBEKCQ010000146.1:0-8605 GCA_050014795.1 Terriglobia bacterium | reverse complement strand
AAGCCCGCCCCCCTCACCGACCAAGAGATCGAGATCATGAAGCAGCACACCATCATTGGGGAGCGCATTTGCTCCCCCTTGAAAAGCCTTCGGTTGGTGCTCCCGATTATTCGACATCATCACGAGAAGCTCGACGGGTCGGGTTATCCCGACCGGCTGAAGGGTGAAGCGATTCCGCTCACGGCCCGCGTGCTGCAAACGGTCGATGTCTACGATGCCCTCACCACCGCCCGCCCCTACAACCGGGGTGCCCTCTCGCGGGAGCGGGCGTTAGAGACTATGGAAGAAGGCGTTAAGAAGGGCTGGTGGGATCCAAACCTGTTTGGCGAGTTTCTGCAAATCCCCATGAGCGACTTCCCCCCGGCCAAATAGTGGCAGGTAAGCCTTAGGCTTTTCGTGTGGCTAATCTCAGAGCAGAGTGACTTGAAGTCAGCTTGGTTGGAAAACTCCGGACGCCTTGCGTTGGAGTGTGGCCCGCCACCCCGCCCGCCCCGGGCCCTGAGAGTGAGAACAATGAGAACAATGAGAAAGACCCTCTAATCCCTTAATTTTCCATGACTTAGACAGAATTTTTCCTCCGAAAGTGTGTCAAAAAGCCACACCGTGTAATTCTTACATGCTGGCCAGCTTTCCATCGCACGCGCCGCCCCTCAGGCTCTGGTCTTTGGGATGTGGGGATTCTGCTTTGGCGGCGATCTGCTTAAAGGCAACTTGCCACTGCTGTCGCATCACACAAACGATTTCTTGGGCACACGGACCCCAAGACTCAAAGCAGGCCTCCTCTCCCCTCCCATCGTCCTCGCATTTCTTCAGTGCCGAAGCACACGCAACTGACTCATCGCAGCAGGCGAGCACCAATGACCCGCCATCAGCCATTTGTGACAGGCCAGGATGAACCGCCCCAAGCTCGTTCTCGAACCGAACCGCTGTCCCCTCTGGCAACCTGGCGTTTGGTGAACTCGCAAGCGCCACACTTTCCGCCAAGTATGAGAGTGCGACAACTGAGGCAATTTGTTCCTCGCTGAGGTTCTTCAAAGGCCCCGCAATTTGACCTGTTGCACTTCCCATCCGTGCGGCTTCCTGTGCCAGTTTCTTTCTCGCGTCTACCAGTTTCACCCGGTCAGCCGCTTTCTGCTCGGCTGTCGGTTCTCGCGTGCAACCAGGGGTAGGCAGGCCAATGGCTACGACGGCCACGCCCGCAATTGTGGCAATGGTCTCGCCTCTCGTCTTCGTTTCCAACCTGCTTTCGCTTTTGTGGAGCCGCGCCCGGTCCAGGCAAGGCCGGGGTCAAGCGCGTTGAATGGGAATCTCCGGCTTCAGCTTTATCCCTTCGCAGAACAATACATGAGCCGCACACATCGCAAAAGGCGCGATGTATGCGCCACCCGCGGCGTAGGGCAGGGGGCCGGGCGGCGTCGGGCCGGGACCGCCGACACTGGCGTTCACGGCGTCCGTCGGCCCGCCCGTGAACTCATCCGGGGTCATCCAGCGGAAGAGGCGCGAGTGGTACAGGCGGTTGAGCGTGGGATCGAGGCCGGAGGCGAACTCGCGTTGCATCTCGCCAGAATTATCGCAGAGTTAAGAAACTCTGCGCTACCCGGCGGCACAGAAGCGGTGCCGTGGCTACACGCTGTGCCAGCCAGTCCTCAATTCCTACACCCGTCGGGATTCAAGAGCAGTTTCCCGCCGCTGGAGTAAACCACAGTGCCGTCCGCCAGCACAGCAGCATCCTCACACCCCTTTGCCAACATTCTCGCCGAACCTGTTTGCACGTCAATCAGGTAGATTGTCTTCGTCTCGTACACCACACCAACCATGGAATGGCCATCTGCACTCAGTGTCAAGCTGTTGTACCTGCCGGGAGCGGTAAGCGTTTCTTGCCCACCATCAGGGGAAATCCTCAGGAGACGCACTTTCCCCTTCGTGGGAGTGAAGTATAGCCCCTTCGAGGTCATCACCATGTCGATAAAGTCGGAGCATAGGGTTTCAATCTTCCCAGTGGACAGGTCGAATCGTTTGAGTGGGGACGTCGCCTCTTCGTCATAGGTCTTAGCATATAGACTATTCTGCGGTCCGAACACCACATTGAACCAACCCTTGTCGCCCTCGTAACGGACGGGAAGCGTCCATTCCCGCGCCCGTTTGCCCGTGTTGAGATCGACCGCACGCAGGGAAGTCATATTGTGAGCACGCCCTTTCCCCCGGTCCCAGTCCAAGTACGCGAGCAGCTTCTCGTCTGGGGAAAGTACCAAACCCTCGGTTATCCCTGAGACAATCTTGCGTATCCGAGGGATGCTTGAATCTAGCAGCACTTTGTAAATGCCATCGTCCGCGTGGAAGTACACGCTCTTGGCATCAGCGCTCCAAATGGGTGAAGCAGAGGAAATGAGGCTCTCCGGCACCGGCAGTATTTGCGTCTTAATAACCCCACGCTCACCCAGCCAAACCAGGGTGGGACGCCCCAGGATGTACTCCCCATCCCCCTCCTTGGCAACATAAAGCGCAACGACGCGTCCCGCTGGCGAGGCCGAGAGACCGAACAGATACTTGGCGCCCGGGATGGCAGCTAGTACGTCCATCCCTCCCGCAGAACCGATGGGGTTCAAAAGGAGAACAAGCAATAAGTATGCCCAGAAATTCTCCACTCATCACCTCCCCAGTGACTACTGATCATCCGGCCTGGCGGCATGGATGTGGTTTTTGTGCTGATCCTGCAGCGTTTCATTTTCCATCGCCTTCCCGCGGGTGGCGCATACATACCGTTTTCTGGCATGTGTGCGAGCCGGGATTGTGGAATACTCGGGTGTCACATCAGCGCCGTTATTACGGACTGAATCATCTTCACTATCTTACTGCGAGCGCCTAGCGGCGCGCGCGTCTTTTCGCCCTCGCCTGGCCTTTAGGCCCTGTGGAAGGGCACGACTTCAGTCGTGCCGCTACGACGCATCATGTTCTCTTTTTCACCGGCTTTAGCCGCCGACCAGGGCCTGAAGGCCCAAAGAAAAGACCTTTTCCCGCACTTCCCGGCACGGATAAATCCGTGCCCTTTCGCCGGGGCCTAAAGGCCATGAATAAGGACCGGGGGCTGCGCCCCGATCATACGCCGCCAGCCAACCGCAGAGAAAAAGCCGCCCCGATGAATCGGCGCGCTACCGTGCTATGCCCTGTGCGGTTCCTGCGCCGTTCCAATTAGAAAAGCTGCTGGGCGTCGCCTGAAGGTGTGCGCTGGATAGCATTAGGCGGGGCGAATCAGGTAGAATTCCACTTCGGGATTGATGCGGTGGAGTTCTCTATGGGGATGCTTGGGAATGCTCCCTGGGTGGCCAAATGATCAGGGCGGTTGTCTTCTGTTTTGTCTTTGTGTTGACCAATGCTTCACTGGTCCTTCTCTTCCCTTTCAGTCGCTCCAGGTTCCTCCTCTGTTTGGGCCTTTACGGAACTGGTACCTTCTTCATGCTGTGGGTGCTATTCCATCCCCGCAGCCAGTGGCTGGCCGCCAGCCGCTGGCAGGTACCATGCTACGACAAGCCTTGTGTCGCCCTGACGTTTGATGATGGTCCTACTCCGTTCAGTACTCCGCGGTTGTTGCGCATCCTCCGGGAGAAGGACGTCAAGGCCACCTTCTTCGTCATTGGGGAAAGGGCCGAGGAACAGGCGGAACTTCTGGCACGCATCTCGGCCGAAGGACACCTGATCGCCAACCACACTTATTCTCATCCGTCGCTTTTCTGCTTTCTCACGCCGAGCCGGCTGCGCAACGAAATCGAAAAAGGACAGGAGGTGATCCACCGTATCTGCGGTGTGCGCCCTCGTTTCTTCCGCGCCCCGGTGGGCTTGAAACACCCGCTGCTCGACCTTTACCTGAAAGAGGCCGGACTGGAGATGATTTCCTGGCGCCTTCGTGCCTTCGACACGTTGGCACAAAAGCCGGAGGTTCTCATGCGGCGCATCATTGCGGACGCGGCGCCGGGCGACATTATCCTCCTGCATGACAAGGCCAGCACCGGAGCTGAAGGTATGCTGAACGAACTTCCGCATCTCATCGATGAGCTCAAGGCTCGAGGTTTTGCGTTCGTCGTAGTGCAATGATGCCCGCGGCTCACCATAGCTGGTTTATGCCCGAAATGAAGATTTGCGCGCTGATTCCAGCCTTCAACGAGGCCGACCGTATTACCTCCGTGGTCAGAGGAGCCAAGAAATACGTCGGGGAGGTGGTATTGGTCGACGATGGATCACGCGACGGAACTGCCGCAGTAGCTGCCGCCGCGGGAGCCGTCTGCCTGCGCCTGGAGAAGAACCAGGGGAAGGCTGCGGCCCTTCGCCAGGGTATTGCCTACGTGCGCGAGCGCGAGTTCACGCACATCTTGTTCCTCGATGGCGACGGACAGCACTCAACAGAAGATATTCCCGCTTTGATCAGGGTCGCCAGTGAAACCAACGCCGACCTGGTGATCGGAGCGCGTTCCTTCGATCGCCGGCGGATGCCCAGAGCGCGGTATTATTCGAACACCCTCGGCAGCAAGGTCGCCTCCTGGTTGGTCGGCAAAGAGATCCAGGACAGCCAGTCCGGATTTCGCCTGGTCAACCTGGACAAGCTCCGCCAAATCGAACTCAGCGGGAAGAAGTACGAGTTCGAGATGGAGGTTTTGATTAAAATGAGCCTGGCCGGGTGCAGCATCAGGCATGCCCCTGTGCACATGGTCTACGATCACGGTGCGGCGCGGTCCAAGATGAGTCCGGTGTGGGACACCGTGCGCATTTGCCTGTGGTCGTTGCGGTTTCGCCTCTCGAGGCATTGAGGTTCCGGATGGCACCTCCAAGGAAAATCCCCAGACCAGGTGACGCATTGATCCGCGCCCTTTTTGCGACCCTCATGGTGCCAGGTTTGGTGTTCGCGCAGGCAGGCTCGGGACCATCCGCGGAGAAGAACGACCAGCTGGTGCTCCGGATCTGGAACGGGGTGCAGGGGGCCCAGAAGAAGTACTTGACCGGTTGCGGCGTCATCACCGAGAAGCGCACCTCCAAGCTGCTGGTCAAGCCGCTCGTTTTTCGCGGCAAGTTCTGCGCCGCCGGCATGACGAAGTTCTCCTTGGAGTACTCCGAGCCGGAGCCGATAAGGATTCGGTTCAACGAAGACTACGTGAACGTCAGCACGGGGCCTGGTGCCAGGACCACCCAGGTCATCAAGGTCGGGCACCACGTCAGAAAGACCCAGGCTTACTTCAGCCGGGACAAATCCATCGAGAACTTGCGCAAGAACTTCGTCATTGCGGCTCGGGACGACGGCAGGGTTTATGAAATGAAGTTGGTTCCGCGGGCGGAGAGATTCAAAGCCAGAGTCAATTATGTGATTGTCAAGTTGGGAAAGGATGACTTCCTTTTGCGCTCCCTGGAAATCGACGGCAAAAGCGGTGTCAACAGCGTGTTCACCATCCAGATCACCGCGTTGAATCTGGAGATCAGTGAAGACATGTTCAAGGTGTATAGGCCCTAAATGATGGATCAGAGAGAAATCGCGAAGCGGATTCCCCATCGCGCCCCGTTCTTGTGGATTGACCGGATTGTAGAACTGGAACCGGGCGTCCGCTGTGTCGCCCTGAAGTTTGTCGATCCCGCCGAATCCTTTTTTGCCGGCCATTTTCCCGGCAAAGCGATTCTGCCGGGTGTTTTTCTGATCGAGGCCGTCGCCCAAACCGCCGGCGTGATGCTCTCCTGTTCCAGAGAAGAAGGTTCGGCGCCCGAGGCGGACGGGACTTCAGAGCGTATCCCCCTGCTGGTGACTGTGGACCGATTTAAGTTCCTCAAGCCGGTCGCGCCGGGTTCAGAACTCCGCATCGAAACGAAGAAGTTGAGCGAGGTCGGGCCCATGACGTGTATCGTGGGGACAGTGCATGTCGGCGACGAGGTCGTAGCCAAAGGCGAGTTGTCAGTGGTATGTTCCTGAGTGCCGATGGCCGTGAGCGTCCCCAACCCCGATGCCAAGCAGGACCGGCGGTCATCTCTGGTTCAACGCGTCCGGCAGTTTCTGGCCACATTGCTCAAGGAGGGCCTCGCTCCAGGACGCGCCTCGGCAGCGGTGTTCGTGGGAGTCTTTGTTGGAACTATCCCCATCTACGGTTTTCAGTCGCTGCTAGCCCTCACTCTCGCCGTGGTCCTCAAATTAAACAAGCCGTTAACCTTCGCCGCTACGTTTGTGAACAATCCTCTACTGCAGCCCTTCTTGGTGTTGGGGTCTGTGCAACTCGGGCATCTTCTTTTAAGAGGCAGATTTCTGCCTCTGGCTCTGGCCGACCTGACGGCGCTGACGATCGGGGCCCAACTCTCGGCTTGGTTGGTTGGCAGCGTGGTGCTAGGCGTGCTTCTGGGCGGTATTGCGGCAGGTGGCATGTTTCTGTTCTTGTGGCTGCGGTCCCCTAAAGCCCGGCTCGGCCAGGACCACTGGCGGGAGTGCACGCATTTCCTGAACCTGCTCTTCGCGAATTGCCCGCCCCTGGATCGGGGATTTGTAAGATGGAAGGTACGCCTGGACAGGATCTTCAATATCCTGGTGAAAGAGGACTTGGGCCGAGGACCGGTGGTGGACCTGGGGTGCGGCTACGGTATAGTTCTGGGCCTGATAGCTTTCCAAGATCAAGGACGACGACTGATCGGCTGCGACCTGAACCAGCACCGCATCGAGAATGCCCGCCAGGCGCTCGCGCGTCTGAACGCGCAGTTGTCCGTCGATGATGTTCGGACTTTCGAGTTCGGCGAAGCCGGCCTGATCCTGATCATCGACGTTCTCCAGTATCTGAAGGCTGCGGAGCAACTGGCGCTGCTCGAAAGGTGCTGTGCTGCACTCCTGCCGGGGGGCATTTTGGTGTTCAGGGTTCACGACCGGGAGAGAGGCCTGGCCTCGAAGTTGAGCGTGGTGCTCGACAAGGTGATCTTTTTCCTGCAGTGGAGCCGTGGGAATCCCGTCGTGCTGCCTGCCGCGGAATACCGCCGGGTGCTGGAGAGCGCCGGCATGCAGGTACAGGAACGGCCGTTTGTGAACCGGCTGCCGCTGGCGCACATCCTGTTTACAGCCGTGAAACCGCCCGCCCAGAAGGGTTTACAGTGACGTCGAGGATCCTCCGCTTCCTGTCGTGGCTGACTATCAAGCACCCGCTATCGGTGATTGCCGCTGTCGGGGCGCTCACCGTCCTCCTGTGCTCCAACATACACAATCTCAGGATTGGAACTGACCTGATCGATCTGTTCGGCAGCAGCACGCCCCAGTGGCAGGCGGTGAACGACTTCACGCAGAAACTCGGTTATGGGAACCAGTTCTTTGTGGTGATTGAGACGCAGGAGCCTGGCGAAGAAATGGGCGAGCGGATGGAGGCGGCGGGAGATCGCTTGACCCGCGAGATGAACCAGAGCGGCTACTTCCATTTCGCGAAGTGCAGCTTGAGTGAAAACGAGCTGCTGAGCATGGCGCGCCTGTTCGCCTGGCACTTCCCGGCCTTCATCCGCCCAGAGCAATGGGACGCGTTGAAAGACCGCCTGCGGGGAGAGCGCATCAAAAGCCTCGTCAACCGCCGTAGTGCCGGGCTGGTGACGGCGTTTTCGCCGCTCGGGGCTGAGTACTTCGTAGCCGATCCGCTCGGGCTGGCAGAACTCTCCGCGGGCGCCGGACGAGGCTTCGTTGACTCCACCAACTTTGATCTGGACTGGGGCAGCGGGAATCATTTCTTCAGCCGGGACCACCGTGCGCTGCTGGTGATTGCGGAGGCGAAATTCCCGGCCACGAATCACGAGTTCGCAGAGCAGGTGGTGAAGTGGACGCGGGCTCACCTTGCCGCTCTGGTCCAGGAAGGCGAGTCTCAACGGCCCCAGCTTCAGGCGATCATGGCGGGCGCTTACGTCTATGCCGAAGAGGACCGCGGCTTCATCGAAAGGAACATCCGGCTCGTGTCCCTGGTGTCGATCATCGGCAACCTGGCGCTCTGCCTCCTCATCTACCGCAGAATTCCCCTTTTGCTGCTCTCGCTTGTCCCCACCGGCCTCGGCATCCTGTGGGCCACCGGGCTCATCAGCTACTACCCCGGAGAGCTGAATCTGATCAGCCTGTCGTTCATCGCCATCCTGGCCGGCTTGGGAGACGACCAAGTAGTCCATTTCTTCAACCGCGTTCCTCAGGAGTGGGCCGCGGGTACGGGGATCGATGAAGCGATGCAGAAGACCTTCCAGACCACGGGAACGAGTATCCTTTTTTGCATGCTGACCATGGCCACCTCGACGGTGGGCTTGGCTATTTCGCAATTCAAGGGACTTGCGGAGTTCGGCCTCGTGCTCACCGTGGGTCTGCTGATGCTGATGGTGCACACGCTGTTCACGGTTCCGGCGGTGATGCGGATATGGTGGAAGATCACACCGCCGAGCGCCCCGGAGAGCGTAATGTTCCGGTTTCTTCCCTCCCTCGCGCGGGTTCTTGCCGGCACCGTCGCCAGGCACGCGAAGATCATCTTCGCTGCGGCGGCCGGGGTCTTCCTGGTGGCGGTGGCCTTGCTTCCGTCCTTCAACATGGGGCGGAAGTTTGAGATCAGCCGCGGCAAAGAGAGTGCCGCCCTTGCGGGGCAAA
>JBEKCQ010000145.1:0-12937 GCA_050014795.1 Terriglobia bacterium | reverse complement strand
GTGGCGGATCGCGACGGCCCGGCCGGCGGGCAGCAGGCCACTCGCCAGCTCCTCGCATCGGGTTTCAAGCCGACAGCGATTATCTGCGTGAACGACTTCATGGCGTTGGGCGTCATGAAAGAACTGCGCGAGCAGGGGCTGCATGTGCCGCGTGATGTTTCCGTGACGGGTTACGACAACATCAGTCTTTCGGAGTTTGCCTTCCCCCCGCTGACTACGCTGAACATTCCCCGCGAGACGATCGGCCACCTGGCTTTCTCCGCCCTGGTCCCCGAACACGATGAGGCCCAGGTCCGCGGCCGGGAGTTCCTCATCGATCCCGAACTGGTCATTCGCGAGTCCACCGGGCCAGCGCCCAAGAATTGAGTTGGATTCTGAATGCTGAATTCTACGCCGCCGCTTGCACCAGGCGGCCGCTGCCGGCGGCGGAGGCTGAACGTTGAAAGCTTAGATGGCCACTCGCAGGTCCGCCGTGACGGGCAACTCAAAGAGGTCCTTGCGCAGGAGCCGAGTGGAGAAGAAGAGCACCTCCAGATTCTCAATCTCTGAGGTGGCCGGATTGAGCCGGGCGATCACATCATCGCCCAGTTCTTCGGACTCCTGTTCCGCGTAGGGCGGGCATTTGTCAATGTGCAGGACGTCCGCTTCGCGGTCATACTTGAAGGTCAGTTTCGCTGCCATTCGGCTCCTCCTTCCGCTAGCCTGCGCGCAAGATAGGCGGTGACTACCCAATGGCGCGCCGTCGGGGTTGACTCACTCAGGACAACTACCACAACGTGCTTCCCGCTCTTTATTGTATCAAACCAGCGCGAAAACAGGTGCACGTTGCTCAAACGGGTGCTCCGGCGCACCAGGTCTGGGTTAGCCAGGGTCTCAGCGAGGCGATGTCGATGCTCGGGAAGCAAGTCGGGATGATGCTCGGCGATATGCGTTTCTCGTTCCGCAGTCAAATCGACCTCGGCAGCCAAGTACGGACACGCGAGGCGGGCCATCAAGAATCTCCGTCAAAGTATCAGCGCGACTTTACCACACCGGGGAGCCCACGTGTAGCGACGGCAAGCTCTTCTTGGCGCGGGCTCTTTATCGGAAGAAACACCAGCCCACGGCATTCCGCAAAGCGGGACCGTGGCGGCGAGCTGGTATATACTCTCGCCTGCCACGGGGCCCGCAAAGGGAATCCTGGTTGAAAGCCCAACTCTTGAAAGGACGGTCACCGAGTCATGAAGCGCACCGTTTTCTTTTTCTTCCTGTTCTTCCTCGCGGCCAGCGCCGCACCCAGTTTGGCGCAGTTGCCCCAGCGGCCACGGCCGCCGCAGCCCCCGCCGCCGCTGATCTCGCCAGAAGTACATCCGGACAAGCGCGTCACCTTCCGGTTTCGCGCGCCGAACGCCAAGGAGGTGAAGCTGGCGCGTGAGGGCGCCGAACCTCTGCCGATGCAAAAGGACGAGCAGGGCGTCTGGAGCGTCACCACCGACCCGCTTGAGCCGGATTTCTACGGTTACTCGTTCGTCGCCGACGAGGTCGCCCTGATTGATCCCTCCAATCCCTTGATGAAGCCCAACCTGCTCAACGCCCAGAGCGTGGTACATGTGCCCGGACCGGCATCGCTCGTGTGGGAGGTCAACGCTGTCCCACATGGGACGATCCACCATCACTTCTACAGGTCGGGAGTGGTGGGTGACGATCGGGATTATTACGTCTATACGCCGCCCGGCTACGACTCAGGCGCGAAGCGGACTTACCCTGTCCTGTATCTTCTCCACGGCTTCAGCGACGACGCGAGCGGCTGGACCGCGGTCGGGCGCGCGCACGTGATTCTCGACAACCTGATTGCGCAGGGGAAGGCCAAGCCCATGCTCGTCGTCACGCCGCTCGGCTACGGCGCGCCGGAGGTCGTCTCCCGCGGCTTCGCGAGCTTCCGAGACCAGGACCTCCGCCGGCGGAACTTCGAGAAATTTCGCGAAGCCCTGCTCTCCGAAGTCATCCCGCAGGTCGAGACGGCTTATCGGGTTTCCAAAAGTCGTAACTCCCGAGCTATCGCGGGACTATCGATGGGCGGCGCTGAATCTCTATTTACTGGCCTGAATAACGTGGACCGCTTCGCCTGGATTGGCGCTTTCAGCTCGGGTGGGCTGAGCGAGGATTTCAACGCCGATTTCCCGGCACTCGACGCGAAAGCTACCACGCAGTTGCGCCTGCTTTGGATCGCTTGCGGGACGAGCGATTTCCTCATCACGCCCAACCGCAAGTTTCGTGACTGGCTCAAGTCCAAGGGAGTCCAGCACACCACCATTGAGACGCCGGGCGCTCACACCTGGATGGTCTGGCGGCGCAACCTGGCCGAGTTCGCTTCGTTGTTGTTCCGGGAAAGAGCCCCCTGAGTTGTGGGGCCGCCTGATACGCGCCCTCCCGGGGATTCCCCTGCCCGCATGCTAAAATGCAGACGTGTGAGGCCTCGCTGCCGTGGTTTCCATTGCCCGCAAGAACCTTTAAGCCGCCGCGCTTGGCGCTGCGGCCGGCAGAGTGCTGGGAATAGCGTTCACGGCGTCGCAGACCCTGGCGACCAGGACCAACCCCACGATGACGATGGCCGGAGACAGCAGCACGTCCAGCCACGGGAGCATTGCTACGATGCAGAGGATTGCATAGGCCGTGAACAAACCGGGTGACAGTCGCGGGACGTTGAGAGAGTGCCGCGCGGCGAAGGCATTGAAATCCTTGGCAAATCCCGGGAAAGCCTGAAAGACCCAGTAGAACTGGTAAATGGGAATGAACAGGAAGCCCAGCGCACGGCCTGGCGACGTTCGGGCGTGACCATCCTGGATCGCCGCCCACATCCTGTATATGAAAGCACACATCACCGCTGCGCCGTAGACGATCAGCAGGCTGCTCATACCCCAAAGAATGAAGATCGGAACGAGGTCGAGTAGCTTCTCTGACTTCCACACCTGCGTGAGCACCAGAACAATCACGGCAGCATATAGGAGGAGAGGCACCCCGAGTGCCGCTGCCAGTGTCCCCAGGTAGAATCCCTTCCTCAGGCGAGGCTCGGCGGTGCCGGGCGTTGCCGGCCGGTCGCGGGAGAGCCAGAGCCCTGCCCAAAGCGCTCCCCCGAAAAGGGCCCCGTCCAGAAGAGTGAAGGGAAGGAAACGCAACTCCATGCCGAGAGAAGGCACCTCCTTTCTAATCGCGTAATTGAGAAGGCCAATCAAAACACTATCCACCAGGCCGCCAGCCATTGCTCCCAGAGGCAAGGCCAGCCAAACCGGTCTGACCCACCTGAGTGCCAAGGCCAACGCGGCAAAGAAGAGGCAAATCCATATGGGTGGCGCTGTCAACCACAGCAGGTTCCAGAGATCACCCGTGATCGGCCGTGATTCCATTAGCCTGGGGAGAAGAAAAGCTCGATCCGCCAACCTCCACAGGCCGTACGCGACCGCCACGACGGCAATTGCGGCCGGGGTGTTTGGGATCAAGCGGAAGGCGGCCAAGGCCAGTCCGGCGAGCACCATAGAGCCGAGGAAAAACTCAAGCCACGACCCAGCTGGGGGAATGTGGAACAGGCTCAAGGTAACTCCCGTCTCGGACGAGCTTGAAACGGAGGGCGCGAGAACCAACCACACCAGGTCCGAGATGAAGAGCGCGGCGAAAAAGAGCAAGGGGCGTTCCCATTGAATGGACTTGCCTTTCACTCCGAGCAATTCCGCTAACCCCATATGCGACATAGGTGGCTCCCTGCAAGGATCTGTAAGCACCCGCTTCGAGGATTATACACTTACCCCTCTGGTATCGGCTCGCTGCGGCGAGTCTGCGGCTCTTTCTCAACTTAGACCGTCAGTTCCTTGGTGGCTTCGTGTCTTGGTAGTGGGACGTGGGCCCCGCGCGAGTCAAACCTCCTGTTCTTTAATCAGTCCCCGCATGAATTCCGCTGCCAGCTGGGCGTTCTTTTCGGCGCGTTCGATTCCAGCCGTCTGCCCGCCCACCTTGGGCGGATCGGAGCATAGCTCGTAGCTCATATATCCCTGATAGCCAATTTCCTTCATCGCGGCGACGAAGGGCCGGAAGTGACTCTCACCTATCACTTTTCCGTCCGGGCCGCGCTCGTACACGCCCCCGTAGTGACACAGCACCTGCAGCGGGCCGACGTCGCGCGCTGCCTGGCGAATGTACTCCGGAGTCTTCACGGGCAAGCCCCAGGGATCGAGCGAAACCTTCAGGGCGGGCGAATTGACTTCGCGCACGCGTCGGCGGCGTAGCGCGCGGACTCGACGAGCCCTTCGCGGCACCAGGCCCAGGTTTCTTCGGTCGTAAACGGCCGGTGCGTGTAGCGCCACACACGCTTCGCAATCTCGTAGTTGGCGACCTGGGGATGCTTCGTGATCCCTGGCCAGGCGAAGAAGAGGCGCAGGGTTTTGGCGCCCAGATCCGCGGTCACGCGGACCAGCTCGCGCACATAGCAAATCTGACATTCACGGTGTTCCGGAATCGGGCTAGAGAAATCGTTGTTCGCCGCGACGCCAAAGATTTCGATGCCTTCGCCGTCGGCGATGCGCCGCAGCTCGCGGCAGCGGCTGGTGGGCAGGTCAAGCGGGTTGGCGTGGGGCCGCTTGCCATCAAACTCCACGCCGTCGTAGCCGTACTGCTTCGCGCGCTGGATGACTTCCTCCAGCGTCAGCGCTTTGCCGCGATACCAGACGCCCAAATAGGTGATGCTATAGAGGCCGACCTTCATCCCGGAGCTTTTCCTCTGCTCCTGCGGCTTCGCCACTCCGCGCGCGGCCGGTTCGAGCATCGCGGCCGTCGCCGCCAGCGTGCCGACAAAATCTCGGCGGTTCATGATGGCTTTTTTCATGACAACTCCTACCCTAATGGACTCCGCTTCCTTGCGCAGGGAATCATAGGCCCGCGGCTTTTCCGTTTCAAGCGGGGTCTCCATGCTCCCGACGAGGCAAAATCCTGCGCGCACGCTTTCCCGCTTGACACTCTGACGGTTGAGTCATAGGTTGTGAGCATCCATCGCGGCCTTATCCCCGGGGATTCTTGTGCAGGGCGGCGGAGCTTATCGCTGCGCAAGCCCCCGCTGAATGCTCGGGGACGAGGTTCTCCCTCAATGCTCCGTGCAGGAGGAATGGATGTCATCCTCGCCTTCGCTCGCCATCCGGGCCTTCCTCGCGATCACCCTGATGATTGGCTTCTACGCCATGGCGATCGCCATCACCGGCGTGCTCCTCTACCTTCCCTATGCGGAGATCGTCTATGCCCACCGGATTCACATCAGGCTAGTTTTCTTCTGTCTGGTGGGTGCCGGCATAATTCTGTGGTCGATTGTGCCTCGCCCGGACCGTTTCGCTCCGCCCGGCCCTCGCCTGGAGGAGGGCCAGCACCCTCGCCTGTTTGGCGAGCTAACCGGGGTCGCCCGAGCCGTGGGTCAGCCCATGCCGAGTGAGGTGTATCTGGTTCCCGAGGTCAACGCCTGGGTAGCCCAGCGCGGGGGCGTCATGGGTTTTGGCAGTCGCCGGGTGATGGGCCTTGGCCTGCCCCTGCTTCAGGTCCTGACGATCTCTCAGCTTCGAGCCGTGCTGGCGCATGAGTTTGGTCATTACCATGGCGGGGACACCAAGCTCGGTCCCTGGGTTTACAAGACGCGCGCTGCGATCGGCCGGACGCTCCAAGGTCTTGCCAGCCAGAAGTCCATTCTTCTTTACCCCTTCCTTTGGTATGGAAAGATCTTTCTGCGCGTGACGCATGCCATTTCGAGGAGACAGGAGTTCACCGCCGATGAGCTGGCGTCACGCACTGTGGGCTCGCGGCCGCTGATTGATGGCCTGCGGGCGATTCACGGGGCCACCGTCGCTTATTCCCCTTATTGGACCAGCGAGGCAACGCCGGTCCTGGATGCCGGATTTCGTCCGCCTCTGGCGGAGGGGTTTGCACGGTTCGTCGCCTCCGCGCCGATTGCGCGGGCCATTGCAGAGAGCATCGACTCCGAATTGAAGGAAGGGAAGTCCGATCCCTACGACACGCACCCCCCGCTCCGTGACCGGATTGCGGCCGTGGAAAGTTTTCCGAAGGGGGAACAACTGTCGCTGGACCTGCCGGCCATCTCCTTGCTGGACAACGTGCAAGAGCTGGAGACCCGCCTGCTGGCGGCGTTCGCCGACGAATCAAAGGTCCGAGCGCTGAAGCCGGTGAGCTGGGAGAACGTCGGGGCGGAAGTTCATATCCCGGCTTGGGAGAGCTTCGTCCGTCAGCAGGCGGCCGCGCTGGCGAATTTGACCGCTGCCGCTCTGCCTCAAATATCGAAGAATCTCGGGGAAGTCGGGCGAAAGATGAGTTACCCGGCGGGGACATTGCCGTCCTCCGAAGATCAGGCCCGGCTCGCCGTCGGGCTGCTGGGCGCGGCGCTGGCGGTGGCTCTGCACAAGCAAGGGTGGGAATTGCACACATTGCCGGGCGAACTGTATTTCCAACACGGCGAATTCAGGATCGAACCGTTCGACATCCTGCAACGCTTGTCCTCCGGGGCGTTAACCGCCAATGCGTGGTGGCAGGAATGCTCCGCGGCAGGAATCCTGGATTTGAGGTTGGACGATAATACCCCGGCCCAATGAGCCCCTTGAGCGCGGGCTCGTCGGTCCGGTCCATTTCGGAAGGCAGCTCAAGGCGACTTGGTAGGTCTCGGCGGGTGGCTGATTCTTAGATAATCGAAGCGCACACGGAGGCCCGCTTTGATGGGGCAGGCGGCAATCCGCCCATGGGACCTCGCCTGAAGAGTCAGCCACGGAGGCGCAGAGACACAGAGCAACTGACAAGCTAACCAGCGATAAACAGCCTTGAAGCACTCACTACAAACCACCGACAACGGACAGCGAACGACCCACAGATTCCAGATTCCAAATTACACAATTTCTTCCCGCTCCGCATCCCACCGCACCGTTCGCCCTTGTCGATAGGAGGCGATGGCCATCTGGCAGGCGATGGCGGAGCGAAAGCCGATCTCCAGGGGACAGTTAGGCTCCTTGCGGCTGCGCACGCAGTCCATGAAATTCTGCATGTGCGTATCGCTCGTGTCCGTGGAGGAGATGAGGTCGGGGGCTTTGCCCGCCGCCTTTGCGGGTCCCGCGGCTTCCTGCCGTGCGGCTTCCCCGCCTTCGGGCACGTAACGGACCTGTTCGTTCTCGTTCCGGAAAATGGTTCCCTTGTTGCCCAGGACGAGGTCGTCGCCCTCGCCGAAGTGGGCATTGCCGAACATGGAATTCCAGGTGAAGAGGAGGTTTTCCGGCTGGCTCATGGAAACGTCCATGGTGTCGGGCACTTGCATCTCGGGCGAAAGATAATTGCCGCCGGTCATCGTCACACTGCTGGGGACCTTGAGGCCCAGCAGTTTGTACCAGAAGCCCACCTGGTGAACCATGTTTTCGAAGACGTTCCCGCCCGAATAGTCCCAGTAGAACCGCCAATTGATCACGCGATTGGGCTCGAAGGGATGGCGCTCCGCCTCGCCTTGGAACCCTTCCCAGTCAACGTGCTGAGGGTCGCAGTCAGCAGGAAGCGGTCTCTTCCAGCCGCCATAAGGCGCATTGCGATAGTGGTGAGTGTGGATGGCCGTGATGGTGCCCATGCGCTCGGGAGGAAGGAACTCGCGCGCCCGCGCCACCGCGGGGCCGCTCGTGGATTGGATGCCGACCTGCACCACCCGGCCCGAGCCTCCCAGCGCCCGGCGCATGCGCTTGGCGTGGTCGGGATTAAAGGCCATGGTTTTTTCCTGATAAATGTCCTTGCCGGCTTGGATGGCCGGAACAAAGTTCAGGGCGTGCTGGTGCTGCGGCGTGGCGATGAGCACGGCATCGACGTTCTTGTCATCGAGCAGCCGGCGGAAATCGGTGTAAGCCGCGATGTTCGGAGCGAATTTCTTTACTTCATCGAGGCGGCGGGTGTACACGTCGGCGACGGCAACGGCTTCCGTGTTGGGGCAGCGCATGGCCGCCTTGAAGATTTCCTGACCGCGCCCTCCGGCGCCGATCAGGCCCACACGTACGCGCTCATTGGCTCCCAGCACTCGGCCGGAAGGGAACAAGCCGGACGCAGCCAGGGTGGCGGTGCCACCCAGGATCTGCCCCATGAATTTGCGGCGGTTGGACATGGATTGCCTCCTAAGCAGTCGAATATTTCTGGCAGAACGTTTTGATCTTGGCGATGAGCTTGGGCACGCCGGTCATGGCGTCTTCTTTGCCCTCGTATTCGGCGGACATGTAGCCCTTGTAGCCACCTTTGGCGAAAAGCTGCCAGACGCGGTCGAAGTCGATGGGCCCGTGGCCCTCCGTAAAATCGTCGCGAATATGCGCATGGGTCGCGTACGGGATGCAAGCTTCGATCTGGGCGTATTCGTTTTCGGGGAAGTTGCTGATATCGAGATTGATGCCGGCGTTGGGTAAATCCACGCGCCGGACAATTTCGATAATGTTGGCCGCCTTGCTGGTAATTCCGCCGTGGCTCTCGATGCCGAGGATGATGCCCTTCTTCGCGGCATACTCGCAGGCGGGCTTCATGATCTCGACGACCCACTGGATGGCTTGCTCATCGCTCGCGCCCGCTGGCACCTCGCCGCCGAACACGCGCAAGTGCGACGCGCCGAGCAATTCCGTCCGGTCCACCCACTGCTTGATTTTCGCGAGTTCTTCGGCCCGCTTCGCCGGATCCGCCAGGCACATGTTGGTGCCGATCGCCGCGCCCGAAAAAGGCATACCGTTCTTATAAGCGAACTGGCGCAGGTGGGCGAGGTAATCCGGGTCGGTAGACTTGAACCAATAGGTGGTCATGTCCACACCCTGGACGCCCATCTCCACGCCCTTCAGGATGAAGTCCTCCATGCTCATGCGCTTGCTTTCCAGATACTTCGAGAACGAGTAAGCGCAGCAGCCGGCGAAGAGCCGCGGCTTGCTGGCAGCCGTGGTGCTCGCTTGGGCAGCGCGCGCGCCGGCGGATGCCGCTGAAGCGGGTATGGCAGCCACCATGGCGGTAGCGCCGACCGTGCGCAGGAATTCGCGACGAGGATAAGGCTTTTCCATCTTGGCCCCCTTGGCCGGCCCGCCGAACCTTGGCGAGCCAATCTCGTGTGCTTGGCGCTTCTACTTCGTGAGCGGTCTGACCGCAACCTCTTTAAAGTAAACGCCGGAGCTTGTTTTGTCTTCGCGCGGATGATTCTGCAAGCCGATGTAGCCGGCGTCGGGGCGCCGTCCGCGCTGTGGCTCATAGTCTTTCACGCGCTCGGGAACCGGCTGACCCTCGGTGTAGTCGGTGACTTTCACCCCGTTCAGGACGACGATGGTGTGCGGCCCATCCAGAGTAATCTCCATCGTGTTCCATTCGCCGAACGGCTTGGAGGGGCGGGCCAGCGCCTTAGTCAGAGAGTAAAGCACGCCCGTGCAGTGGTACTCGTCGCCGGCGCCGTAAATCTGTGCTTCCTCGCCGTAATTAACGGGCATCCATTCTTCCCGCGGCGGGATGGGAATGCGGATGAAGACGCCCGAGTTATCGTTCTCGTTCGTCACTTTGAACACGACGCGAATGACGGAATTGCCGATCTTGTTCGGCGTGTACCAGAGCAGGCCCATGCCGCCGACGGTCTTCAGCAGGCCATTCTCAACTACGAAGCTGCCGGGCCCCACCTGCTGCCAGCCGGTCATATCCTTGCCATTGAAGAGTTGTCTCCATCCGTCGGTTTGCGCCCCGCCGGGCACGGCGGCCAGAGCCAGAATTGCGATGATAAGCATCGAACGTCGCAGCATGATTCACCTCAGAGCTTCAAGATGACAGGACCGGGGCTCATTTTACACGAGTCCCGCGCGCGTTGCGCTGTCCGTCCCAAGAAATTCGGCCGAACACATTTGACTGCCCGGGTCGAGCGCCCAGACCGTGGGGTGCGGGAGCGAACCCTGGCGGCAATCACTTGGCCGCCGGCTGTTTCCCGAGGGGCTTGATTGCCACCACCTTGAAAAAGACCACGTCGTTCGCGCTGTGATTCTGCAACCCGAAATAGCCCTTGAGCGGTCGCGGGCCGCGGAAGGGTTCGAAGTCAAACTTCTTCGCCGGAACCGGCTGGCCTTCAGTGAAGTCGGTGACCTTGACGCCGTTCACCACCACCACGGTCCGCGCGCCGTCGAGGGTGATTTCCATGGTGTTCCATTCCGGGCCGGGCTTGCCGGGACGCGCCAGGGCTTTGTGCATCGAGTAGAGGCACCCGGTGGCGTGCGCGTCGCCCTCGCCCACCGCTTCCGGGTTGTTGTCGATCTGCACTTCGTAGCCGTAGTGAACCGGCATCCACTCCTCGCGAGGTTCAATGGGGATGCGGATGAAGATGCCGGAGTTGTCGTTCTTGTCCCGCATCTTGAAGACTACGCGGATAACGCAGTCCCCCACCTTCTCGGCGGTCCAGTAGAGCAAGCCCATGCCGCCTTGGGTCTTGATCAACCCATCTTCCACGATCATCGACCCCGGCCCGACATGTTTCCAGCCGGTCAGGTCCTTGCCGTTGAAGAGTTGTTTCCATCCTTCTTGGGCAAGAGCCTGGCCGGGCAGCGCGCCCAGCGTCAGGACCATCGAGAGCAGGAGCCAGCGTTTCCTCATACTTCACCTCAGAGGGTCAAGGTTGATTCGCATCGGAGCGGCCATTTTACACGGAAGTCGCGACTCGTTCGAGATTGTTTCTGCCGGAGCATTCTGGCCAGGGACACTCTGACCCTGTCCTGTCTTGACGGTAGTGGGACAGTCCCCGGTTTGCCGACTACGCGGCCAAGTGACCGCCGACGTCAGAGGAGGAGCCGCAAGGTACTGGTGTTATTTCCGAGTCGCCGACCACAGGCCCGGAATCACGTTGGCAACCGGCCCGGATCGAATGGCGGGCTGGCCCGATCGACGGCATGCGCGTTCATCCCCCGCGTTTATCCAAAGCAAGTAGCATAGTTTCGTTTCTAGAAACTCTGTGGTCTTTGGACGGTCCCAGATCAAGCGCCGCAGAGTTCGGAAGGACGCGAACTCTGCCCGCGCTGCAGGTACACCATTCGGTGTAAGACTTAGACGGGGTGGTGTAATCGGCCTGAACCGCGGCTGCTTAATAGATCGCGCCAAGGGAGCTTAACTTACAGAAACTAAGCTGTTTGAACGTTATTTGCATTTCTTTTTGATTTGGACCCTTGCGTGCGTTAATTACCACCGAAAGTGATTTCACAGGAGGTCTAGACCTTTATGAAGAAATTCATCACATTGCTTTTCACGTTCGCGGTGGCGTTCTCGCTGGCCATGCCGGTGTTTGCTCAGGAAACCAGCTCCTCGTCAAAATCGACGGAGACCACCAATGCCGGCGGCACGAAGACCACTAAGAAGACGAAGAAGGTGAAGGTCAGCAAGAAGGGCAAGAAGACCAAGACCGAGCAGAAGACAGAGTCGACCGAAGCACCACCCAAATAAGCTTGGTCTTTCGTCTTATGAGCTTGGGCCTTGGCGGGCCTTAGCTTAAACATTGACCCCCGGCAATAACGCCGGGGGTTTTGTTTTTCAGGCCAAAGTCAGCGGTGATTCCGATACAAGATTGACCTGCCAGATGTCTTGTACCAGCGCGAGTGAGAGAGTCTACGTCGTCAAGAGTGGGATTATTTTTTGCAGGTCGTCGACGCTCAGCGGGTAGCGGGTAACCACGGTCAGGGCTTTTCTGACCGTGGGTTCTTTGCTGCCGGAAAAATCCCACTACCAGCTCTTGGGATATCAGGGTTGCGCACGGTGGAAGACGTAAAAGAACACCAACACCGTGACGCTCGTGAACACATGAACCAGCGATGTCAACAACGTCATCGCCGGAATCACGCCACGCATAACCCCCAAGAGGATGAAAATGAAACTTGCCACTAGCAAAACCGTGAGCAGGATTGTCCCGATCAATGCCAGAAGCGCCGCATTTTTGAGGCTCATGATGGGATTATGAACGCTCTCAGCGTCATTCGCAAGCGGGAGCCACTACTTCGAGTCCGACTATACGACAAACGGGCGGCAACCTATCGCTAACTGACTGCGGCCGATTGTTTCCGAGTCGGCGACGCTACGCCCGCGATCGCGTTGGCAACTGGCACGGATCGAATGGCTTCTGGTGGGGTATCGGGCATGAGAAAAGCCCACGGTCAGGACTGCACTGACCGTGGCTACCCGCTCCTGGTCGATCTTATATTTCCTTGGCGCCCCACACAGAGCGGATCGCATTCCAGGTGTAAAGCCGGGGTTTGACAAACCGGCGGCGCACGCGGTCGAGCGGCTCGCCGCGGATCTCGATCTCATGGAGAGAGGTGGGTTTCATGCCGGCCTTGTTCGCCCACAAGAAAGTCGGGATCTCTGTCGGCTCAAATCCCATCAGGCTGGCCGCCACCATGTCCGTAGCCAGCGGGTTGGTGCCCGCCACGATCACGTTCATCTTGAACGTCGGGCCCGTCGACGGCCCGTTGCCTTCCATCGCCATCGAGCCGTCCACTACCACGAGGCCCAGTTTATTCGCGCGCACCATGTCCACAACGACGGCGGACGCGGCCGTAGGCTCTACGTTCGAGGCAACGTCATGCATGTGGCCGCGAATGGATTGATACACTGTTCCGGGAAATGTCCCGACGAGGTTCTTCATGCCGAGCGTCACCGTGGCCAGCTGGTGTGTCTTCATCATCGGCACGGAGCATAGAAGATCGACCTGGGTCAGACTTTGATGAAGCGTGATCTTGTCGAACACGAAGCCGCCGGGAACAGCGACCTCCACCAATTCCCCCGAGTGCAGGTTGATGAGCGGGATGCGGAGGGTCCTGGCCATTTCTTCGTACCCGAGTTGCTCGAACACATACTGCTGCATGGGATCCAGGATCTCGCGCTTGCGCGTCCGAAATATCTCCGACCCCACAACGTTGAA
>JBEKCQ010000144.1:0-14870 GCA_050014795.1 Terriglobia bacterium | reverse complement strand
TTGAGCATTGGCCGTTGCCGCCAGCAACAACATGGGGAAGAGAATGGCACAACGTTTGGTTCGCATTGTCACCACCTAGTTCGTGTGTCGAAAGAGCATTGGGCAGGCTTTCGGCCGAGGTATCCTGCCCACTCTGTGTGGACCAATCATGATGCGAGTTGCCGCGCAGCTCTTGGTGTTCCTCCCGGTGCGGCCCAGGGGTCCACGCGGACAGCCGCGGGCGATGAGCCCAGTCCGGGCATCGTCATCATCTCGCCGGCGAGTGGGTAGAGGAATCCTGCCCCGGCGGACAGCCGCACATCGCGGATCGGAAACTTGTAGTCTTTGGGCACTCCTTTCCAGTCGGGGTTGTGCGAAAACGAAAGGTGCGTCTTGGCCATGCAAATGGGTAGGCGACCAAAGCCGAGTTCGGTGTAAAGCCTGATCTTGCGCTCCGCCTCCGGCATATATTCCACGTCACTTGCGCCGTAGACCTGGGTGGCCAGTGTCCGAATCTTCTCCTTGATGGGCAGATCGTCCGGGTAGAGAAGTTTCATCGCCGATGGTTTCTGGACGGCGTCCACCACAGCCTCCGCCAGCTCGGTTCCTCCCACGCCGCCGCGGGCGTGCAGGTCGGAGACGACGCCTCTCTCGGCTCCGAGCTCCTGTGCCCGCTCGGCGACGAATCGCACTTCCGCATCGGTGTCGGTTTCGAAGCGGTTGACCGCCACGACCACAGGTACACCTGTCAGCTTCACAATCTGGATGGCCGCCCCCAGCACCGGCATTCCACGCTCCAGCGCGGGGAAGTTCTCTGCGGTCAGCTCTGGCGGAAGGGGTTTGCCGGCCACAATCTTGCCCACACCGCCGTGCATCTTCAGCGCGCGAACTGTACAGACAACCACCGCGGCTGAGACTTGCAGCCCGCCCTGACGGCAGGTGATATTCACCAGTTTCTCGAAACCCATGTCCGCGCCAAAACCTGACTCAGTCACCACGTAGTCAGCCAGCTTGAGCGCCACCATGTCGGAAAGCACGGAATTGTTGCCATGCGCCACGTTGCCAAACGGCCCGCAGTGGACGAGCACGGGCGTGTGCTCCAGCGTTTGCATCAGGTTGGGCCGGAGCGCATCTTTCAAGAGTACGGTCATAGCGCCCGCGGCTTTGAGGTCTTCGGCGGTAACCGGACGCCCGTCCTTGTTGAAGCCGACAACGATTCGGCCCAATCGCTGCCGCAGATCGCGCAACGAAGTTGCCAGCGCCAGGATCGCCATCGTTTCGCAGGCGGCGGTGATGTCGAAGCCGGTCTCGCGCGGATAGCCATTAGCCTTGCCACCCAGTCCGATTACGATGTCGCGCAGAACCCGGTCGTTCGTGTCAAGGCATCGCCGCCAAGTGATATTGAACGGGTCGAGATTGAGCTTGTTGCCGTGCATGTAACTGGCATCGATCATGGCTGCACAAAGGTTCTGCGCCGCCGTCACCGCGTGAAAGTCACCCGTCAAGTGCAGATTGAAATCTTCCATCGGCACAACTTGGGAATAGCCTCCGCCCGCGGCACCTCCCTTGATACCGAAGGTCGGCCCCTGCGAAGGCTGCCGGCAGGTGTTGCACACTCGCTTACCTATCTTCGCCAGCGCCTGGCCGAGTCCGATGGCGGTAACGCTTTTACCTTCTCCGAGCGGCGTGGGAGGAATCGCCGTGACCGCGATCAACTTGCCGTCCGGAGAATCCTTGAGTCGTTGAAGCACATCGAGGCTGATCTTGGCCTTGTACCGACCGTAGAGTTCCAGTTCGCCGTCTTCGATTCCGAGGCTGCGGGCGATGTCCGTAACTGGCTCGAGACGCGCGGCACGCGCGATCTCCAGATCAGAGGGCAATGAGGGCATGAGCTCCTCCTTGGGCGTATGGGAACCGTTGGGTCCCAGAGTTCAGGTGGTTGGCAATGAGAGAAACTGCGAGGTCAGCAGGAGATGCAGAATCTGCGATCGGAAGAAATGACCAGGCCATCTTCGAGTCCAAGGCGAACCGACGGGCGTGCTCGTCAAGTGCCGCTACAGCCAGCGATCACAGGGCTGCGCTTCAGGCGGTGCGCGGCGACCAGCGCTTGCCCGAGGCTGAGCCCGCCATCCCCAGCGGGCACTTCGGCATGGGTAAAGACTTCGAAACCACTCTCTTTCAGTTGCGCGTAGAGGTGCTCCAGTAGGTAGGCGTTCTGGAACGTTCCCCCGCTCAGGCACACGCGATTGAGCCCGGTGCGCTCGCGCAGCAGGCACGCGAGGCGGGCGAAGACTCCAACCAACCCGTTGTGAAACCGTCGGCTGATGGCGCCAGCGGAGAGGCCTTTCTCCAGATCGTCCAGCAACGCGTCAAACAGCGGGCGGGTGTCGATGAGCCATCCGTTGCCGTCAGGCACCAGCGCCAACGGGTACGCCCCGCCGTCGTCGCTCGCCTCGATGGCCATTTCCAGCTCGATGGCCGCCTGGGCCTCGTACGTTACCTTCTGGCGAATTCCCACCAGCGCCGCCACGGCATCGAACAACCGGCCGCAACTCGAAGTGAGTGGCGAGTCCACCCCGCGCTCGATCATCCGCAGCAGGACTTCTACACGGCGGCGATCAAGCTGCGCCACAAACGGAATGCGAAAATCCAGGAAGGCATCGCCGAAATGCTGGGCCAAGTAGCTGACGGCCATCCGCCAGGGCTCGTGGATGGCTACGGCGCCGCCCGGCATGCGCACATAGGCGAGGTGGGCAGAGCGTTCGAAGCCGGCGTAATCGCCCAGCAGGACTTCCCCGCCCCAGATGTTCCCGTCGGTGCCGTACCCCGTGCCATCTAGCGCGATGCCAATGACTCTATCATCCAGATGGTTCTCCGCCATGCAACTGGCGATGTGGGCATGGTGATGCTGAACACCAACGCGTTCCATCCCCGTCTGCGCAAGCCCCCAACGCGTCGCGAAGTAATCAGGGTGCAGGTCGTAGGCCACGATCTGCGGCTCGACCTCCAAGATACGTTTGAGGTGGCTTACCGCTTCTTCGAAGAAACTGTAAGCCTCAAGATTTTCCAGGTCGCCGATATGTTGGCTGAGAAAGGCATGCCGCCCTTTAATGAGACAGACGGTGTTCTTCAGCTCGCCACCCACAGCCAGAACCGGCGGCAAATCGTCGCGCAGAAAAACCGGCACCGGCACGTATCCACGCGAGCGGCGCCACTGCCGCACTTGGCCGCCGGTCGGCCGGACCACTGAGTCATCGCATCGCCGCAGGATGGCGCGGTTGTGCACCAGGAAAAAGTCAGCAAGCCCGGCCAGGCGCGTCACAGCTTCCTGATTATCAATGGCGATAGGCTCTTCGCTCAAGTTGCCGCTGGTCATCACCAAGGCGAGGAATTCGCCATCGGCAAACAGCAAGTGGTGCAGCGGCGTATACGGCAGAAACACACCGAGGTCGCTGATGAGGGGCGCAACCGATTCCGCGATAGGATTCGGCCGCCTCTTCGGTAGCAAGACAACCGGCCGCTCGGGGCTGAGGAGCACAACTCGCGCGGCCTCGTCCAGATGGCAAAACTGCTGGACGCACGCGGCGTCGCGGGCCATGATGGCAAACGGCTTCCCCACGCGCCGCTTGCGCTCACGCAGCCGGTCAACCGCCGGCTCGTTAGTCGCGTCCGCTGCCAGATGAAACCCTCCCAGCCCTTTCACCGCCACTACCTTTCCGGCGTGCAAGAGGGCCGCCGCTTCGTTGATGGGATCGCGAGCTTCAATCCTCTGCCCTCGGGCATCCCACAACTCCACGTGGGGGCCGCATTCCCAGCAGGCGTTGGGCTGCGCGTGGAAGCGCCGATCCGTCGGGTCGTCGTACTCCCGCTGGCAGGCGGGACACAGGCGGAACGAGGCCATCGAAGTGCGTGCGCGGTCGTAGGGAATATCGCGCACGATGGTGAAGCGCGGGCCGCAGTTGGTGCAGTTAATGAACGGATAGCGGTAGCGGCGGTCGGCGGGATCGAAAAGCTCACGCAGGCAATCCGCGCAGACCGCAACGTCGGGCGAGATCAGGACGCGGTGTTCCTCGCCGACCCGGCTGGCCAGAATCCGAAACTCGCGGTCGTGGTCGCGGGGAAGGTCGCGGACGGCGACATCCGTGATATGCGCGAGCGGAGGCACCTCCACCGGCAGGCGTGCCAGGAAAGCCTCGACCGCTTCACTCGGCCCCTGGACCTCGATGCTTACGCCCGCGGCGGTGTTGGTGATCAGGCCTGCCAGATGGAGTTCGGATGCCAAGCGGTACACGTAGGGGCGAAAGCCCACCCCCTGCACGATGCCGAAGACTTCAATCCCCTTGCGGGTTTCCATCGCCGCACCTAGCTGGAGGTGCTCCGGCCCAGGTTCGTCTCTGCCGGAGCCATGGGGCGTCCGGCTCGCCGCCGCTCTTCCAGCCACTGTTGCCAGGTTTCCAAGCCTGCGCCCGTCATCGAGGAGACTTCCAATATCTCAATACCAGGATGCACGCGCCGCGCGTTTTCCCGGGCACTCGCGACGCTGAAGGGCACGTGAGGTAGTAGATCCGTCTTGCTCACTACCAGCAACTCCGCGCGGAAGAAAATGGCAGGATACTTGAGCGGCTTGTCGTCACCTTCGGTGACGCTGAGGATTACGACCTTGGCCGCTTCACCCAGATCGTAGCTGGCCGGACAAACGAGATTTCCGACGTTCTCGATGAACAGCAGGTCGAGTTCATCCAGCCGCCACCCGGCGAGCGCGCGCTCTATCATCCGCGCGTCCAAGTGGCAGGCGCCGCCGGTGGTGATCTGCCGCACCGGAAAGCCAAAGCGGGCGAGGCGCCGGGCGTCGTTGTCCGTCTGGATGTCACCAGTGAGCACCGCCACGCGCTCGCCGGGCGGAAAGCCTCCCAGCGTGCGCTCGAGCAGCGTGGTCTTACCCGCCCCGGGCGAACTGACAAGATTCAGGCAATAAATTCCATGCTCGCGAAAGCGCACGCGCAGTTCAGCCGCAAGGCGGTCGTTTTCGCTCAGGACCTTCTTTTCTAACGGCACACGACTCATGTCTCTTCCAACTCCAGATAAACCATCTCGAGTTCGTTCCCGCCGATGCATCTGGTTCCGGCTGCCCCGCAATCTGGACAAACGATGCTGTAGTCCACCACTCGGAAGGTGCGGCCACACTCGGGGCAGAGTTGGCGACGCGGGCGAGTCTCAATCTCAAGCGTGAGCGGCTCAAGCTCCGTGCCACGCACCAGCGAGTCAAAGCAAAAACTGAGGGCCTCCGGTTCCACCCCCGCCAGTTCGCCCACCCGTAGCCCTACCTTGAGCAGTCGTGCCCCCGGGCGTCGCACGGCCTCGCCTTGGACAGCCTCCAGAATCGCACTGGCAATGCTCAGTTCGTGCATGAGAGGGGCAATCAGCTTTCAGCCGTCAGCCCTCGGCAAGCATGAGTCTGGCTACCTGCAGATGGCTGATGGCAATGTCAACAAATCCTCGGCAACTGGTCACCGGAGAGCATGTCCACGATGCGGGTCGTGCCGAGCAAGGTCCGCATCACCACCACCCCAGGATGAGAATCGCGGACGGTCCCAATAATCTCGGCCCCGCGCCCCAGCGGGTGAGCCCGCATCGCCGCCAGAAGTCCTTCCGCTACGTCCGGGGCGACGATCGCCACCAGTTTTCCTTCGTTGGCCACATAAAGCGGGTCGAGCCCCAGCAACTCGCAGGCGCCTTTCACTTCTTCCCGCACCGGGATTGCCTGCTCGTCCATCAGGATGCCCACCCGCGACTGTGCCGCAATCTCGTTCAGAGCACTGGAAACTCCTCCGCGCGTAGGATCGCGAAGGCAGCGAATCGAGTCCTGAGTCACGGCGAGCATTGCCGCTACGAGAGTATGCAGCGCGGCACTGTCGCTCTCGACCCGGCTCTGGAATTCCAGTCCCTCGCGTTCAGCAAGAATGGCGATGCCGTGCTCGCCGACGGAACCGCTCAGTAACACTCGATCCCCTGGCCGCGCCTGGTCTGCCGACAGGCACACGCCGTCGGGCACCAAGCCTAGCCCCGAGGTGTTGATGAAAAGTTCGTCGCCGCTTCCCTTTTCCACCACCTTGGTGTCGCCAGTCACCACCTCGACCCCGGCCTCTGGGAGTCAACAACCCGGAGCAGGGTCTCCATTGGCAAGCCTTCTTCGATGATGAAGGCGGCGCTCAAGAACAGCGGCTGCGCACCACCCATGGCTAGATCATTCACCGTGCCATGCACGGCCAGCGACCCGATGTCCCCCCCGGGGAAGAACAGCGGGCTGACGACAAAGGAGTCCGTAGTGAAGGCCAGGCGCAGGCCGTTCACACTGACAATGGCCTGGTCGTCGAGGCGGGCCAAGGCAGGATTCTGAAACGCGGGGAGGAAGACGTCACGGATCAACTCCGAAGTCAGCTTGCCGCCACTCCCGTGGCCCAAGAGCACCTTATCGCGAGCCGGCAGGGGCACCGGGCAACTGAACTCGATTTTACCGTTGTCCACGAGCCTTCCCCTTACGAGACCAATGCGTGTCGCCGATACTGGTAGTAAGCTGCGCAGGCGCCTTCGGTCGAGACCATGGGCGCACCCAGGGGCGACTCAGGTGTACACCGCCGACCAAAGGCTGGGCAGTCAACCGGCTTCTTCAGCCCTTGTAGGACTTGGGCGCTGAGGCACTCGGCGGGTTCCTCGACGCTCGCTTCTTCCAGCTTGAATATCTTCTCAGCGTCGTGCGCGGCAAACTCCGGCCGTAGCCGCAGGCCGCTCTGCGGAATAAGCCCCACGCCACGCCACTTGCGATCGCAGACTTCGAACACCTCGCGCATAATCGCCTGCGCCGGCAGGTTGCCCTCGTAACTCACGGAGCGTGCGTACTGGTTCTCCACTTCCGCGCGGCCCTCCTCGAGCTGGGTTACCAGCATCGAGATGGCTTCGAGCAGATCTATCGGCTCGAAACCTCCCACGACGATGGGGACACGGAACTCGCGGCTGAGTACCTCATACTCTCGATAGCCCATCACGGTGCAGACGTGCCCCGGGGCAATAAAACCTTGCACGCGGTTCTGAGGCGAGCTGAGCAGCAACCGGATGGCCGGCGGCACCAGCACGTGCGAGGTGAGCATGGAGAAGTTCCGAAGCCCCTCGCGTTTCGCCTGCCATACAGCCATGGCGTTGGCCGGCGCCGTGGTCTCAAACCCGATGCCGAAGAACACCACCTGGCTCTCCAGATGCGCCCGCGCAATCTTCAGCGCGTCCGTCGGCGAGTATACAACCCGGACATCCCCGCCCGCCGCTTTCACGCGGAACAGGTCGGAGCGAGAGCCCGGCACGCGCAGCATGTCGCCGTAGGAAACGAATATCACTTCTGGCCGTGCGGCAACCTGGATGGCCTTGTCGATGGTCTCAAGCGGGGTCACGCAGACCGGACAGCCAGGGCCGTGAACCATGCTGATCTGTGGCGGAATCAGCTCGTCAAGGCCGTAGCGCATGAGCGTGTGGGTCTGTCCGCCGCAAATCTCCATCAACACCCACGGACGGGTGACGCGGCGGGCGAGGTCCGCCACCAGGGCCCGAGCGATGCGTTTGTCGCGGTACTCGTCGATGTACTTCATATGGTGTGGCGGGTTCATCCCGCCACAGAATGGCGGCGTGAATCCGCCTCTACGGCGCTGCTAAACCTTCACTCTCCAGCAGGCCCATGGCTTCGAGCATGCGCAAGGTACGATCCGCTTCCTCAGCATCCAGCCGGCTGATGGCGAAACCCACGTGCGTCACTACGTAATCGCCCACCTGCGCTTCGGGGACGAAATCGAGCTGAACAGCTCGCGTGATGCCACCGAACTCGACCCGTGCAGTCCGGTTACCGTCGTGCTCTTCTATCTCCAAGATCTTGCCGGGAACCGCCAAGCACATCACTGACCTCCAACGGCGATGGGCGCATCGCCACCACCCATGGGGAACGTTGTATCGCCAGGCGGGAACCGCCGGGAGTCATGCCCATCCCGCTGCCTCGCCCCAGTGAGAAAAACCCGCAGTTGCGGGAATTTCTCCACCACGATTTGAATTGCCCCTTCGACTGCCGGCGTGCAGGCTTCGCCTGGCCCGACCGTCCCGACCTCCACGCCCAGGAGCATCAGCCTGGGTGTAGGCCGCCCCAGAGCTCCAGCCAGCCTCAAGATCTCCGCCAATCCCCAGCCGTGACTGGAAAGCGCGCCCAGGGCGCGCGGTTCAATCGCCAACGATGGCAGGGGCACCAAGTGTACAGTGCCTGGGGGCGCACCGCTCGATACCGCGTCAACGAAAAGAACCACGCCGGCGCCCTGCAGAAGATCGAGCATCTCCACGCTCGCCTGGGGCATTTCCAGAAGCTCACACGCCCCCTCGCCCCGGGCGCGCAGGCGGCGGACAACTTCCAGACCTGCCCTGTCATCCCCCGCCTGGGGATTGCCACAGCCGACCACCCGCAGGTACACGCCTGCCTCGCCGGCATCGCTGCGGCTCTCGGACTGGCGTGCAGGTTCACTCACGGTCGAGCTTCAGTTTCAAGAAATGGGTGGAGCAGGAGATACAGGGGTCGTAGTTGCGGATCAGGTTCTCACAGGCACGGGCGATCTCAGGCTCCGTCCGCTCCAGAATCCCCGGCAGGAACAGGCGCAGATCGTCTTCCATCCGGCGATAGTTCTGCGCCGTGGGCGGGACGATCTTGGCAAACTCCACCAGCCCCTGATCATTGATGCGATAGCGGTGGTAGAGCGTACCCCGCGGCGCCTCGGTGGCGGCGCAGCCCTCCCCCGCGCGCACCTTGAATTCCGCGCGGCTGCGCGCCGGCTCCCGATAAGACGCAATGATGGCCAGCGCCTCCTCATACGCGTGTACCAGCTCCACGGCTCGCACCACGATGCCCATAAAGGGATTCTTACAGGGCCAGGCAATTCCCGTGGCCCGCGCCGCCTCTTTGGCCCGGGGAAACAGTTTCTCAAAATTCAGATTGATTCGCGCCAAAGGGCCCACAAAGTAACTCGTGCCCGTGTCGATGCGTTTCGAGTGCAGCGCCGTGGAATGCTCGACGTGCTCCTCCAGAAACACCCGCTCGAACTCCGTCGGCTCGATGTCCACGCCTGCCGAGGAAACGATCTTCCGCTCGTTCATCGGATACTCATCGGGATGGGAGACCGAGACGAACTCGTAGTTCGGAGCAAAGTCCGGGAAGGACAAGCCCGCCACGAAGCGGACCGTTTCCAGCGCGGCCTCCAGACCCCACTCGAGGTCGCCGCGCAGCGCCTCCAGTTCCTTGCGGCGCGGGACTTTGTAGAAGCCACCCACGCAAACCGACACCGGATGCGTAGCCCTGCCGCCCAGCAGCGCCAGCAGGTCGTTACCGATCTTCTTAAGCCGCAACGCCCGCTCCACTTCCTGCGGGTGATCCGCAGCCATCGCGATGGCGCTGTCGTAACCGAGAAAGTCAGGAGCCTGGAGAAGGTAGATGTGCAGCGCGTGGCTTTCAATCCACTCCGCGCAATAGAGCAACCGCCGCAACTGTCTGATCTCCGGCCCGGGAGTCACACCGAGGGCCGCTTCCAGAGCATGCACGGAGCTCATCTGATAGGCCACCGGGCAGATGCCGCAGATGCGTGCCGTAATGTCGGGCACTTCCTGGAAATGGCGGCCACGGAGAAACGCTTCGAAAAAGCGCGGCGGCTCGAAGATGTCGATCTTGACCTCGCGTAGCTGGCCGTTCTCCACCCGGACGTAGAGCCCACCTTCACCCTCTACTCGCGAGAGGTATTCCACCTTCACCGTGCGCTGGGACGAGCCGACGGAACCTGTGTTCCCTTGAGTCATGGAGCTGTCTTCTCCAACTTTTCGCTGGCGGAGCGGAATGCCTCCGCATATCCCGTGAAACCGCGCAACAACCGAACCAGTTCACCCGGTGGCACACCCGCCTTCTGCAAATGCCCGACGAGCGAGTCCGGGTTCGGATTCTCCATCGGCCCGAAGCACCCGTAACAACCACGGTTGTAGGCGGGGCAGATGGCGCCGCAGCCAGCATGGGTCAGCGGGCCGAGACAGGGAATGCCCTGGGCGACCGTCACGCACACCGTCCCACGACGCTTGCACTCCATGCAGACCGAGTGGGACGCCAGGTGCGGCGCGCGCCCCTGCAGCAGCGCCGTGATGACCTCCAGAAGCTGATACTTATTGATGGGACAACCGTTGAGCTGGAAGTCCACGGGCACGTGGCTGGAGATGGGCGTGGAATCCTTCAGACTGTGAATGTAGGCCGGCGTGGCGTAGATGGCACGAATGAACTCATCCAGGTCCTTCCAGTTCTTCAAAGCCTGGATGCCGCCAGCCGTCGCGCAGGCGCCGATCGTGATGAGATATTTTGCTTCTTTGCGCACCGCCTGAATACGCTCGGCATCGTGAGCCGTCGTGACCGAGCCTTCCACCAGGACCACGTCGTAAGGACCCTCCAGCGTGGCCGAGCTCGCCTCCAGAAAGTAGGCGACGTTAACCTCGCCGACGAGGCTGAGCAGCTCATCCTCCAGGCTCAGGAGCGCCAACTGGCAGCCATCGCAGGAGGCGAACTTGTAAACCGCCAGCTTGGGCCGCGCATCGGAGGTCATATTAGAAATCCTCCTTGCCGAAGAAAGGCTCGATCGCCGCAAAGCTGAGAACCGGCCCCTGCTTGCAGATGAAGTTGGGGCCATACTGGCAGTGACCGCAGAAGCCTACCGCGCACTTCATGTTGCGTTCCATTGAGATGTAGATGGCATCCTTCGGTATGCGGCGGGCCAGCGCCTCGTAAATGACGAACCGCATCATAATCTCCGGCCCGCAGGTGAGGGCCAGCGTGTTCTTGTGTTCCATGCGTACAAAATAGAAAAGCTGGGGGACCACCCCCACTTTTCCCTTCCAGTTCTCATCCCCTACGTCCACGGTGACGTTGACTTCGAGCCCTCCTTCGCGCCACCTGCCGAATTCGCGGGTGTAGAGCAGGTCAGCCGGCGTCCGGGCCCCGTAAAGGAGCAACACGCGTCCATAGGCGCCGCGATGACTGAGAACGGAGAGAATCACCGGCCGCAGCGGCGCCAGACCGATCCCGCCCGCGACGATGATCAAGTTCTTACCAGCGGCCTGCTCCAGCGGCCAAGGGCTGCCGTAGGGGCCGCGAACTCCAAGGGTGTCGCCCACTTTCAGTCGGCTGATACCCCGCGTCACATTCCCTGCGATGCGGATCGTGTGGCCGAGCAGCTGTGGCTCCTCAGGGTCGGAACTCACCGAGATGGCCACCTCACCGAAGCCCGGCAGATAGAGCATGTTGAACTGCCCGGGCTGGAAGTGGTAGGCCGCCCGATCGGCCGCGTCGGCAAACGCCAGGGAAAAAGTAGAGACCCCGGCTGCCTCGGGCTTGATGGCCTGAATGACGGCTGGCCGGGGCAGCATGGGATCCAAAGGATTCCGTACTTCCGTCGCTGGAAATGCCACGCTCATTGGGCCGCCTTCGCGCGAATAGCGTTCACTTCTTCCGTAATCTCAATCCCTACCGGACACCAAGTGATGCAGCGGCCGCAGCCCACGCAGCCCGACGTCCCAAACTGGTCGATCCAGGACGCCAGCTTGTGACTGAGCCACTGCCGATATCGAGAACGTATATTGGGACGAATGTTGCCCCCGAAAACGGAGGAGAAATCCCGATTGAAACAAGAGTCCGCCAGCCGGGTGCGCTCCGCCACGGTGCAGCGCAGATTGCTCGCGTCTTCGACCGTCGTACAGAAGCAGGTCGGGCACACCAGCGTGCAGTTGGCGCACGACAGGCAGCGCGTGGCCACTTCATCCCAATGCGGATGTTCCAGGTTGTCGTAGACCGCCCCCGGCAGATCGTCCGTCTTCAAGTGGCGCTCGATTTCCTTCTCGGCCTGCTGGAGAGCCCGCGTCGCCCGGCCGAGGTCAAAGGCCGTGGCCGGCGTCCAGGACGTACCCTTCATCATCTCGGAACCCGCTTCCGAACCGATTTCCGCCAGAAACACGTCGGGCAGTTCCGTGAGCGCCAAGTCAAACCCGCCAGTTACCCGCGGCCCAGTTTTCATCGAGGTGCAGAAGCAGGTGGGATTGGCCCGGCCGCAGTTGACCGCCAACACGAACACGTTTTCCCGCCGGCTGGCGTAATGGGGATCACGGAACTCTCCGCTCAACAACACGCGGTCCAAGACGCCGATGGCCGCCAGATCGCACTCCCGAACCCCGATGAAGGCATAGTGCGGGGGAGCTTCCTCCGGCGGCCGAAAGACCCAGTCGCCATTCTTCTTTTCCACGCCGAACAGCCGGAGACGGGCCGGGTGGAGAAACTGCTTCCAGGAGTGCGGGCCCACGCTGAAAGCGAAATACTGTGCCTCGCGTTCGCGAGTCTTCCTCAAGTGGTATCGACCCGGTTCCTGTTCGTCAGTCCAACCCAGGGGAAGGTCGTCCAGGCGGACGATTTCGTCCAGCACAATAGCGCCGTCCCGTGCCGTGGGTCCCACCAGAGAAAAGCCGGCCGCACGCAGGTTGTCAAAGACCTGCTGAAGGGAAGCTTTGGGTATTCCAACGTTAGCAGAAACTCGCGGCAGGCTGGGCGACATGATGGCTCCTCCTCGTGAGCCTAACCGGCAAGGATGCCGAGCAATTGCAGGCGCGTGGCAATCAGCCGGGCACCGATGACCTCCGCCAGTTCGTGATACACCTCAAAACCGAGTCCCAGATCTTCCCGGCACAGGTCCATCAAAGCGCCACCTTTGATCCCCAAGGCCTCGGTTTCCTCCACTGCCCGCGCCGCGGCGGTCTCAAGGCGCGGCTCGACCAAAGCCGACCAGCTGAAGAGGTCCCCCGGCCCAGCCGTCATGATGGAACGGCGCCCTTTCGACGGGATGTGAACGTCGATGGCGACTTGCCCGCTCTTTACTATGTAGAGGTAGAGGCTGGGGTCGCCTTCGTGGAAAATAGTCTGCCCCTCCGAATAATGAAAAGCCTCGCCCAGCGCCAGCAACTTCTCCTGCACCCGCGGTGACAAGTGGGCCAGGAAGGACCCTAGCCAGTGTGTTTGTTCGGCCATCTTATTCCCCCAGAAACACCTGTTCTGATTGAGCTAGCACGCAACGGGCCAATTCTAACACACCCCGAACCGCCTGCGGGGCTGCCGAATTGCCTAGTGTCTGTGCGAAAGCCCTAGCTTCTGAGCCAAAAAAGCAAATTCAAAAACAATGTGTCCCTCTCTGCATCGGCACAAACTCAAATCGCCACGGTGACAATATGTCTCCGGTATGGGTGCCCTACCACATACTGGTCTTTTCTCGCACCTTCTCGGGCACGGGGGCGCAAGCTCTGGAGGTTACTCCGACCCCTGAACCAACCCGCCTGACGCCCCATCCTTTCCCGGCTTGGCTTCGCTCTCGACACAAGACGGGCAGCCAAACTGATAAGAATGCCGGTATGATAGAGCATTGGCGTATCACCGGCAGCCCAGATCCAAACCTGCCTATCATGCTTTCGTGGAGGAACGCGGCCATGCTCAGGACCACCATTGACAGCCACCGGAAGGAAGTCATCCCCCAGGTCATCGCCCTCGTGTTGCTTACGCTGCTGGCTGCGGGCCGAACCCTGCGTAGTGAGGAGAAGCCTCCGCTGCGCCTGACACTGCGGGAGGCGGTCCAACTCGCGCTGAAGGAGAATCCGCAAGTCCAGATTGCCAGTCTCAATGTGGCGCAAAGCGAACAGGACGGTGCCGGGGCTCGCGCCGCCTTGCTGCCGCAAGTGGGCATTGAAGTTTACGACCGGGCCCAGCGGTTCAACCTCGAAGCCTTCATCGGTCAGCCTTTCCCCGGCACCCCGCAGCACGCGGGGCCATTTCAGACCTTCCAAGCCGGAACGGGTTTCTCCATGCCGGTGTTTGACCTGACCCTGTGGCGCCGGTGGCAAGCGTCGCGCCAGGGTGTCAAAGCCACCGAGGCCCAGGAATCCACGGTGCGGGAGCAGATCGTGCTGCTCGTCGTCTCGCAATACCTGGGGGGCCTGCGCGCCGCGGCCAACGTTCGGGCGGCGCGATCGCGCGTGGAGCTCGCTCGGGCTCTCTTTGACCAAGCAGCCGACTTGCAGAAGCACGGAGTCGGTACCGGGCTCGACGCATTGCGCGCGAACGTTCAGCTCCAGAACGAGAAGCAACGCCTCATCGTTGCCGAAACTCAGCAGAAAACCTCACTCTACGGCTTGGGCCGATTGCTCAACCTGGATCCGCACCAAACCGTGGATCTGGCGGATGAGATGAGCTTCTTTGAAACCCCGGAGTTCGAGGCCGCGCAGAGTCTGGAACAGTCGTTCTCAACCCGTCCGGAAATGAAGGCGCTGGAGTCGCGCGACCGAATTGCCCGCTTCGAGAAGCAGGCGGCGAGCGAGTCGCGGCTACCCAAGGTCGCCCTGGGAGGCTCGTGGGGCTACCAGGGTCTTTCCGCTCCCTCGGCGATTCCCTCCTACCAGTACCAGGTGACGGTGGATGTGCCGCTGTTCACCGGAGGGAGAATCCAGGCGGAACGAGCGAAGGCAGCCCTGGAGTTGAAGAAAGTGGAACAGGAACGAGAGGAATTGCGGAACCAGATCGCCCTGCAGGTGAAAACGGCGCTGGCCGAGCTCGAAGCTGCACGCCACGAGGTGGACGTGGCGAATCTGGGAGTCAAGTTGGCTCAGCAGGAAGTTGAGCAGGCGCGCGACCGCTTTCAGGCCGGCGTCGCGAACAACATCGAAGTCATCAGCGCGCAGGACGCGCTCGCCCGCGCGAACGACAACCAGATTAGTGCCCTCTACCGCTACAATCAATCCCGCGCCGACCTGGCCCACGC
>JBEKCQ010000143.1:0-9880 GCA_050014795.1 Terriglobia bacterium | reverse complement strand
AGGCCGAGATGCTCTACCGAAGGACAGTGGCTGCCTGGGAGAAGATCCTCGGGCCGGAGCACCCTGAAGTCGCCACCAACCTCAACAACCTGGGGATGCTTTACCACGCCCAGGTGAATTACCGCGACGCGGAACCGCTTTTCCAGCGCGCATTGGCCATCCGCGAAAAAGCGCTGGGGCCGGAACATCTCGACGTGGCCACTAGCCTCAACAATCTGGCACTGGTCTACCAGGCCCAAGGGAAGTACGCTGACGCTGAGCCGCTGTACAAGCGGTCGCTGGAGATTCTCGAAAAAGCCGCAGGACCGCCGCAGAGAGTGGCTACAGTGCTCGCCAATTACGCGGCCCTGCTCAAAAAGACCGGTCGTGGAACCGAGGCCAAGGAGATGAAAGCCCGCGCCAAGACAATTCGGGAAAAGCATGCGCGTGCGAATCGTAGGAGGTGAAACGGAGCTTAAAGGTTGGGGGCGAGCGCAGCGGAGGAACTGCGGTTGCCGCGCCGCTCCAAGGAATCAATCTTCTTCGATGAGCACAAACTCCTCGCGCGGGGCGCCGCAATCGGGGCATTTGTCGGGGGGATCCTTGGCGACCAAGGCGTAGCCGCATTTCAAGCATTGCCAGATCAGGTACAAAAGCATCGCAAGCTCACCAGGAAAGTCCGCAGTTCACCCTCGACAGTCTAAAGCCAAAACTGAGAAATAGCGAGCCAACCGCCGTCTGCTTACTGCCGACTGCCTTCTGCCTACTCCCGCGCTTCAGGGGGCTGCTGCGACCCGCACTTTGACTCCTGCCAGCTCCTCGAGAAAGGTGATGACGGCAACGTAATCGCGGTCGCCTTGCCCTTGTGCTTTGGCCGCGCCGTAGACTTCCTTCACCGCGGCGGCAGCGGGCATCGGGACGTTCTGAGCGTAGGCAGCTTCCATCGCCAACTCCAGGTCTTTATGCATGAGCTTGAGAGGGAAGTAGGGGGTGAAGTCCCCCTTGAAGACGAACGGCGCCTTGAAGTCCACGATCGCCGAGCGCGCCAGGCTCGACTGCATGATCTCGAGCAAGGTCTGCGGCTGCACACCGGCTTTCGTGGCCATTACGAAGCCCTCGGAAAAAATCTCGACCGTGGTTGCCAGGATGCAATTCATGGCGAGCTTCGCAGCCAAACCGAGCCCGTGCTCGCCACAGTAGACGTGCTTTTTCCCCAGAACCTTCAGAACAGGCATCGCGCGCTCCAGCGCTTCCCGCTCGCCGCCGATCATGAAGGTCAGCTCGCCTTTTTCGGCACCATGCTTGCTGCCGGTGACGGGTGCATCGAGCATAGCGGCTCCCTTTCCCGCCACGAGGCACGCGAGCTTGCGGCTCACCGTAGGACTGATCGTGCTCGAATCGATCAGGACGGCGCTTGGTCGGATGGCTTCGAGAATACCGCCTTTGCCGCAGACCACCTCTTCCATCGCCGCCGTGTCACTGACAATACTCACGATGACCTCAGCGTCGCGCGCCGCCTCAGCAGGCGTGGAAGCGACCCGCGCCCCGGCCTGCTCCAGCGGCTCCGCCTTACTCCGCGTGCGGTTGAAGACCGTCACCGCGAAGCCAGCCTTCACCAGATTCAGGGCCATGGGCTGGCCCATAATTCCCAGACCGATGAAACCGACGGATTGCGGCATGAAGACCCCCTGTAGAAGCCAGAAGTCAGAAGTAAGAAGTCAGAATGAAGTGCACCCAGAAATTCGTACGAACCTCCTGGCGAGCGACTTCATTTTGCTTTCGAGGGCAAGGCGGGGTTGGGGCATGCCCTTCCCGCTAGATTCTGGCTCCTGACTTCTGACTCCTGTCTTCTTTGCGATTCACTAGCCAAAGTCGAGCCAGAGTCGCACATCGCGAACATTGTTGTCCGTGAAGCCGATATCGAGCGTATCGCCGAGCGTCCGGAAGAAATGATACGAATCGCTCATGGCCAGATATTGTGCGGCGTCGAGATTTAGGGCGTAGGCACGAGAAACGCTTTGCCCATCAGCCACGGCGCCGCTCGTGGGACTGTTGCCGTCGCGCCCATCGGTGCCGGCGCTCAGCACCACGCGCCTTTGTCCCGCGATTTTCTGCGCGGCGTAAAGAACGAAAGCCTGATTGCGCCCGCCCGTCCCCAACCCAGTCACGGGGCAAGTAACCTCGCCGCCCACGACCAGGCAAACCGGCTGGCCGGGGTGGACTTCGGCCAACGCCTGAAGTGAAGCCAGATTGGCGTCAGCCACCTGCCGGAAGTCCGCGTCCCAGGCGCTTGCATCAATCTCGCACGCGAAGCCCAATCGCTCCGCCGCGGCTTTCGCGGCCTCGACCGCATCGCGGTTCGAAAGCAAGCAGAAGTACTGTGAATTGGCAAATCGCTCATCGCCGGGCTTCGGCGTTTCCTCAACCGTCCGCTGCTCGAAATGCTTGCGGATGCTGGCAGGGAACTTGCCGACCAGACCGTGTTGCTCGGCCAAGCTGGTGCACTGCTCGACCGTAGATTCGTCGGCCATAGTCGGGCCGGAGGCTACCATCGAGGGCAAATGCTCGGGCACATCGGAAATGAAGATGGTGAGTTGCCGCGCCGGGTGCGCGCGCTGGGCGAGCCGGCCGCCCTTGACGGCGGAGAGGTGCTTGCGCAAGACGTTGATTTGCTCGATCGGCAGGCCGCAACCCACCAGCACGCGATTGAGTTCGATGAGGTCACCCAGGCTGATGGCCGGATCAATCGGCTTCTCCAGCAGCGCCGAGCCGCCACCCGACACCAGAAAGATCACGACATCGTCGGAACCAAGACCGGAGACGAGTTCCAGAGCGGCTTCCGCGCCCTCGAAGCTGCCGGCATTGGGATAGGGATGGCCTCCGACAAAGTACCGGAAGTTGTCGAGCTTCTTAGTCGGCTCCGCGGGACTGACCACCACGCCCGCTTCTACTTGGCCGCTCAGGACCTCGTCAAGAGCGGCAGCCATGCTGTTGGCGGCCTTCCCGAAGGCAAGCACGCGCGGCGGCCGCAGGAGTGGGATCGAGGCGGTGCCGGCCTCGAGCGTTCCGCCTTCGCGCTTGAGCTTCTGGAGCATGGCGTGGCGCACGTCGATGGCCGCCATCGTGTCGAGAAAGATCTGTTCCGCGAGCTGCTTGCCGCTCGTGTAGGAAGGCTTGGCGACGCTGATTGGTACGCTGCGGGTTCTCATTATGTCAGTTTCGCGAGCGCCTCGACGCCCGCCTGCGCCACTTGCACGTCCTCGTCTTCGGTCCCGCCACTCACGCCAATAGCGCCCACGCATTGCCCGCTCACCAACAAGGGCAAGCCACCGCGAATGCAGGTGAGTTTCCCGTCCGTGGCGAGCGAGAGTCCGAGCGAGAGCATGACACTCGGTTCGTTCGCGGGCGACGGCCCGGTCGGCGTGCGGCGCAGCGCCGCGGCGACAGCCTTGGTGAGGGCCACTTCGATCGAGGACAGCTTGACGCCGTCCATGCGCGCAAACACCAGCAGGTGCCCGCCCTCGTCCACCACGGCGATGTTCTGCGGCACCTTGATCGCGCGCGCTCGGCTTTCCGCCGCGGCCAGAATCGCGCGCGCGCCTTCCAGCGTCAGACGAATGTTGTCGCGTGTCAGCATCCCTTCATTATTGGAAACGCGAGCGGGAAACGCAAGGGGGGTGTAGGGGCGGACCTCTGTGTTGCCCGGGAGTGTAGGGGCGGACCTCTGTGTCCGCCCGTCAGAAGCAGGCGCGATAAACCTGGGCGCGCACGCGGCGCGCCCCTACTCTCGATAAAGCACTCATAGAAGCCCGAATTGGACTGCGTATGTAGTTAGCAGTGGGCCCTCAACGATAGCGAGCCGACCGTCTCGTTCGCAGAAGGCGCGGCATTCTTGACTGACGAGGCCCGACGTAACAAGGAATGCCTTCGCAATGGTTGAGTCGGCAGCAATGACTCCAAGCAATTCTCGACCAACATCGACTCCAACCCGGTCCATGCGTTTGCACTGAGCAATGACCTTTTCGGTTCTCCCAATGGACATTCTATTTGCGATTATATCGACCCCTCCATCATGGCTACGTTTAGTGGTTCTCGCGTTACTGAATCCCAATTTGCCAAAGACCGCCATCACCAGCTCCTCAAACTCAAGGGGTTTAAGCGTGGAGAGCTTTGCTAGTGCTTCGTCAAACGGCGTGGGCGCTGGTTCTTGTCGCCGCTCTGTTCTCTCCGTCGGTTTTTGAGTCTTAACACCCAGCATCTCTAGCCATTCCTCGGTAGAGAACATCTCATCGATTGCTTTTTCAGAAAGCCCGTTAACGACTTCGTCGAAGAGCAGGCCCCGGTCTTTAAGCTTCTGGAAAATGTTCTCTTCGATCGTGTTCTGCACCCAATAGCTGTAGATGTTGACGCATTCATGTTTCTGGTCAAATCTATGTACCCTGTCCTCCGCTTGCCACATCGTGGCAGGATTCCACCAATGGTCGAAGTGAAAGACATAGTTCGCTTCCTCAAGGTTCAATCCCACGCCGCCTGTCTTAAGAGTTGCTATCAGGACTGCGGTCCCTGGATCTTCTTTGAATTTGGCGATAGACTCCTGTCTCTGGTGGTCCGTCATTCCTCCTCTTAAGACACATGCACCAAAGGGATTCAGCACTGACTGCAACGTCTCCACTCCGTACGAGTCAGCCCACTGCGTAAATACAATCCCTTTGTGTCCGCTTTCCTTGATTTCCTGAACCTGTGCCAGCAGTGCTTCTGTCTTAGGGCTTTTCGCTTTCTGTTGTGCGAAATTGCAGATGCGCTTCAGCTTCGTGATGATTGCGAAGATATGAACCCTGGTTACCTTTTCTCCTAGCTGGGTGAGTTCGTTTCTCCCCGTCGTGAAAACCCGATCGTACTCAAGCCTCTGATCTCCGTCCAGCTCTAGCCATATCTTCTGTAGTAATTTCGGCGGCAAATCGGGCAACACATCCTTCTTCAGGCGACGCAGAAAGAACGGCTTCATAAGCTCCTTGGCTAGATTCGGGGTGAGGCCCTCGGCACGCATGTAGTTTGGCTTTACAAAGCCGAATATGGAAACAAGGTCATCGAGGCGAGTCTCAAGAGGTGTACCTGTTAAGGCCCAACGTATCTTCGGACGTAGCAGTTTTACCGCGCGACTTCTGTCTACTTCGGCATTCTTGATGTACTGCGACTCGTCGATAATCACTACATCGAAGCTGTCAAAGACAGCCGGGTCGACCAAAGATTCTTTGACTGGAATATCCTTTAAGATCGCACCACACTTAGGACATTTGAATTCCGGTACTTCATCAGCGTTCGATATGTGAAGTTTGTCTTTGAAATGGAGCTCGACAAGGCAATTCTGGCAAGAAAACGACTTCTTTTTCTTTACGATGTTGAGGAAGTCGGAGGCGATTGTGTCGTAAGTTGAAACATACACATGGGCTGGAAAATCCCAATCCATTTTGCGCGTCTCTTTTGTTCCCCTCACGACTGTGAACTTGAGTTCACTGCCCCATTCCAGCAGATGTTCCTGCCATACGCCAAGAACACTCACGGGGCAGATCACTAGGGCCTTTCTTATCTTCCCTAGTCGAAACAGGATTCGCAGGGCGACAATCGCCATCACAGTTTTGCCTGTTCCCATTTCATCGGCCAGAAGTGCACTCTCATGGTCGACTAGGAATGAGATTCCACTTCTCTGGTAAGCTCGTAGCTTCTCTACGACGTCGATTTGGGGAACAAAATCCAAGTTAATCGGAGGTAGTAGAACCAAGTAGATTTGGTCCCAGATCGTGAGCATCTGAATCGTATGCGTGGATATCGTGCCTGTTGTCTTGATCCGCCGGTATGCCTTTCTGTACTCGCCATGCGGCTGTGACTTCTCAATACCAGGGAAGAGTGTAGGTTGTGGTGTTCGTTTCCCTTTCCTTTGGTAGTCCTCACCGAGAATTTGTGGCCTGGGTAGTGGCGTGAACAAGTTCCGAGAGACCGTCGGTATGGGCTCACCGGCCAGAATAAGCGCCACAAGGTCAGGGCTAATCGTCGAACTGGGCAAGGCGGCAGGAGAAAATTCAACAATAGACGGCGCTTCGGTCTGTAAATTGGGAATTCGGTAGATCGTTGAGGAGAGCGTTATGAGCGTCGATGCTGCTGAGACCGGGGGAATGGAAAGGAGGAGGTTGGCGGACATTTGAGAGTCCTGCAGAATGGACTTCTGGATTTGGTAAACAACCGATTTTTCAAAATCCGGAATGGCGACTTGCTGACTTTCAGGTTTTCCCACAGCCCGGAAAGGCAAACCAAAAACGCGAGAGTCCGGAATCGGGGAGAGAACCCGTGCCAAGGCTCCGCCAATTTGTGCTCCCAGCCTCATTTCTCCTCGCCTATTCTTTGTGCATGAACTTGCTCCAGAGCTTTGGCGATTCTGCCAAAGGGCTCCAGGAGATCATAGCTATTGAAGACCTCCGCCAGGACTGCCTTAGCTTGGTCCCGGTCGCTGTCGAATTTGGGATGCGGAGTCAACGTGATGGGGTCAAACTTCCCTGATCTGGACACGAGCAGCCGAGGCGTGATGTCCTTCTCTGACGAGATCGCGACGGCACCCTCACGCGAAATCCTGACAATGGGCGTCGATACCTTCTCCCTAACCTTGAGGAAATCAGGTTCGTCGACCAGAACTAGGTGCAGCTTGTCTTTGACGCTATTCAAAAGGGGTAGGCCGATCAAGTGCACCATCACATGTTCCTCAAGGCTAGAGCCGTAGAGTATTGTCTGAAGCTGTGTAGGGCGAATTGGGTTGGTACATCGAAACTCCAGCGGTTTTGTGTTCTGGTCGGTTAGGAGGAACGCCCCCCTAATGGCCTTGCCATCCTCGAATCGCTGGGATGCAAGAAAGAGCAAGCGCAACTCGGTGCCTTCGTCCATATGGTCGGTACCTCCTAAGGCTAGTTGTCGCGAATGTAACGCCACCCGAAGCATTCGTCAAGTGTTCTTACCTGAGTATCTCCGACCACCGGGGGACTCCGGCGGCAGGGCATTCTGACAGCGGGCAGCCGCGGTTGGTTGTTTTCCGACCGTGGGTTTTTTCGACCCCACGAACGCACGGTAGATTCAAACTGCGAATCAACCGCGGCGGCCACTGTCACCCTGAGTCCCGATCTGATCGGGACGAAGGGTCTCGGCATTTGCTTCGGTAAATGCGGGGATTCTTCTCCCGCAGAGCGGGATCAGAATGACAGCTCTCGGGCGTAGTGGTGCAAAGTGGTGTGTTTTGGTGTATAGTAAAGGCATGGGAGCAACCAACAAAGCACTTCGCCAGAGTGTTTCACTTCCGGCGCGGCTGGCCAAGCGCGTCAAGTCGCTGGCCAAAAGCCAGCGGACGAGTGCCAATCGGGTACTAGTCGGCCTGATCGAAACGGGCATGGAAGCGAAAGAGCGGGAAAGGCAGCGCTTCTATGCGCTGGCTGGCCGCTTGGCCGAGTCGACGGATCCGGCCGAACGTGAAAGGCTCAAGAAGGAACTGGCGCGGATGACTTTCGGCGAATAGATGCCCAAGCGGGTAGCCACGGTTGGTGATCTTCCAAGCGTGGGTTCTTGTGGTTGAAAAGTCCACGGTAGACTCAATCTGCGAATCAACTGCCCTTAGCTGAGTATCTCCGACCACCGAGCAACTCCGATGGCAGGGCATTCTGATAGTACTCAGGCATAGACCTCGGGATTGACGATGTTGGGCGGGCGGCGGCCGTCGAGGGCGGCGAGCAGATTCTCTACGGCCAGCAGCGCCATCTTCAACCGCGTCTCGGCGGTGGCGCTGCCGAGGTGCGGCAGCAGGACGACGTTTTCCAGCTTCGCTAGTTCGGGGTGCAGGTGCGGCTCGTGCTCGAAAACGTCCAAGCCCGCGCCCGCGATGCGGTGAGACTTGAGCGCCTCGACCAGCGCTTCTTCATCCACGACCTTGCCGCGCGCGGTGTTGATGAGGAACGCGAAGGGCTTCATCAGCGTGAGTTCGCGCGCGCCGATCAGGTGATGAGTCTCGGGCGTCAACGGAACGTGCAGGCTGAGGAAGTCCGACTCGCGCAGTAAGGTTTCTTGGTCCACGAATTGGGCCGCCAGTTCTCGTTCGATTTCTGCGCCGGCGCGCTGGACGTCGTGATAGATGACGCGCATCTCGAAGCCGCGCCCGCGCCGCGCCAGCGCTTGGCCGATACGACCGAAACCGTAGAGGCCCAGCGTCTGGTGATGGATGTCGGCGCCCCACAGCATGCTCCACTGCCAGCGGCCCTCGCGCACCAGGCGGTCGCCTTCCACCACGCGCCGCGCCACCGCCATCAGCAACGCGAAGGCTAGATCGGCTGTCGTGTCTGTGAGCACGCCGGGCGTGTTGGTGACCACGATGCCGCGCGCCGTGCAAGCTGCCACGTCGATGTTGTCGTAACCGACGCCACAGTTCGCCACCACGCGCAACCGGGGCGCGTCCTTCAGAACCTCCTCGTTCACGCGCCCGCCGACCACGAGTAGACCTTCGACGTCGCGGCAGGCGGCGCCGAGTTGCGCCGGCTGGAGCGCGCCATCCTCGGGATGGACCGCCACCTCACACCGCGAGGCTAGCCGCCCCAGGGCGGCGGCGGGAAGCGGTCGAGTGACGAAGGCTTTCGGCTTCATGGTTCCACGGCTCCCGGGGGCGGACCGTTGATACCACAGCGCTGGGATAGCGGTCAACCCAGGTAAAAATTACACAGTGTAGCGTTATGACCCATAATGGCCTCGTACCAAGGCGCGCCGAGCCTCATAACCGATTGAAATACAGGGTCTTATGGAAAACATTCTCACCATTCTCATTAGTCTCACCAGTCTCACCGGGCAGGGGCCGGGAAGGTTGGCGGGGCAGGGCGCGGACAACATGTCATAGCCTTATCAAGAGAGACATGTAGACTCGGGCCGCCGGTCCTGGGCGGGTGCGTAGCGATGTCCTCGCCGCTGATCGAAACCTGGGTGCGACGGCGACGACGTCGCCGCTACAGTTCTCCCGGCGCCGGGCTGCCGGGGCCGGAGTTCTCTCCTTGACGCCCTTTTTTTGCGTGTGTTATAAGAGCCTCCTTAACGAGGACGCGCGCGGTGGGGTCTGCAGCATTCCCGAAGACTTCACGTCGGCGCGCTCGACCTAACCCGCCTCGGGGGCAAGAAAGCGAGATTGGTACGGAGGAAATCCCATGCAACTGCCTATTATTCTGTTTATTTGTATTCTCGTTATTAGTCTGCTTTCGCTGGGGGTGGCCTTTCTTCTGGCCCGGCAAGTTCTCAGGGCCGACACGGGCACCGCAGAGATGCAGGTGATTGCCAGCGCCATCAAGGAAGGCGCGGAAGCCTTTCTCCGCCGCCAATACAAAACCATCTACATGATGGCCGGCCTGGGGGCGCTGATTATCTTTGGGCTTTACGTGCTCCGGGGCGAGTACGCCCTGGCCTGGAAGACGACGGTGGGTTTCCTGACGGGATCCGTTTGTTCAGGGCTCGCGGGCTTCATCGGCATGTTCGTTTCGATTCGAGCCAACATCCGCGTAGCGAGTGCCTCGCGCACCAGTCTGAACCGGGCGCTGCAACTGGCGCTGCGCGGCGGAGCGGTTTCCGGCCTGAGCGTGGTGGCGCTGTCGCTGCTGGGCGTCGGCGGACTCTTCTGGGCTTATGGCGGGCTCACGGACCCGCAGCACGTGCCGGCGGAGATTGTGGGCTTCGGCTTTGGCGCCAGTCTCGTGGCGCTCTTCGCCCAGCTCGGCGGCGGGATTTACACCAAGGCGGCCGACGTGGGCGCCGACCTGGTGGGCAAGGTGGAAGCCGGCATTCCCGAAGACGACCCGCGCAACCCGGCGGTGATCGCGGACCTGGTGGGCGACAACGT
>JBEKCQ010000142.1:0-8823 GCA_050014795.1 Terriglobia bacterium | reverse complement strand
ATCGAGAACTACCGCCGCTACATCGACTAACCTTCGTCCGGCCGCATGGCACTCCCCCGCTTTTTCCGGTGCGTTCCATGCGGACGCACGGCCCGACGCTGGGCTCACGCGGGCGGCATTGGCGTGGCGTCCGGCCACGTCGCGCCTAGCGAATGCGCCACTGCCCGTGCGCTCGGTGGTAGCAGGCGAAGGGGTTGGCGACTGGGGACTAGGGATTGAGGAATTGTGATTTGAGATTTGAGATTGAGGATTTCGAAATTGCTAATCACCCTGTAACCTGTTCCCTGTCACCTGTTCCCTAATACTGCTTCTCCACAATGCTCCCCGGCAGGTGAAGCTCTTCGAGTTGGCGCAAGGCGTCCTGAAGCACACGCCGCTGCACCTCTGGTTGATGGGGCGGGCCCAGGCTGTGGCCCAAAGTGAATCCCAGGGGATAGATAGCGCGGGGCGGGCGCATCATCCGGGATTCCTCTGGACGCACAGTGATGACCACCGTGGGCACGCCGCGCAACTCAATCTCCCGCTGTACCGCCACGACCACACGGTGGCAAAACGGGCAGCCGCCGGTCAGTACCACGGCGTCGGCCTGGGAGCGCTCGATCTCCTGCCCGATGGCGGGCACCGTCTGCTCATAAACATAGCTGAGCTTCTTCGTAAAGCCCATCATGCCGATGTGCTTGTTGGAGACAGCCTTGATGAAACCTTCCGCCGCCAGTTCGCGCAAGCGGTCGAGGGGAAAGACACAGTTGATGTCGCGGTCGGCGTCGCTGTGGTCGTAGTGGCTGTGCGTGACCATCAGGTCGGAGGTGGCAACGTCGCCGGGGATGACGTAGAAGCGCTCGTCGCCTTCCAGGTTGAAAGGCTCGTCGCTCTTGCGATGCACACCAGCCGTCGTCACCAGGGCGACGGCCAGTTCTTTGAGGGGGCGGTCAACGGGAGTATACGGTACAGCTTTGCGTGCTAGTTCACCCATGAGCCTGTTGGTTGTTCGTAGCGGGTTGTTGGTTGCCAGTTGCACCAACCGGATAGGCCACACGCAACTGACAACCAACAACAGACAAGTTCAAGCAATCTTCCGCAGTCCGTCCAGAACCTCAGCGATGTCGGGTTGCTCTTTCAGGTCATAGACCTTCACCCAGGCAATCGTGCCCTGCTTGTCCACGATGAAAACGGCGCGCTCGTGGATCCCGAGGTGCGGGACCGCGGCAGCGGGAAAGACGCCGTAGGCTTTGCCCACTTCTCCGTGCGGCCACTTGTCCGCCGCCAGCGGAAACGTCAAACCGCCCAGAGATTGCTGGAAGGCAATATGGCAAGGCACCGAATCGGTTGAGATGCCCACGACCTGGGCATTGTAGCCGGCAAACTTGGCGAGGTCCGCCTCGAATGCCGGCATCTCAGCCGTTCAAACCGGAGTGAAATCTAACGGATAGAACACCAAGACGACGTTCTTGCCCCGATAGCTCGAAAGCTGGAACTCTCCCTGCGTTTCACCCGTGTTCGCGGGGAGCTTGAAATCGGGAGCTTGCTCACCGACTTTCAGCGCCATGCGCAACCTCCTTGTGGGACTTGTTCTTCAATAAACTAGAGCCGCAGCGCTGCCGCTACGACTATTTCAAACTTGATTCTCGCACCACCCTGTAAGCGCCTGCACCACTCATGATAGGCAAGATTTCGAATCCTGTAAAGCTGGCTTCCTCGCGGGACGACCGGGGCACTGCACGGCGCAGCGAAACCATGCAGCCTCAGGGCAGTCTCTGGAGCAAGACGCGGCCTCGCCAGTTGCGCCCTTCTCAAATGTGCTGTCCAACGGCAGAGACCTCCGCCACGCCGTTGAGGATGACCAGTTCGGGATCCTTGAGGGTGACCTTACTGTAGGGCGCTACCGAGTGCGTAAGCCAGACGTTGCCGCCGACTACGCTGTGGTGGCCGATCCGCGTGTTTCCCCCCAGAATGGTCGCATTGGGGTACACAGTCACGTGGTCTTCCAGGTCGGGGTGACGCTTGTTTTCCCTCCCCCGGCGGATCTGACCTTGTTCATCCTTGCCCAACGGGTTGAAAGCACCCAATGTGACTCCATGATAGAGCGTCACCTTGTTGCCGATTGTGGCCGTCTCGCCGATGACCACGCCCGTGCCGTGGTCGATGAAGAAGGACTGCCCAATCGAGGCGCCGGGGTGCATGTCGATTCCGGTGCGGCTGTGCACGACTTCCGTCATCATGCGCGGGATGAAGGGGACGTCCAAGAGGTATAGCCGGTGGGCCAGACGCTGCACCGTGATGGCCTCGATGCACGGGTAGCTGAGCAATATCTCCTCGTGGCTGGGGGCTGCCGGATCGTTCTGGAAGGCGGCCTCGATGTCCGACGCGAGTAAAACGCTCAGCTCCGGCAACTGGCTGAACAGCACGTCCAATTGCTTCCCCACACAGTCTGTCATGTTGCCCGGAGGTGGCAGGCCGCGCCGGCGAAGGTCGAAGCGGATAGCACGGCACATCTGTTCGGCCAGCAGCGTTTCGATTTCCCGGAAGTACCGACGCGAATCGCTGGGCAGACGTTCGCGGCCCAGACGCTGGCCGAGGAAAAATACCGGGAACAGTATGTCGAGGTAACGCCGGCAGATCAGCGCTACAGCTTCGCGGCTCGGCAGCTTGAACTCCCCGCTGTCATCGCCCGCCAGCTGGGCGTCGAAGGCGACTTTGAACTCACTGGCCAGGTTTTTCAATCGTTCGAGATCCATGATCTAACCTCCCTCGTGGGCCGCTTTGGCCCTCCCGGTTTCAAATCTGGCAAACTCCGCAGAGCGCTGTCGGAATCAGGCATTTCCGCTGGCCGGGCCTTTCTCCCGGCTGTGCCCTCAGCCGATACCCTCGAAGAGCACCGTGGAAAGGTAGCGCTCACCGGAGTCGGGCAGTATGGTGACGATCGTCTTTCCAACAAACTCTTTTTCTTTCGCCAAACGGATGGCCACCGCCGCGGCAGCACCGCAGGAAATGCCGCTCAGAATCCCTTCCTCGACCGTCAAACGGCGCGCGAATTCGATGGCCTCTTCGTTCGACACCTGTTCAATGCGATCCACCAGCGCGAGCTCCAGCACCTTAGGAACAAATCCCGCGCCGATGCCCTGAATCTTGTGCGGCGACGGGGTCAGCGGAAGCCCCGCGCGGGACTGGGTCAGAACCGGGCTTGCGGTGGGCTCAACCGCCACCGACAGGATCGGTTTCCCCTTGGTCTTCTTGACGAACCGCGACACGCCGGTAATGGTGCCGCCGGTCCCCACCCCCGAAACCAACACGTCAATGGCGCCGTCGGTGTCTTTCCAGATTTCGGGGCCCGTGGTTTTTTCGTGGATTTCCGGATTCGCGGGATTCTCGAATTGCTGCGGAAGAAAATAGTGTGGGGGGTCGGACTGGGCAATCTCGAGCGCCCGCTTGATCGCGCCCGGCATGCCTTCCGCGCCCGGCGTGAGATGAAGCTTGGCGCCAAACGCTGCCAGCACGCGGCGGCGCTCGAGTGACATGGTTTCCGGCATGGTCAGGGTGAGCTCATAGCCCCGGGCCGCCGCCACAAACGCCAGCGCGATGCCCGTATTGCCGCTAGTGGGTTCAATGATTTCCATTCCCGGCCTCAGCACGCCTCGCCGTTCGGCGTCCCAAACCATCGCTGCCCCGATGCGGCACTTCACTGAATAGGCTGGATTGCGGCCTTCGATCTTGGCCAGCACCGTCGCCCGCAGTCCGGCAGTCAAGCGATTGAGGCGGACCAGCGGCGTTCTGCCAATGCTGAATGAGTTGTCCTGGTATATGTTCGCCATAGAGCTCCGTTTCCGCTTGAGTTTTGACCCTCCGCCGTTCCACCTGCGCCCACGATCGGTGATGTAGGCGTGCACGCGGTGGCGTCGTACCGCCTGCTTCTGAAGATTTCTTTGGATGATGTCTGGAGGATGCGCCTTGGAACCCCCGCCCCGATGCGTCGGAGCAAGGAATCCAGGCTAGCTACAGATGCAGCGCATGATGGAGGCGCCGCCGAAGCTGCGCGCCCGGCCCGCAACGCCGGCGATGTGGAGGCAGGATTGGTCGTTTAGGACTTCCAAGTTCACGCTCATCCCACTCAAGTTCCTGCGGCCCGCCAAGCCGCTACTTAACATATGATACACAAGCGGCGAAAAAGATACAAACTCCTTTTGGTTCCAGGCATTTTGCCAGTCGGCTTCGGTTCGTTCACAGGGCCACGTTTCAGCCCCGCTGGGATCGGTGCTCATAGAGCGCGACTACAGCACGCTCAATACTTCGGCACGCTTGGATCCACCTGTTCGGCCCAGGCGAGGACGCCACCCTTCAAGTTATGGACCCGGCGGAAGCCAGCCTTTATGAGCCACTCGACGGCCCGCGCGCTGCGCACGCCTGAGCGGCAGTGGACCACGATCTCGTCCTCAGGACTAAACTCGTGTATGTGCCTGAGGACGTCGCCCAACGGAATCAGGCGGGAACCCGGGATGTGGCAGATCTGGTATTCGTGCGGCTCCCGCACGTCGATCAAGACAAAGGGCGTCCGCTCCTCCACCATCTTCTTGAGTTCGGTTGCCGTGATTTCCGGCACCTTCACTTGCGCCACGTGTTCCCCCCGGAATCCCGCAGGACTTGTCATGGTCGGCCAACTACGCAATGGTCGGGGCTGTCCCCGAAACCCCCCTCGCGAGAGGATCGGCACCTGCCCTTCGGCATCGCCGTCCCCTGCATACATAAGATGCGCTGAGCCCCTGTCAGGTTACAGGGCTCATCTCGTCCGGGAGGTTCTATTGGGTGATTTCCAGGTGCTCTGGTTCAAATCGGGACCGATCGTCCGCCAGGATCCACGACGCAAGATCCTTCGGCTCGCTCGCTTCCACCGCAATGATGACGTAGGAGTACCAAGGCCAGGCATGCTCGCGGTCGTAATTCGAAGGCCGGGCTGGGTGATCAGGGTGGGAGTGGTAGTAGCCCAGGACATCCAGGCCCCGAGCCCGCGCGTCCTTTTCGACCCGCAATTGCTCCCGGGGATCGATCAGGAAGCGGTTGCGCTCCGATTCCCTCTCCGGCGAATCCAGCGGCATCAATTCCTGGGCCTTTTCCGGCTCCTGTCGGAGGTTCTTCAGCGCCACTACCTCGCGCACTTGTTTGAGTTCTCCCTCCGCCTGACCCAACAGGATTCCGCAGCACTCGTTCGGATAGTCCAGTGCCCCATGCTGCCGAATCGCTTCGATCTGGGCTGGGTTAAGCTTCAATGCCACTGGCTTGCCCTGTGTGCAAATCTGCCCCTGCGGAGAGATTTTAGATTTTGGATTTTCGATTTTCCAATTTCGAATTTCCAGTTTCCCGCTTCGCCTTCTGCTTCAGACTTCACACTTCACCCTGTATACTTTAGACTTGCATTCTACGAGCGCGGTCCAAGCGCGGTCAATCAACCGAGGTCAAACGGCATGCGCAGACAGCCAACGGTAGCGGCGGACATGCGAAAGCAGTATCGGGACGCCGGCTTTGAGGTGGTCGAAGCCTCAGGCAGTCCTGAGTGCATTACAGTCAAGAAGGACAATTGCAGTCGCTTGCTCGGACGGGACGCCCAAGGCGGCTGGGTTCCTTCTGGGCCCCCGACGTTTAAGGTGCGCGGTTTAGACTGCAAGCTCGAAGACCACGGTTATCAGAAGTTCTGGTACCACGAGGGCCAACGCTTCCCCATCCGGGTGAGCGATCTCAAGACCCTCCACGCCTTCGACGCGGAAGTCCGCGCCATTCTCGGCCTGAAATCGCTCTATCACGAATCGCTGGGCACCACTAGCGCCCGCTCCGCCTACGACCGCCTCTCCGGCCGATAGGGGCGCGATTTGTGCCCCGCCCCCGACCAGCGACCATGGCGTAGGAATCACCCTGACGTCCTCACGCGCCGGGCTGCGCCCAACGGTTCATGATTTCTCCGAAACACTGCAACCCGCTGGGGATGACGGCGCCGTAGCCATGGCCCGGAGTCGTCCAGGCACCCGCGAGATACAGGTTCTTGATGGGCGTCGCATGCGGCAACCGCCGCGCACCGGAGTTGTCCAGAGTCTGATCCCAGCCGTAGATCGCGCCGCGGTAGTTTCCCGTGTACCGCACATTGGTCAGCGGCGTTCCGATCTCCTTCACCTCAATGGCGTTCGCGAGTCCCGGCACGATGATCTTTTCCGCCTGGCGAATGAGCAGATTGGCTAGGCGCTCTTTCTCGGCGCGATATGGCCGCTTGTTCCCCTTCCAGTAGTCGGCCTCGTATTGCTTCCAGGGCTCGTAACCTTGGAGTGTGAGCAAGTTGATCGTGTTCTTCCCCTGTGGAGAGTACCCGGGATAGAGATTGTCGTAGAGTGTGATGCAGAACCCTGGATTGGTCAGATCAGCGTTCCGCATTGCCTCGTAAGTGGCTTCGAGGTCGTAGCTGGGGTAGTAGAAGATCTCCGTGTCGGTCACACCAAGCTCGCGCACCAGATCGCGTTTCAAGCCGAGGAAAATCTGGAAGCTGGAGAGGCTCACGCTGAGACTGTTCAGCCGAACCAGGTAGTCCTTCAGGTGCTCGCCGTTCCTGGCGTCGGGGTCGAGCAGCCTGTGGAACGTGTCGTAGGCATTCGCATTCGACACGATGACTTTGCCCGTGTATTCCTGCCCGCCGGCCGTCCTCACACCGTAGGCTGCATCAGCCTTGACCAGGATTTTCTCGACCCGGTTTCCGAGCAACACCTTGCCGCCACGCGCCTCGATGAAACTCACCAGCGCGTTGCTGATCGTCTGGGAGCGTCCCTTTGGATAGTAGCCACCGCCAGTTAGATAGCTGAAGGTCGGTGGACCGTAGTAGACGCTCGCCAGCTTGGAAGGAGGCAGGCCGTAGTACACCCAAAGTGACGAGATGATGGCTTTGAGCTTTGCGTCCCGGATCTTCGCGTCCACGATCTGGCCCCACGTGTTGCCGGAAAAACGGAACAGGTGCGGATACTCCGCCGGGAAGCGGTTCATATCCACGTTGCCTTTCTTGCTGAAGAGCCGGCCAAAGTCCTGGTTTACTCCGTTCAGCTCTTCGAAAACAGCTTTGATCCCTTCGGCTTCTGCCGGAAAGGACTTGGTGAGCAAGTCGATGTAGCCCGGCAGATTTCTGTTGGGCACGCGAATATCGTGGTTCGGGAAGATGGCGCGATAGAGACTCGGGTGGGGGACGAATTCGATCTCGGTAATCTCCGGAAACCCGGAGATCAGGTTGTGCAGGCCATTCCTCTCTCCGACGCCCGTGGAGTGCAGGGAGACGTCGAACTCAAAGCCGCCGGGGCGCTGGAAGCTGGTGGCGTAGCCGCCGGGTTTGTCATGTTGCTCCAGGACCACTGCCTTGAAGCCTTGACGCGCGAAGGCCGCCGCACAACTCAGTCCGCCCAGACCCGACCCGATAATCACCGCATCGAATTGGCCTTCGCCCAAAGCGGCGGCGTTCCCGACCGGAAGCGAATCCCAGTCCAGGGTCCCCGCGGCGACGGTCGCCAGCAGTGTCTTGAGGAAGTCCCTGCGCCTCTGCTCAGCGTCTGACATGGTCGCTCCTTCCCTTCAGTTTCCTTGCGCAGCGGTCCGGAACAACGGGCAGTTGCGGATGAATGGCCCGGTGACAGGCGCCGGCCCTCACGGAAACCGATTGACGAGCCCGTCTGAACGATCAGACAGAGCCTACCCCGGCAGCGCTGGAAAGGCAATGACGGCGGTCATGAGCCCCCATGCCCACGGCGATACGCCTTTCCTTGAATCTTTCCTGCGCGGTTTTCATCCAAATCGCATATGAGAACGGAGCACGTCCGTAAGTCGGGAGGGCGTCTGCCATGGTCCTTGCTGCAATTCTACTCGCGGCCAGCTTGGGTTCAACCTCAGGGCTTTCTTTCTTATCTGAAAACCACGTCTGTAGAGGAGGCACGGAATGAAGTCGATGGAGAAGAAGAGTCTCAGTTCACCCGAGGAAACGCGCCGGTTCCCCAAAGGCAAGGTTGAACTGGTCACCGTAGGCGGCGTCACGTTTGGGCGCGCTACGCTCGAGCCGGGCTGGAAATGGTCGGATCATGTCCAACCGATTGCCAAGACCAAGAGTTGTGAGGCGCCCCACACCCAGTTCCATCTTTCGGGCCGCTTGCGCGTCAGAATGGACGACGGCACGGAAATCGAGTATGGCCCCGGTGATGTTGGCGTCGTTCCTCCGGGACACAATGCCTGGGTCGTTGGAAACGAGCCGGTGGTCATGATCGACGTGACCGGCTTGGTCAACTACGCCAAGCAGACTTGAAGAAAAGAGAGCGCTCAGGGCTTTCCTTTTGAGTCAAGCAGAGGTGGCTGGCGCCGACATCGCGCGGGTGGTCGCGTGTTGATATCTAGGTGTTGGTGTGTCCAAGGCGGGTAGCCACCGGAAGGTTGACGTGCGCCGGGGTTTGCTTCGGTGGCCTCCATCCTTCTCAAACGAATGTAATCGATCTGAATTGGCACTCAGCCGCTCGTGCGGGCGGCAGAGAAGGATTGTTGCAGGTCGACCACGGCCCGTTTGCCGGCTTCCACCGGTGTGAGGACAAGGCGCGGTCCCAGGCGCTCCCATCTCTCAGCGTTTCAAGGAGATCTGCTTCGTCTACGTTTTCTCTTGTTCTGGACGGGTGGGCTCGAGGATGCGGCCGGCTTGCTGGAGGCGGACCCGAAGGTCCTCCAACAGCGCTGCGGACTCCTGGCGATGCTTTTCCAGAGCCTCCTGATAGAAGTCGGCACTTTGTTTGCGGCAAGACTCCACCGCCTCTTGGAGACAACCGTCGAGGCTCG
>JBEKCQ010000141.1:0-16307 GCA_050014795.1 Terriglobia bacterium | reverse complement strand
CGTGATCTGGAAGCCGGCAGCACTTCCACTTTGTACAGCCTGCTGATCTCGGGTCTGATTTGCGGCATCCTCTGGGAGTTCTGGAACTACTGGGCAACTGCCAAGTGGGTTTATGTGTTTCCAATCCTGCAAGGCTGGAAAGTCTTTGAGATGCCCTTGCCGGGCTACCTGGGCTTTCCCGCATTTGCGCTAGAGTGCTTTGTGATGTACGAGTTTCTCAGAACCTTGAGGCGATGGCTTCTCAAGGTGCAGCGACGCTCAGAAGGGGAAGTGATGAGGCAAGGAGGAGCTGATGTCACCGCGCAAGCTTAGACTCGGCATGGCGGTCCTCGCCAGTTTTCTCTCCACGCTGGTTCTGGCCAGCGTAGCCGCTGCCGTGCAAGCGTCGGCGCCAGCCAAGCAGACTCGACGTCCAACGCACGCTGCCACACTCGAGACAGCTTTCCTGCGCTTCCGGCTCTCGCCCCAAAACGGCAATTACGAAATCCTGGACAAGCAAACCAACGTGACCTGGCGCTCCAACCCGTACGAGCCGCGCTTTGGCCAGGCGATCCTGAATGTCGATGGAAACAGGCAGCCAGCCAAGTTGGCCCGCTGTGAGGTGAAGCGGGTGAGTAATGGGCTCGAAGCAACGTTTCATCCGCTGCCCGAGAGGCCGGAAGCATGGCTGCGCGCGCGAATCCGCGCCCTGGATGATGGCAAGACGCTGGAATTCAGTTACGCGGCCGCGGAGGGCCTCAGCGTGGAAAGCGTCCGCATTCTGGATGATGCGCTTTGGACGACCGACGCGGAAAAAGGCTACGTGATCGTCACGCCGCGCCTGGGGCTGCTCATCCCTGCCGATAGCGGGCTGAAGTTTACCGAGACGTACGACACCTACGCCTACGAAGGCAGCCACATGGAAATGGCGGGTGTGATGAAGCGCGGCGCAACGGCGCTCATTACATGGGACGATCCTTACGTTGCCGTGGAAGTGAAGAGCGAGATGCCGCAAGCGGCGTGGGTCCGCGGGAAGCAGGTGCTCTCCACCTCGGTGGTGCTGCGCAAGTCTGCCAGGTCGGTGCGGGTCGGGTTCCTGGGTAAAGGCGATTACGTGACGACCGCCAAAGCGTACCGGCAGATTGCCGCGGCGCGGGGATTGCTCGTGCCGTGGGCAGAGAAGCTGAAGGCAAACCCCGAGCGCCAGAAGCTCTTCGGCGCCATCAACTACAAGTTGTGGGCCTTGCTGGACCGGGAAATGAATGAGGAAAGCACTAAAGAAGAAGTCCTCAAAGTTGTGTGGACTTTCGACGAAGCCGCGCAGGTGGCGGAACATCTGAAGAACGATCTGAAATTGGACAAAGTTCTTTTCGTCATGGGAGGATGGATTCACCGTGGGTACGACAATCAGCATCCGGATATTCTCCCCGCTGCGCCGGAGTGCGGCGGGGATGAAGCGTTCGCACGCTGCACGCGGCGGGTGATGGATCTGGGTTATCTCCTCTGCCTGCACGACAACTATCAAGACATCTACCGCGACTCGCCCTCCTGGGATGAAGGCCTCATCATGAAGCTTCCTGACGGCAGCCTGGCGAAAGGTGGCAAATGGTGGGGCGGGCGCGCCTATCTAACCTGTTCCCAGAAAGCCTTCGAACTGGCGAAACGGCCGCAGAATTTGCCCGCCGTGAAGAGGTTGACGGCGGCGAATTCGTACTTCATTGACACCACCTATGCCGCCGGCCTCCAGGAATGCTTCGATCCCCAGCACCCCCTCACCCGGGCGGACGACATGAAATGGAAGCAGGCCCTTTCCGATTACGCGCGCCAGGTCTTCGGCATCTTCGGCAGCGAGGACGGCCGCGAGTGGGCCATCCCGCACAGCGATTTCTTCGAAGGGCTCACCGGAGTAGACGGGAGCTATTTCCACGACCTGGAAAAGATGAAGAAGGTAGGTGGAGTATCGGTGCCGCTGTTTGAGCTTGTCTATCGCGACAGCATCGCGCTCTACGGAAAATACGGCTTCGACATTTCCAAGTCCGCCGATTACGTTCTCTACCACCTCAGCATCGGGCGGCCGCTCAACTACCATGACGTCCCGGCGCACCTTTACTGGAAGGAGGCGGCAGCCCCGCCCGCATCCGCTGCCGCGACAGAGAAGACCACGGGTGACCCCGCGGTTTTCACTCGTGGCGACGGCGGCTGGGCCGAGGGGCTGCATCCCTTTGACCGGTTTGTCAAGAACACTTACGAGGTTCTTTCGCCTCTCAATGAACTCACGGCGCAGATACAGTTGACCCAACGGGCGGACAGGGTAGAAGTTGTGGTCAACGCGGGGGGCAAGAATTTCACTCATCAGTCGCGGAGCGGTGGTGCGATGATATTGCCACCATATGGCTTCTTGATTGAGTCGCCCACGTTTGTGGCCTTTCACGCGGTGAGCTGGAACGGGCTTGTCTATCCCTCCGCGCCGCTCTTTACGCTCCGCAGCCTGGATGGCCAGCCGCTCGACCGCTCGACCCAAATCCGCGTCTATCACGGCTTCGGCGACGGGCGGCTGAAGGTGGGCAAGGTAACGCGCGAAGTCGCGAAAGAGGCCATGCTTTCCGCTGCTCCCTAACCGGCCGGATTTTGGTATAAAGGCCAGTGTTGTGGAGGGAGGGAAATCAAGCCATGAGCAAGCAGCCCCAATTCAAGAAAGTTGCCGAGGTGGGAGAGATTCCTGAAGGCGGCGTGAAGCATGTCATGGTGCATGACAAGCCGATAGCCCTTTGCCACGTCGCGGGCAATTTCTACGCCGTCAACGCCGTTTGCCCGCACATGGGTGGGCCGCTGGCGAACGGTCGGCTCGCGGGCTACGTGATTGCCTGCCCTTGGCACGACTGGACGTTCGATGTCCGAACCGGATTGCCCGACCACCCCGGTGGGCACTCGATTTCTGCTTACGAAGTACGCGTCGAGGGCAACGACATACTCGTGGGCTGGCTCAAAGGTCCTCCAGCCTGATAACCTCTCAGCCGATAGCCTTGCAGCCTGCCCGGGCAGGTTTGCCAGGAAGGTGTATGAGCGACAAGCAGCGGAAGCTAGCGAAAGTGTTCGCCTTGCTCCTGCTGGGGGCGGCGGCGAGCGCAGACGCGTGGGCCCAGCCAGCGGTCCCGCAGCCTCAGGACGATTCTGAACTCCGTGTTTTGGGTCGTCGGGGTCTTGAGCTGATGATGGACGGGGACCTCGACAGCGCCATCCGGATTTTCCGCGACATTCAGGGAAGAGATCCGCAATCCCCCTTGGGGTATCTCCTGGAAGCCGACGCCACCTGGTGGAGGATCTATTACGCGACCGCCAACTTGGTGGACCCGGACGTGTTTGCCGCAACGGATCTGCCCACGACGCCCTACGACTCCCACTTCAAGGACCTGGTCAACGCCACGATCACCAAGTCCGAAAGCCGCATTCGCGCGCAGCAGGATGTGGCGCGTAACTACCTCTACCAGGGCATGGCTTACGCGCTGCGGGCGCGGCTCGAAGGCCTGCGGGACAGGGATTTGCCCACCGCCCGGGCCGGAAAGAAAATGCGGGCTCTGTTGCTCAGGGCTTTGCAGCTCGACCCGAATCTGACGGACGCTTATCTCGGGGTGGGGATCTACAACTACTTCGTGGATACGCTATCGGCCATCGTCAAGATCCTCAGTTGGCTCATCGGCCTTCCGGGCGGCAATCGGGTCGAGGGCCTGCAGCAACTCCAACTCACCGCCGAGAAGGGCGAACTGACCCGCGCCGAAGCGAAGTTCTACCTGGCCAAGAACTACTCCCGACAAAACGAGCGCCAGTATGCACGCTCGCTCGAACTCTTCCAGCAACTGGCGCGCGAATACCCGCACAATCCGCTCTGGTCAATGGTGATGGGGAGCCTGCACTGCCGCATGGGCCATGCCCAGGAGTGTGAAGCCCTGTACCGGCAGGTTTATAGAGAGACAGCGGGGAAGGAATCTGAAGTCAATCAGGCGCTCTGCCGCGCAGCACGGAACGCCCTACAGCGTCGGCATCGCGAGGAAAAATTCGGCGAATAACGCGGCAGTCTCGGAACGACAGAGCAGAAGCTGCTGCCAAGTCAACGCGCCAGGGCCTTCTTCATAGCGGCCGCGGTTACCGCGCAAGCCTCGTCTCTGGGCATGGCGCGAAGGGCGGCATTGAACGGCTCGGCCTGCAGGGGTCCGTCGTAGCCGATCTTTCGCAGCGCGCCCAGAAACATCTTCACGGGAATAACCCCGGTTGCCGCGGGCAGCTCGCGCGAGAGGTCCATCTGCTTATCCAGAGGCACGCCCGCTGGCGCGTCATTCAGGTCGACGGTAATGATGTCCTCGTTGCGCAGGGTCAGCAGGTCTTGCGCATTCTCCCCGGCGTTGAACCAGTGATAGCTGTCCAGTTGCACTCCAACATTTCCGGTACCGATGGCGACGATCAGTTCTTTGGTTTCGCTCAGGGTGTGAATGAACGGATGCTCCTTGCTCCGCCACGATGTCTTGGGTCCGACGTATTCCAAGCCCAGCCGCTGGCCATGCTCCTTCAGGACTTCTGCGCACGCCCGGAGGCGATAGGCGTGCGTGCGAAAGTTCTGCAAGTAAGTCAAGTCGTCACTGAAGGAGAGGATCCAAGTGCTGATCCTCTCTACCCCGGCTCTTTGCAGCACCTTGGCGGCCGAAGGCAGTTTGTTGAGCCCCTCGCTAAACGTCGAGTCATCTTTGCGAAATTCCACCGGCAAACCCGCTGAGCCAAGCTTCAAGTTCTTGGTCTTCAGTTCGTCGAGCAGTTTCTTCAACCCGTCATCCGAGAGCTGTGAGAAATATCCCGGATCGGGGTCCACGCCCTCAAACCCGTGCTTGACAGCGAGGTCCACGGATTCCTGGAAATTGGCCTTGACCCCAATCCGGCCGCAGCTCAGGACGGTGTAGAACCTTCGCTCGGGCACGTCCGATGACTCGAGTGCCTTGGCGGGCGGCCCAAATCGGGCCAGGCTCGCGGCTCCCAGTCCCGAAACAGCGAGGAACTTTCTGCGATTCAGTCTGTGGTCAGCCATGATCCCTCCGGTTCTGTGAGTGTTCGTTGAAACTGTCTTGCTTCAGATGTCCCGGCGCTTCAGGGGCGGATCGGGTCATTGTTGAGCGAAGCGCTTTGTTCGTGGGCGTGGTAAGAGCTGCGAACCAGAGGGCCGGACTCGACGTGGCGAATGCCGAGACGCCGGCCCTCGCTCCGCAGTCCCGCAAATTCTTCCGGAGTGTAGAAGCGCGCCACAGGCAACTGCTCGCGCGACGGGCGCAGGTACTGGCCGATGGTCACGATGGCGACGCCGGCGGCGGCCAAGTCAGCGAGTACGCTGCACACCTCCTCCAGCGTCTCACCCAAGCCGACCATCAAGCCGGATTTAGTGGGAATGGCGGGAGCAGTTTCACGCGAGCGGCGCAGCAGGCGCAGCGAGCGCCCGTAGTTGGAGCCGCGGCGGGCTGCCGGATAAAGACGCGGCACGGTCTCAATGTTGTGGTTCAAGATGTCAGGCCGAGCGCGCAGGACTGTCTCCAGAGCCTCGTCCGAGCCGCGAAAATCAGGGATGAGGACTTCGATCTTGCAGTGGGGAATGCGTTGTCGCAATGCCTCGATAGTCGATGCAAAGATCGTGGCCCCTCCGTCTTTCAGGTCATCGCGATTCACGGAAGTGACCACGGCGTATTTCAGACCCATGCGGACGGCGGCCACGGCGACGCGCTCGGGTTCGGCCTGGTCCACGACACCGCCGGGGCGGCCTTTGGGCACCGCGCAGAAACCGCAACGGCGCGTGCACACATCTCCCAAAATCATGAACGTGGCTGTGCGCTGCGCCCAGCACTCGCCGATGTTGGGGCAGCGCGCGCTCTCACACACCGTGTGGAGCGCCTGCCCGCGCATTAAGCGTTTCAGCTCAAAATAGTTTTCGCCCGCGGGCAGGCGGACCTTCAGCCACTCCGGTCGCCGCGCCGGACGTGACGGCGTGCTGATTTGTACCAACTCCTTCATCGCCAGCATCGATTCTACCCTGCACGGTGCGGAGTGGCAACGACGTGGCAAAGCGAAAAGGGTAGTGGCCCGCCCTCGCGGGATTCTCCTCGGGCGACAATATTCGGCGTTCAATTTTGCCCCGGTGGCGTGAGATACTAGGCGGCCTTTGGCGCAATCTCTATGAGCGAGACTCCGACGCAATCTGCCCTCAATGCTGCCGCTCCCATGCCGCGTTTGCGGCGCGTGCTGACGCTTTGGGACCTGATTTTCTACGGCATCGTCCTCATCCAGCCCACCGCGCCGATCCCGCTGTTTGGCGTGGTGCAGAACCGCTCGCATGGCCACATCGTGGACACCATCCTGCTCGCCATGGTGGCCATGATGATCACGGCTTTCAGTTACGGACGTATGGCCGCGTTGTACCCAGCGGCCGGCTCGGCCTACACCTATGTGGGCCGTGGCCTGAATCCCCATTTGGGCTTCCTGGCTGGCTGGGCGATGTTCCTCGATTACCTGCTCCAGCCCATCTTGAACGCCGTTTGGGTCTCGGTAGCCATCCACCGGCTGCTGCCCCAGGTCCCCTACGCGGCGGGAGCCTTGTTGTTTATCGCGCTCGTCGTTTGGCTGAACCTCGTCGGCATCCGGGCCACGGCGCGCGCCAACCGAGTGCTCCTGGGTTTCATGTTTCTCGTGATCGGGGCTTTCATTTTTCTGGCGGTTCGCCACCTTTTCCACCTGGAGGGCTGGGGCGGGGTCTTTTCGACTGAGCCTTTCTACAATCCCAAGACTTTCAGCTTTCCCGTCATCGGCGCGGCGACGTCTTTGGCGGCGCTCACCTATATCGGCTTCGATGGCGTGACGACGCTCGCGGAAGACGTCGAGAATCCCAAGCGCAACGTGTTGCTGGCCGCCGTGCTCGTCTGCTTGTTCACGGGGCTCTTCGGCGGCCTGGAGGTGTATCTCGGGCAGCGTGTCTGGTCGGACTACAGCAGCTTCCCCAATCTCGAAACCGCTTTTTGGGATGTTTGCCGACGCGTGGGAGGTGTGACGCTCTTCATCGGGATGACCGCCGTCACGCTTCTCGCCTGCTTTGGCAGTGCCCTGACCGGCACGTTGGGCGCCGCGCGCTTGCTCTTCGGCATGGGCCGCGACAACGTGCTGCCGCGCAAGTTCTTCAGCCATCTTCACCCCACGCGGAACACTCCCAGCTACAACATCTGGATGATCGGTGTGCTGGCCTTTGTGGCCACGCTGTTCATCACCTACGACCAGTCCGCGGAGCTACTGAACTTCGGCGCGTTTCTGGCCTTCATGGGGGTGAACCTGGCGACCATCCAGCAGTGCTATTTCGTCGGCCGCCCCGGGCACCAGCGCCACTGGTTCACAGACCTCTGCCTGCCCCTGTTTGGGTTCCTCTTCTGTCTCTGGATCTGGTGGGGTCTGCGGACGCCCGCCAAAGTGGTCGGCGGGATTTGGTTTGCCATCGGGTTGACCTATGCCGCGATCAAGACTCGCGGCTTTCGCCGCGCGCCGGCGATGATTGATTTCAGTGAATCCTGATGGGTTCCCCTCCTTCCTGGACCTTGACCACAAATCACTGCCGGGTCGCCTCTCCCGGCGCAACCGTGCTACATTGGTGCAGGAAATGAGTGCGCCATGGCCGAGCCGGAACGTCACAAGCTCGCTTGGGTAGATCTTGTCTGGCTAGCCTTCCTGGCCGGCCTTGCGGTCTTACAGCCGGTCTCTGAGATTCACAAGCAGCTCACCCTGGTCGCGATTGGCCTTTTCCAGATATTCGAGCACCGCTTCATTAGGCTGCTGCCGGCGCGCGGGCGCGCCTACAGCGTCATCCTCAAGATCGTGCTCGCCTCCGTGGTGGTGAACTGCACGGGCGGCATCTATTCCAGCTACTACCTCATCTACTACCTGCCGGTCGTGACGGCCGCGATGTACTTTGAGGCCTGGGCGACGCTTGCGTGGACCGCCCTCACCGCAGCGGCCTATTGCTCGTTCCTGCTCTGGGTCCTCGACTTCATCTGGGTCTTCGGGGAGTACGAGTTGACGGTGGAAGGCGCCACGGAGTTGGCCATTCGCAACCTGTTTTTCTTCTTGGCCGCCATTATCGTCAATCGCTTTGTCACGGAGAGCCGCCGCCAGTCGCAGCGCTACCGGGAGCTGGCCGAAACGCTGGCGGAGACCAACCGGCGCCTCGAGCAGGTCCAGGAAGAAGCGCGCCGCGCGGAGCGCCTTGCCGCCCTGGGACAACTCTCCGCCGGACTGGCGCACGAGATCCGCAACCCGCTGGGCGTCATCAAGGGTTCCGCCGAAATGCTGAACAAGAAGTTGCAGACGACGGACCCGGTCACGAGCGAGTTGGCGGGCTACATCTCGAGTGAAGTCAATCGGCTGAACACCATCGTCACTCGCTTTCTCGATTTCGCGCGCCCGCATGAGCTGGAGCTGCATTCCCAGGAAATTCCCGCGCTGGTCGATCGCGCGCTGAAGGCGGTCCGCGACCGCTGGCCCGAGGCCAAGGTGGAAGTCGAGCGGCAGTATGCTGATAACCTACCGAACGTTCCGGTGGACCGGGACTTGTGCGAGCAGGTCTTCACCAATCTCTTCCTCAACGCCTACGAAGCCATGGGGACGGACGGCGGCAAACTCAGGGTGGCGATTGAGCTGGCCGATTCCGACGGCCGGCGCGGCGTCGAGGTGAGGATTGAGGACACGGGGCCGGGTATCCCTTTGGAACTGCGCGAGCAGATTTTCAATCCCTTCTTCACGACCAAGAAGAGTGGCGTCGGCCTCGGACTCTCCATTGTCTCGAAGATTGTGGATGACCATCGCGGCTGGATTCGGGTGGCGACCCCGCCGGGCGGGGCGGGCCAAGGCGCTTGCTTTCGGATATTCTTGCGGGCGTAGCAAGGCTTGAAACTGGAAACTAGAAATTGGAAACTGGCAGGCGGACCGTGGACAATTCCGGAGACGCGGTCAGGACCGTGAATCCGAAGCTTGTGGCTTGGCCAGTTTCCATTTTCTAGTTTCTGATTTCCAATTTCCTAACCTGATTAACCATATGCCAACCATCCTGATTGTCGAAGACGAACCGAAGATGCTGCGCTTGCTGCAACTGAATCTCTCGGAAGAAGGCTACAGCATTCACACCGCGGCGGACGCGGAAGCCGGGTTGAACACTCTGCGGCAGGAGAAGATCGACCTGGTCGTGACGGATCTGAGACTGCCCGGCATGGGCGGCCTGGAGTTTTTGCAGGCGGTGAAACGCGTGGACGCGCGCATCCCGGTCATCGTGATGACGGCCTACGGGACGGTCGAGACGGCCGTGGAGGCCATGAAGGCGGGCGCGAGCGATTACGTCCTGAAGCCTTTTTCGCTCGAGGAGATGAAGCTCATCGTCCGCAAGGAACTCGATGTTCACGATCTGCGCGAGGAGAACCGCTCCTTGCGCGAGGCGCTGGGCAAGCGCTACGAGTTCAAGAACATTGTGGCCCGCAGCGGCAAGATGCAGGAGGTGCTGGCCACGGTCGAGCGTGTGGCGCCCACCAACTCCACCGTGCTGCTGGGCGGGGAAAGCGGTTCAGGCAAGGATTTGATTGCGCGCGCCATCCATGAGCATTCGCGCCGCGCTTCGGGGCCTTTCATCAAGATCAACTGCACGGCCATCCCGGAGAATCTGCTGGAGAGCGAACTATTCGGCTACGAAAAAGGCGCGTTCACGGGCGCCGTCTCGTCAAAGCTCGGGAAATTCGAGCTGGCTGACAAGGGCACCATCTTCCTCGACGAGATTGGCGATGTGCCGGGAACCATCCAGGTCAAACTGCTGCGCGTCCTTCAGGACCGGGACTTCGAGCATCTGGGCGGAACGAAGACCCTGAAAGTGGACGTGCGCGTGGTCGCTGCCACGAACCAGGACCTGCGCGCCGCGCTCGAACAGGGTTCCTTCCGCGAAGACCTCTACTATCGCCTGAACGTCGTCCCCATCAATATCCCGCCGCTGCGTGAGCGGAAGGAGGACATTCCTTACTTGGTTGACCACTTTCTCGAGCGCTTCGCGCGCGAATCGGGCAAGCCCATCCAGGGCATCACTCCCGCCGCACAGAAAGCCTTGATGGAGTTTCATTGGCCGGGAAACGTGCGGGAACTCGAGAACATCATCGAGCGCGCCGTGGCTCTGTCGAGCGGCGACGTGATCGATGTCGCGGATATCCGCCTGGACCTTTCCCCCATGAAGCCCGGCGCCGCACCCGCCGCCAACGCTGTGGCCTTCCCGCCCGAGGGCACGACGCTCGAACAGTTCGAAGACGAAATCATCAAGGAGGCCCTGCGCCGCGCCGGCGGCAACAAGAGCCAGGCCGCGCGCCTGCTGGGCCTCTCCCGCAACGCGCTGCGCTATCGCCTGTCCAAGATGGGTGTGCCCGACGAAGAAAACAGTAAGCAGTAGGCAGTCGGCAGACGGCAGAGAATCCGGCGACGCGCCTCTATGCGGCTGGGCTTCAGTCCGGCACGTAGAGACGTTCCGGTGGAACGTCTCATCCAAAGAGACGCCCCGCCGGGGCGTCTCTACGTTGCGCTCCGTGGTGAGGGCGGGTTCGGTCGGCCCGGTGAGATCGCACACACGGCGAAACACGCCGTGTGTGCGCCACCCGGAGGATCTCTCCTGTGTGGGCCTCTGTGTAAAATTTTCTCAGTGTGTCAAAAAGGGACACAAAACCGCCAATTCTGGCATGTTGAACCCTGATTTATGCTGCTAACCTACTGATAGGAAAGGCAATAAAAAATACTGTCTCACCAGTCCCACTGTTCTCACTGGTCTCACCCCGTTATCCACCGTCTCGTGCTGACACACTGGGAGTTGGCTGTATTATGTTGAAATCAAAGCCCTTATCTGTCAGAATGAGGGAATGATGCGTCGAGTGTATGCGGCTTGCCTCAGAGGTCGGCGACCTTCACCAACTGCTTGCCGATGTTTTCGCCCTTGAGCATGCCGAGGAAGGCGCGCGGCGCGTTCTCGATTCCTTCGATGATGCTCTCGCGGTACTTGAGCTTTCCTTCCTGGAGCCACTGCGCCATCTGCTGGAGGCCTTCCTCGAATCGGTCGGCGAACTGGAACACCAGAAAGCCCTCCGCGCGGGCCTGCTTCACGAGGAGGGCCCAGAGCCACCGCGGGCCGGTCTCCGGCCGCCGCAGGTTGTACTGCGAGATTTGCCCGCAGATGACCAGCCGCGCGCGCACGTTGATGAGGCGCACCACCGCGTCGGTGAGTGCGCCGCCGACGTTGTCGAAGTAAACGTCGACGCCCTGGGGGCAGAGCTCGGTCAATCTCCGGTGATAGTTGGCCGTCGAATGGTAATCGAAGGCGCTATCGAATTTCAGTTCCTCGACCACGTAGCGGACTTTCTCCTCCGTGCCGGCGATGCCGACCGTGTGGCAGCCCACGATCTTCGCGATCTGTCCCACCAGCGAGCCGACCGCGCCGGCCGCGCCGGAGATGACGACGGTTTCTCCCGGTTGCGGCTTGCCGATTTCGAGCAAGCCGAAGTAAGCGGTCATCCCGGGCATGCCGAGGACGCCGAGCGCCGTCGAAATGGGCGCGAGCTTCGGATCGACTTTCCGCACGCCTTCGCCGTCGGACGCTGCATACTGTTGCCACCCGAACATCCCCTGGACAATCTCGCCCGCCGCGAACTGAGGATGGCGGGACTCAACCACCTGACCGACCACGCCTCCCATCATGACGCCGCCCAGCTCGACCGACGCCGCATACGACTTGGCGCTGCTCATGCGGCCGCGCATGTAAGGGTCCACGGAGAGGTACAGCGCGCGCACCAGCATCTGGCCGGGCCCGAGCGTGGGCAGCGGCGACTCCACCAGCTTGAAGTCGGACTCCTTGGGAAAGCCCACCGGTCTTGCCGCGAGCGTAATCTGTTTGTTGATTGTTGCCATGGCTTTTCGATCTCCTCCGACGCAGGCTGCGGATCTCACTCCTCTTCGAGGAGCCATACACTGGAACTGCTGGACGCAGCGGGAACCTGCGCCCGCTAGCGGCCCTGCGGACCGCGCGGCAAGGTCTCAGACGCTTCTCCGGTCAGTTCGCGCCGCACGGACCGCGCGCGGCAGCGCGGCGGTCCACAGACGCGAGCGGCTAGCCGGGGGGCGAAGCGGTCTTGCCCATTAAGAAAAGCACGGCCGCCAGTGCCAGGCCGCCCCGGGGCGAGGTCCCCAAGCGATACGCCAGGGCCGGTAGCGCCTTCAACATTGTGCCCGCCCACAGGCTGAGAATTCCCAAGCCCCAACAGGCTTGGAACAGAACGCGGTATATTCGCGCCATATGCCCATCCTCCTGTGACTACGATGGGCGGGATTATAGCAGAGGCGCTCTAGCGGCGCTCGATGAGCGCCAAGTCCATCCAGTTGAGCGCGGCTGGCGCAGAGCGAAGCTCTGCGATCTGGTAAAACACAGCGGGGAATTAGGCGAGTGGGTCCATACTCAAGAGGAATGAGTCCTGGAGATGGTAAAACCTAAAACTTGACCAGGGCCATTGATCGGGAGAGCTCACCAGGCCGCGCTTGACGGGATTGCCGTGCATGTAATTTAGTTTCTCCACCCGTTTCTTCTCGCTGTAAACATTGAAGGGATAGAACCGACGTTGCCAGACTCGATAGCGCGAGTCGCTGTGAACGGTCGGCGGCAGGCGCAGCCGCGCCAGCATCGTCCGGCACCAGGGATGCTGGCGATTCTGGCGGAGTGCGGAAACGATCCGTTGGGCGGTCCGCTTCTTCAGCTCTTGCATGAAGCCGCTGGTGCACTCAGCGGGTTCGGGCTTGATGAGAAGATGAAAGTGTTCGGGCATGAGAACCCAGGGAGGACCTCGACAAAGTCCCGGCGGAAACGGTCGCTCTCGAAAAGCTTGGCGCGACGATAAGTGCTGGTGGTAATGAATTGCAGTTGTCCGGGATGGAAATGCCGCCTGTGAGCGGGCATGCTGGGTATTAGTATAGCGCCGGCAACGCGGCGCAGATGGCTAAAGCGCAGAGCTTCGCTCTGCGCCAGCCGGCGAGCGTCCTCGACTCTACTTTGGAACATTCCAGATAGCCTAAGAGATAGGGCAATTCAAGTCTGCTCCCCCCTTGCTTCCACATACCATACGGATGCTCTTGTGATTAGATTCACGTGTGGAGTAAACTCATATTCATGTTACGAATCCTATTATTGGATTGCTCTGAAAACCTGAGACGTCGATTAGAGAGCCAAGGCTTCGACGTAGAATCTGGTACGGTGGGTCTATGCACTGGCATCAGGAAACTGCCATCGCAGGTCTACGAAAAGGACGTATTCTTCTACAACCCTGAGTCACTTCCCGAGGATAGAGTCGTTAAAAAAAATTCGTTCAAAGACCTATCGCCAGAATACGACCTCCGTCACCTTGAAGCGCGAATACGCGATGGAGCTGCCTTTATTGGGTTTGTCAATCGGCTCTCCAACAGCATTGACGTGCAGAGGTGCTTTTACGACTGGATTCCATTTGTGCCTGGCATTGAGTTTACCAGTGATAAGGTTGTACATGATAACCGCTTCAGTAGTTACCCACAGAGTAAAGCTAACTACCTAGCACCGATAGTGACACCCGCCAGCCTATCAATCCCTGTCATGCAGAAACTGGCGCCACCAGCGTCACAAGAATATCCGCCTGACGTATTCTGGCTATTTTCGAACGGCCTTGGAAATTGCCTGGGCGTACAGATTTTGCGTGGGGAGGGACGCGTAATATTCTTGCCAAGATACAAATCTAACGAGGAAGTGGTCGAGACTTTCCTCAACCGTGTTGCAACCCGAATATACACGTTGAGCGGAAAAAGCAAACTCACCGATAAATTTACCTCTCCTGCCGAGCGGACCGCGCAGGCAGACGGCGAAAGGTTGCAGTCAATTGAAGCGGAACTGGAAGCACAGCAAGAGGCGGCTAGAGTCCAACTGGCTGCCGCGACCAGAGAAAAAGTGAAGGCCATCGAGGCGGATGACACCGCAACCCAGATAGAGGTTTATTATGACCTTGCAAGAAGAAATGACGACGTTGCGCTCTACTATCTGTATAAAATCGTCGAAGCCATCGAGAATAAATTCGGCGGGGAAACTGAAGGAATCAAAGCAGTTGGTGTAGGAGCTGAATGGAAGGCCGTGAAGAAGTTGGCGAACGAAAGCTATCGTGATGCGCGACATGCCCCCAAGCCCGGGGATGTGATTAAGAAATGGACTGAGGCTGAAATAAAGAAATGTTTCGAGGACGTCGGAGTGGTTGTAAACGCGTATTTCTCTCTTCTCTTCCCGCCCACGCCAGACAAGACAAGACCCTGAGGGCCTAGCCTTCAAGTTGACCCCATTGAGAATCGCGGGTGGCGCATACATCGCGCCTTGTGCGATGTGTGCGGGCAGCCGTAGCTGGTCAGCCCTGCAGAGCAGGATAACCGTGGGGGTTTTCCTCGGGCAGCAGCCAGTTGCCGGTTGCCAGTGTGCAGCGCAATCCACCGGATCGCACACATGCCAGAGAGCGGCATGTATGCGCCACCCGCCAAGGCCATTGAGAATCCAAGACGGCGGCCCCCGACAAGTCAGGGCAGGCGTCGACCGCTTCTGTAACGCCGGTCTGCGACCGGCGGACGATTTTCGCCGCTCATAGAGCGGCGCTACAACGGTCGTCTCGACACGCTTCAGCGAGGGACCTCACAGTTCGGCTTATTCGAACTCTGCGGTCCTTTCCATCACCAAAGCAGGTAGCGCGAACCTGTCGTTTAGGTCCGCGGCTTTTTGTTGCCAATGGGGGAGGAACCGTAGACCTCCAAAACAGGTGTGCGCTACCAGAACTCCCGCGGGGCGGTGCGGGACATGCGAGCAGTTTAGTCCCCCTTGCTGATGGGCGCACACACAAAAGACAATGTATGCGCCACCCGCCTACCTTTTTAAATGCGTGCGCCGGCCGCGTTCGGTTTACTCTATCGAAGGGGGCGTTGTGCCATTTCTCGATACATTTGCGAACTTGATTCAACCTCCGGTACGGGCTCATAGGAGCTACACGTCAGTCTTGCGTCACCTGGGTGCGTTCGGGCTATTCCTCATTGCGATTCTGGATAGCTCGCCAGTGCCAACGTTTGGAGGCGCGGACATTCTGACGGCGATCCTGGCCGCTCGTCGCGGTGAACCGTGGTACTACTACGCGGCGGCCACCACGTTGGGCTCGGTGATCGGCGCCTACCTCACCTTCCGCATCGCGCGCACTGCAGGTTCAGCCTATTTGGGGACTAAATTTGGTAAGCGCCGGGTTGCCGTCATCCTGAAGTACTTCGAGAGATGGGGAACAGGCGCTCTGATCCTTTCAGCCCTTGTCCCACTCCCTTTCCCAACCACTGCATTCTTCGCCGCGGCAGGGGTATTAAAATATCCGCTGGGAAGGTTTCTGATTGTTGTCGCCTCTGCCCGAGCCGCACGCTATATCGCTATTGCAGCCATTGCCTCGCACTACGGCCGCCACTTCTTACAGGTATTCAGGCATCCGGGGCAGTACGCGGGCTGGATGTTCCTGATTGCCGGCTCTGTATCCGTCCTTATCGCCGCTGCGCTGTTTGTCCAACAGCGGCTACGTGCAGAGCAAGGTTGACTTCGCTGCCCAGCAACTACGCCACCTAAAAATCCACGACACCAAAAGCGTGTCGTGGCTACGCGCTCTTTTTGATGTCGGCGACTCTTCATATGGCATAAGCGCGCCCCTTGCGAAGTAGGGGCAGCGAGACATGGTAAGCTGGGGCAGATGAGAAAAGACTTCTGCCAGAAGAGAGACGAAACCGGGAATCCTTGCGGGCTGGAATGTACCTATATTGCCGCGGTGCTGGAGCAAGGTAGCGCAGAGTCCGGCTTATTCGAACTCTGCGGTCCTTCCCATTACCAAAGTCGCAGTCCGTCGGTTGACGGACTTCGCTACCTGCTCTCGGCGCTGGGGACAGCGGGTAGCGCAGAGTTATGCGCGGTGGCGCATTACTCTGCGGCTCTTTGCTTAGGTTGCTCCCCCCAGTTGTGCCTCAAGCCCGGGTGACAACTCTTAACTTCAAGAATGCCAAACTCGAAGTGCCGCAGAGTTAGAAAACAACTCTGCGCTACCTGCTGGGCCACAAAGCAATTGATTTCTGCCTAGGAACTCACGTTACGATGGACACACAAAATGGGGGTAGGTCACCACTTCTCGGCGGCGGGCAGGGCAAATCCCGGTTTCTGGAGTTGCCGCTCTTCCAGATCTGTT
>JBEKCQ010000140.1:0-8890 GCA_050014795.1 Terriglobia bacterium | reverse complement strand
TGATGGCCGTTTGGCTGCTGGGTTGTGCTTCTGTGTGTCTCGCCCAAGAACTGCCCGAGGGGCGGTTGATGCGGTTCCCCGACATCTACCAAGACAAAATCGCTTTCAGCTATGGCGGTGACCTGTGGCTGGTCGCAAGTGCGGGCGGAGTTGCGCGCCGCATCACGACGCATCGGGGATTGGAACTTTTCCCCAAGTTCTCGCCCGACGGGAAATGGATTGCCTTCACCGGGCAATACGACGGCAATTTCAACGTCTACGTGATTCCCGCGGAGGGCGGCGAGCCAAAGCAACTGACCTTCCTGCCGGATGGCGCCGCGGTTTCGGAGCGCATGGGACCGAACAACATGGTGATTAACTGGTTCCCGGACTCGAAGCGCATCCTGTTCCTCTCCCGGCGCGACACCTTCAACACCTGGTTCGGCCGGCTCTTCAGCGTGAGCATTGACGGCGGCCTGCCCGAGCGACTTCCTATCGACAAGGGCGGCCTGACGTCGTTCTCGCCGGATGGGACCAAGATCGCCTACAACCGCATTTTCCGGAACTTCCGCACCTGGAAGCGCTACACCGGCGGCATGGCGCAGGACATCGGCATCTACGATTTCAAAAACCAGACTTACGAGCGCCTCACCGATTATCCGGGCACCGACACCTATCCGATGTGGCACGGAGACACCATTTACTTCGGCTCGGATCGCGGACCCGAGAAGCGCATGAACCTCTACAGCTACAACCTGAAAACGAAGCAAACCCGCCAGCTCACCGACTTCAAAGATTTTGACGTGAACTGGCCGAGCCTGGGTCCCGATTCGATCGTTTTCGAGAACGGTGGCTATCTCTACGTCTTCGACCTGAAGACCGAAAAAGCTCGCAAGATTACGGTCTCGCTGCCCGGAGACCGCGACCTGATGCGGAAGCGCTGGGCGACGGTCAGCAAACTCATTACGGACTTTGACGTTTCTCCCGACGGTAAACGCGCGGTTTTCACGGCGCGGGGCGACGTCTTCACGGTCCCGGCCAAGGAAGGCAGTATCCGCAACCTGACGCAGACGCCGGGCATTCGCGAGAAGTACGTCGCCTGGTCGCCCGACGGGAAATGGATTGCCTATCTCTCGGACCGCAGCGGAGAAGATGAGCTGTACCTGGTTCCTCAGGATGGCATGGGGAAGGAAGTGCGTATCACGACGGACGGCAAGATGTTTCGCTTGCCGCCCGTCTGGTCGCCCGACAGCAAGAAGCTCCTCTTTGCCGACAAGGACGTGCGGCTGTTCTACGTGGATATTGAAACGAAGCAGCCCGTGCTGATCGACCAGGGCAAGTATGACGACCTGACGGACTATTCCTGGTCGCCGGACAGTAAGTGGGTGGCTTACGCCAAGGCCGCGGAGAATCGGTACGAGATTATCTATCTCTACTCGCTGGCGGACCGCAAGAGCACGGCGGTGACCACCAGCTTCACCCAGAGTTGGAATCCGGTTTTTGAGCCAGCGGGGAAGTACCTCTTCTTCCTCTCGAATCGCGACTTCAATGAAGTGCTGGGAGTTTACGACTTCGAGTTCGCGAATCCCAAGGCCACCCGGGTTTACGTGGTGACGTTGCGGGCTGACCTGGCCTCGCCGTTTGCCCCCAAGAGCGACGAAGCGGGAGCGAAAGAGCCCGAAGTTGCTCCTCCGAAGGAAGGAGCCAAGGCGGAAGCTAAGCCTAGCACACGCGAAGTGCCCAAAGATTTCCGCATCGACCTGGCGGGAATCATGAATCGCGTCGTGGCCCTGCCGATTCCCCCAGCCAACATGCGCGACCTGAACGCGGGCAAGGATGCGGTTTACTACGTCACGAATCCTGTGGCGGGTCTTTCGGGCCCCCTGCCGGGTGAGACGCCGGCCATTCACGCCTTCGATCTCAAGGAGCGCAAAGACTCCGTCGTGATGGCCCAGGCGGATCACTACGCGCTCTCCTTCGATGGTGTGAAGCTCCTCTATTCGGCGCCCAAGGAGGCCGCCGGCGGGGAAGAGGAGGAAGAGGAGGCCGCCCCGGGGGCGCGCGCCTACGGGATCATTGACGCGAAGCCTCCCGAGAAAGAGCCGCACAAGGTCGGAGAAGGCGCGTTGAGCCTGGCAGCGATGCGCGCCGAAGTGAATCCTGCCGAAGAGTGGAAGCAGATCTTCCACGAAGTCTGGCGGCAGCAGCGGGATTACTTCTTCGAGACCTCCATGAGCGGCGTGGATTGGCCGAAGGAGCAGGAGAAATACGCGCCACTCCTGCCTCACGTGGCCACGCGCTTTGACCTGAACTACGTTCTGGGCGAAATGATCGGCGAACTTTCCACCTCGCACACCTATGTGGGCGGCGGCGACTATCCTGACCTGAAGCCCGTGAATGTGGGCGTGCTCGGAGTCGATTTCGAGGTCGATGCGGCGCAGGGCCTCTACCGGATCAAGAAGATCTACGCCGGCGAAAACTGGCAGGCCAACCTGCGCTCGCCGCTCACCGAGCCGGGAGTGAGCGTCAAGGAAGGCGACTACCTGCTCGCGGTAAACGGTCGGCCGTTGCGCGTGCCGCAAAATCCTTACCAGTTGTTCGTCAACACGGCCAATGAGAACGTCACGCTGACCGTCAATTCCAAGCCCGGCGAAGAAGGCGCCCGCAACGTCGTCGTCAAGCCCATCGGCAGTGAGTTTTCGCTGCGCGAGCTCGACATGATCAACACGAACCGCAAGAAAGTTGAGGAAGCAACGGGCGGCCGCGTCGGGTACGTCTACATCCCCGACATGGGGGGCGCGGGACTCAACGCTTTCGTCAAGCAGTACTTCCCGCAGATCCGCAAGGAAGGGCTCATCATCGACGTCCGCTACAACGGCGGCGGGTTTGTGGACGAACTGATCTTCGAACGCCTGCGCCGGATTCTGGTGGGTATGGACTCGGCGCGCAACTGGGAGAGCGGGACGATTCCCGACAGCGTTTTCCACGGCCACCTGGTGTGCGTCACCAACGAGTACGCGGCCTCGGACGGCGACATCTTCACCTTCTACTTCAAAAAGTACAAACTTGGCCCGGTTATCGGCATGCGCACTTGGGGCGGCGTGCGCGGCATTCGCGGCTATGTGCCGTTGATGGACGGAGGCTACATCACGCGCCCGGAGTTCTCCGTCTACGGACTGGACAGCCAGTGGGTGATCGAGAATCGCGGCGTCGAGCCGGACATCGTTGTCGACAATCCTCCGGACCTGGTGATGAAGGGCCGCGACCCGCAACTGGAGAAGGCCATTGAACTGGTGTTGAAGGCCATCCAGGAGCAGCCAAAGAAGCTCCCGCCGCGGCCGGCGGATTTACCGGCCTACCCGTCGGGTCCGGGATAGCCGGCATCTGCTGTAGCGGCGCTCCATGGGCGCCGATACTCTGGCAGTCGACAACGGCGATCCCTGGCAAATCATGGAAGGGAACACAGGGCGCTGGTCGCTCTCGCGCCTCGATGTCGCCGGGGCCTTCGGCGATGTGGGCGTGCTGTTTCCTCTCGCCATCGCTCTCATCAGCCTGAATCAGATGAACCCCACGGCGGTGTTCCTGGCCGCGGGGCTTGCCTACATCCTCGCCGGGGCCTATTTCCGGATTCCGATTCCGGTGCAGCCGCTCAAAGCCGTGGCGGCCATCGCCTTGGCGCTTCAACTTCCACCCTCCACGGTCGCCAGTGCCGGGCTGCTGATGGGCGTGTTACTCCTCTTCATCGGGATCACCAATCTCGCGCCGGTGCTCGCCCGGCTTTTCACCTTGCCGATTGTGCGCGGTATCCAACTGGGCCTGGGGCTGCTGTTGGCACGCGAAGGCCTGCGGCTGGTGTTGGGGATTCGGGCGGGGCAGGCCCTTTGGAGCGGCATCTCGGTTTCGATCCTGCTGATGGGCCTCGGCGCGGCTGCGATCCTCCTGCTCTTTCGGAAGTCGCAGCGGTTTCCCGCCGCCCTGGTTCTGCTCGGGGCTGGGGTCATCGTGGGGCTGGCGACCCACTGGCGGACTCTGCCGTCGCTGGCTTTGGGGCCGTTGCCCGTGACGTTTCTGCATCCGGAGGGGACAGAGTTGAAGTTGGCCTTCTTCACCTTACTGGTTCCTCAGTTTGCGTTGACGTTTGGCAACGCCATTGTGGCCACGGAGAACACAGCACAGATTCTCTACGGGCCGCAGGCGCGCCGCGTGACCACGCGCGCCCTGAGTCTGAGCATCGGGCTGATGAATCTGGCGGGCGGCATGTTCCTGGCCGCTCCGATGTGCCACGGTTCGGGCGGCGTCACGGCGCACTACAAGTTCGGAGCGCGCACGCCACAATCGTGTTACGTCATCGGGTGCACGTGCCTGCTCCTGGCCCTGTTTGGCCGCTCCGCCGTCGGTCTTCTGGGGCTGATCCCGATGGCGATTCTCGGCGTATTTCTGATTTACGTGGGGATCCAGCATGCTTCGTTCTTGCGCGACATCGTGAAGAAAAGGTCGTCCCTCTTCATCGCTGTCGCCGTCGGTGTCGTAGCCCTGGCCACCACGAACCTCACTTGGGGATTTCTGGCGGGATTTGTCTTGCAGGGGTTCTTACTCGCGTTCAGCAAGATGCGAGCCAGGCGCCCAGGCCCTCCCGTACGTCCGCTATGAAAACCGCGTTCGCTTCCACAGCAGCCAACCGCAAGCGCCCAGCATTCCCAGCATGGCGACGACCAAGGCCACCATCCATCCTACGTTCATAGCGATGGGCGGGCGTTGGGTTCCGACAGCCAGCCAAACGAAAATCGCCACGGCGCCGGCGACGATCGCGCCATCCCGCCAGTGGTGAACCCGCACATGTCGGGCCAGAGGATCCTCTCCGGCCTGCGAGGCGGCGAGGCGTTCGGGTGAAAGGCCGTAGCGCTCGCACTCGCGCGCCATGGCGGCTCGCCACGAAGCCTGCTCCGCCGCGGGCGCCACGGCGGTGCTGATCCCAATCGCGCCTACGATCATGGCGAGCGACCCGGCAATCACCAGGGTCTGCGTCCGACCCGTGTGACCGGCGAGCTCGCCAAAGACCAGCGCCCCCCAGGCCAGGCCCCATAACTGGTTCGTGTTGGAAAGCGGGATGCCGCGCCCGATGCCGATGTACTTGGCGGCGTACTGCTGAAACAGGTCTCCCAGTACCCAGCAGAATCCTCCCAGGAACAACCAGAACAGCGCCGGGCGCGCCAGCGCAATCTCGTGCAGCAAAAGCCGCAGGCCGCCGCGGAAGATCAGAGCAAGCACCGTCATCGTTATCACCTCTCCTACCGTGAACACGGTGACGAAGGAAAGTGGGTTCATGCCGCTCAGGTAGGCCTTGCGGTAAGGGATGTACTGTGTGCCCCACAGCAGCCCGGCGCCGAGTGCCGCGAGCAGTCCGGTGGTCGCGCGCTGCGGCGACGAGGAGAGCGGGTAGGAAGAAGCATAACCCAGGAGCGTCGCGCCTACGAGAATCGCGATGGCGCCGCCCAGGACCTTCATCCATCCTTGCCAGCCCGCGCCGCGCAGTTCGCGGAAGAAAAGCCAGCCCCAGAGGAGCCCTACCAGGCTGTTGCTATTCCACAGGGGGAAGGCGATCGAAAGGCCCACGTCGCGGATGGCGAAGACCGTCAGAGTGTTGGCCACTGCCCAGAGCGCTCCGGCCAGCACGGCCCAGACAAGCAGGTGGGAGTTCTCGCGGAGGTCAGCGAAGACGTAGTCCGTGCCCTTCATGATGGTGGGGAGAGTCCAGCGCGCCACAAACACTCCCAGAACCATGGCGAGCGAAATCAGGAAGGGCGAAAGCCCTACGGTGACGAGTTTCGTGGGCGCTTCGGCTGCGCCCAGCCAGGCACCCGCCGCTAAGCCGCACAGCACTCCGAGCACGTGGAGCGAGCGGGCGGCAGTTCGAGAAGGGATTTCCAGTTTTGTGGCCAGCGGTGACTCCTCCTTGTAGAGACGGTCCGGTGGGCCGCCTGGACAAGGCAGACGTTCCAGCGGAACGTCTCTACGCCCAGTCGCTCAACGAATCACGACCAGCAACGCAATGCCGAACGCCAACACCACCACCGGCACCCAGAAATGGCTGTCGGTGAGGATGGCTTTGAGCACGGAACGTTTCAATGCGCTTCTCCCTGCCGCGACGGGCTATGAACGGCTCCTTCAGCGACGGCCCGGGGGCGTCTCTACTTAGCTCCCTTCACCACCCGGAACCCGATGTAAACGGGGTCGGACGCAGCCTCGAGAGTTTTCTGGTCGGCGGGGCGGTCCGCGCTCGCGCCCAGCGCTTCGCCTTTGCCATCCTTCGCCACCGCCCACTCGGCCACATTCCCGCCCAGGTCGAAAACCAACTCCTCCTCGCCTCGGCCCTTGAAGCTGCCCACTTCCTTGAGCAGAGGGGCCACTCCGACCAATTCCCCAAGCTTCGCTTCCAAGCGCGCCGAATCATCCGGGTTGACGCTGTAGCCCGCCCAATAGTCGAGCGTGTTCTCGCTGTCCTTCGCGGTCTTGTAGATTGGCTCCAGTTCCTGGGCCGTTCCCAGGCGATAGGTCTCGCCCGTCAGCTTACTGAGCCAGGCGCAATAGGCACGGGCGTTCTCGAACGTCACGCCGCTCGCCGGATAGTTGTCGGTGCCGGGCTCGATCTTGTAGCTCGGGTCGAAGGCGGCATACTGCGCCCGCGTCACCTCAAAGCGGCCGATTTCCAGGCCTTCGTACTTGACGACCTCCGGAATCAGCGTGGCCTTCGCGAGAAGGCCGTACTTCAGCCCGACCTTTTTTATCTTCTTGCGCTTCAGTTCTGCCGCCAAGGGTGAGTCATCCTTGAGGGCTTCATTGGCGGTGGCCTTAGGCTTGAAGAGGTAGCGGTCGAACCAGGCCAGCTCTTCCTCCACCTTGCGCCGCCGATGGGAGAGCTTGCGGAGGCCGTGGGGCTCGCCGGGGAAGGAAACGAATCGCACGTCGGGCTGCCCGAGCTGCTGGAGGGTGCGGAAGTGCATCCACGCCTGGGCGTGCCCCACGGCGCGGTCTTCGGTGCCGGAGAAGACGATGGTCGGCGTGCGCACTTTCTTGAATTGATAGACCGGCGACTTACGGATATAGAGTTCGGGATCATCGTAGGGCGCCGCGCCGAAGTAGTAATTGTCAAACGACGCGCCAAAAGTCGTGTACGCCCAGTCGCTGACTTGCTCGACGTCGCCCGCCCCGGCCGAAGCCACCTGGTAGCGCGTGGTCGTTACCGTCAAGGCGATCGTCAGGATGGCGCCATTCGACCAGCCCATCGTGGCCAGCTTTTCGGGATCGGCCAGCCCGCGGCTGATCAGCGTGTCGACGCCCTTTTCGATGTCCGGGACCTCCAGATCGTAGTATTTCCCTCCGCCAATCGACTCGGCCCACTTGAGGCCGTAGTTGTCGCTGCCGTGGTAATTCGGCTTGAGCACCAGAGCGCCGCGCTGGGTATAGAGGTTCGTGGGATAGGCATAGTCGTCGTTCCAGAAATCCATGTCCGCTCCCAGCGGACCGCCGTGAATCATCACGACCAGGGGATACTTCTTTCCGGCCTCGTAGTTCTGCGGGTAATAGAGGATGCCCTCTACTTCTTCATCCAGCGCGCCCTGCCAGCGGATGACCTCGGTGCGGGCGGCGATTCTCTTCTGAAATTTCGGGTTCAAGTCGGTGACTGGCGCGCGGCCGGCCAGGGTTGCGCCTTCGAGCGTGGCGCGGAACAACTGTTCCGGACGGCTGGCACCGCTGGCGAGATAAACCAGCGTTTTGCCGTCTTTGCCCAATTCGAGAGCGAAGAGACTGCTGGCGCCGTCGCCCTCCAGCCAGGCGCGCTTCCAGCCGTCGCCCTCACGCGTATAGCGAGCTGGCTTGTAGCGCGCGCCTGCGGCCAGCAGCGCAACGAATCCATCGGGAGTCACGGCGTAGGTCGCGGGGGAATCCATCCCGAGTTCGTTCGCCCACCCGAGGTCCACCTTCTGGGCGCGCACGTCGTAGTAATAGAGGTGATTGACCGTCGCGACCAGGTAAACGGGATGGGTGGAGTAGGGAGAGATGGCGTAGAAGCCGGAACTGTCGAGCGTCCAGCGAATCTCGGAGGGAACGACCGGGACCTCCGTGAATATCTGTTTGCCCTGCCCGGTCTCAAGATCATACAGAAATGTCGCCGGCTTCACTTTTTGGTCGAACTCGTAGCTCAGGCTGCGCTGATGAGTAGCCACGGCTTTCTTGCCGTCGGGTGAGACCACCAAGCTGTCGATCCAGTCGTCATTCGCGGTCAGGCGTGTCACTTCGCCGGTTTTCGCATTGATCTTGAACAAGCGCACGGGAGGCGTGTGGACGACATCTTCGACGGCGTGCGAGTCGTCCTTCTTCTCTTTCAGAGCACGCTCGTAAAGGGACAGGTCCTCTTCGGCTGCCATCAGGATATTCTCGGCATCAATCCAGTCAAAGTCCTTGACGCTGCGCTCCAGGCGGGTCAGAGGCCACGGCTCACCTCCGAAGGGATTGATGAGCCAGAGTTGTGTTTTGGAAAGTTCTCCTGGCGCCACCGGCTCTTTCCCCGGCGGCTTGGGTAACGGGCGATCGCTGAGGAAGGCGAGCAATTTCCCGTCGCGCGACCAGCGGGGCTGGGTGTCCTTGTTAGGCCCGCGCGTCAGTTGGATTTCCTTCTTCTCGGTGAGGCTCGAGAGATAGAGGTTGGAGACCATCTCGTCCTTGTCGGCGTCGGGCACGGACTTGACCCAGACCACCCAGCGGCTGTCGGGAGAAATCCGGAATTGCTCGGCCCGCTCCGGCGCAATCATGTCGTCCACGGTCCATTGGGTGTCCTTGGCAGCGGCCAGGCTCGTGGCAGGGGCGGTGGCTGGCGAACTCGCGGACTGCCCGAACGTTGAACCAATGCCGA
>JBEKCQ010000139.1:0-9740 GCA_050014795.1 Terriglobia bacterium | reverse complement strand
AATTCCTAATTACCGCTTTACAGCAGCGAGATTTGAGCCTACACTTTGCCTCATCGAAGATACGCCAACGAAGGAGCCTGTCTCGCGCCAACAGGGCGCACAACCCACGGAGGATGTGATGAAGAGAATCTTGGTCGTAGTTCTACTCGGCATTTTGGTGACCATGGGCTTTGTCGTGTCAACGTCCGTTGCCCAAGAGAAGAAGGAGAAGCCTGCCGTCGCTGCAAAGGAAGTGCGTTGGCACGGCCACCTCATCCGTTTCAACAAGGACACCTCTACCATTGACGTCCGCAAGGGAGCTATCGAGAGGAGGATTCACTACGACAGCTCGACCAGGTGGACCAAGGGGACGAAGACCATCGAGATGAGCGAGGTCAAAGAGGGCTCGGACGTGATCTGCATGGCCAAGACCGATGAGAAAGGCGAGTTTCACGCCACCCGCGTCGATCTGCGGCGTTAGCTGTACTTTGTTTCAAATGCTTTTGAAGCCCCTGTGGCCTCGGTGAGGCTCCAGGAGCGGCCAGAGCCCGGCGCAGGCTCGCAGGGCTCGACCGAGCCGGAGAAGCCGCCGAAGGAGCTGTCCTATGTTCTGCCGTCGCCTCTCGCTTGGCTGCAGGTCCATCTGCTCTACGACAGCCCGCGCTCCGACCCGCGCTTTCAGGATCTCCTCCGCCGCATGAACCTCCCGCGGCAATCAGTACAGCACCGCCGCCTCGCCCTTCTGGGCAATGAGCTCCTCGAAATGGGCCACAAGCTTGTCCCGCCGTGCCATCACCGCCTTGACCTCCGACTTGGTGAGGTACGACTTGGTCTTATCCAGAACCTCGTCGTAGCTCAACTGGCGTAGCTTGTCCAGCAGCTGCCGGTCGCACTGCACCAGATCCTTGGGCTTCTGCAGGTCACGGGACTGCCGAAAGGCGCGAGTGAAGTCAATTCTCCAGACCTTCCAATCCTCGGTGACCAGAACATTCCCTAGGTTGGGGTCGGTATCATAGATGAGCTGGTCAAACACTCGCACCTTGTACATCTGTTTGTTCCAGGCCTCTGCGTCGGGCGGCTGGAGCTTCTCCTTGATGCGATCGACCTCCATCTTCCACCAGGGAACCCACCAGCTCAGGGAGCCAACATTACCCTGCCATTTGCGTTCCACCGTCACCGGGACCATGTCGTCTAGGCCGAGAAGCTTGGCCAGCTCGCGGGCTGCAATGTTGTAGTAGTAAGAGTCGCGGAAGTTCAATTCGGTGCGCCCGTCGGCGAACTGCATGGTGTTCTTGCTTTCATTAACACTTTGAAAAGCAGCGTCGTGTGTCAGCGTGCCGTCGCTCAGCGTCAACCGCCAAGGGTGAGTGATGCCTACTCCGAGCTGATGGCTGTCCACGACCTTGGCGTGCAGCAAGAACTCTATCTTTTGCTCCTCCGTGAGCTTCGGTTCGTTGCCTAGGTTCTGCGTGTTCGCCGCTGCCAGGACGCCTGAGGCAGCAGCAAGGCACACTGCTACGGCGAATGCCCGTGAAACGCGGCCGTAAAACATGTTTTTCTCCTTTCAGCGTATTCTTCCGGAGAACCTTCTTCAGGAAACACTACTCCTGCCGGGGGGGAGATTGCAAGGCCGGTTCCGCCATCAGAACCTATGACATCTACGCCCTCGATTGGGAAGCGCCGTAGCCGGGGTCCTGCGCTCCGCCCCGCGTTTCCAGAACCTCCTGCGCCGCATGAATTCCCCGCCCTGAGAACAGTAGGTGGTAGGTAGTAGGTGGTAGGTGGGGGAAGGTAGACAGTATGCGGGCAAGGTAGTGCAAGATTCGCCCTTTAATCTTGCGGCTCTTCGTGTAGCCGCGGTGTCTCACCGCCGACGTAGACACCCCCCGTCGGAGCGTCTGGCCCAAGGCCACGTTCCAATAGAACTTTCTTCCGCGGCCGCATGGCCAATGGAGCCGGCGATCAGGGAACGCGGAAAACCGGGGTAGACCCGGATAACGCGTCTGCCATTCGGGCTGGCAGCATGGAATTCCCTGCACAGCCGGTCCAGTACCGCCCGCGGGTTGTCAGCCCCATGTCCTTTGACGATCAAGACTCGCCGGAATCGCATCCTGCCCAACAGAATGTTCAGGATATCCCGCATGACCGGAGCGAAGACTTCTTCCCGAAAGGGCGATGCTAGCCCTCGCCGAGGAACTACAGAACCTCAGCCTGGCGGGCAAACGCGCTGGCATTGGTGCGTCGCTATCGGGGTAAGCCCACCGATCCTGAGCAGCATCGTGCCAGCGTCCGTCGTGCCGCGGGGAACTTGCTGCGGGAGCTTTGTTCTTGAATACGATACGCTTCGCCTTGAACCGGATCTTCCCGCCCGACATCGGAGTGTGCTCCGCGCCGCTCTGAGGTGCGCATCCTGGCCATCCCGGTCTCCGACCCGATAACTTTCTCCACCGACATGACCCCCGCCGTCAGCCTGCGCTCTCCCAATGAGTCGATGACTCAATGATCCGATGAGCCAATGGCTCGATTTGAAACCCGCTAGAGATGGAGAACGCGCCGCCGTTTGACATCCTGGAGGTGCTGGCGAAGTCTCCGCAGGACTTCTTCCGGCTGGCTATTGCGCATCTCGCCGCCGAGTTCACTCAGCGCGAAGTGCACCACGTCGTGATGATGCAATCCTTCCGGGGCGACTTCACAACTGAGTTCCAGCCAGATGCCGTGCAGGAGATCGATTTCCTTGGGAGTAAGGCGCGGCGTATGGGGACCCAGATAGAAGACATGTTCCTGGCCGTGGGGAGCGTTGATTTCGAGGGTCAACTGGGGCTTGGGGTCCGGCAAGTGTTCCCAAGCCAGGCCCGCCGTGCTTCTTCGCCGCTCATGGCCAGCGCGGAGTCACCGAGTCCTAGGTGCGGTGCCGCGCGGCGACGATGATGACTTGCATATCGTGAGCCAGCCTGACGACCTGCTGAACCAGGCTGCGGCGAAAAACCAGCGGCCAAGGGCTCGGCTTTGCTCCTAGCAGGAAGACTTGGGTAATCCGGTGCTGGCGGGCAAAGTTGACCAGCGTCTTCGCCACATCCTCGCCCTGCAACACCCGAGTCTCGATCTGCAGGTTGCGAGCGAAATTCAGATGCCTCTCCAGCGCTTTACGTTCCGTGGTGGGGAGGTCGTGCAGATCGGAATCCTTGTGGACACAGAGCGCAAAGCAATCCGCGCTCAAGAACTCGGCCACGCGCCGGCCGCGCCGGATCAGGACAGCGGTCGAAGGGTCTCCGGTTATATGGATCAGAATCCGGTCGGGGGCCGCCACCGTAGGAGAAGGCCTGCCCGTGGGGTTGCCGCCAGACCGTTGGAGCGCCCCCCCGGCTTCCTCCTGGATTGGCTGACGGATGTCAACCTCATGCGCCGTCTGGCGCAGCGCCACCTCACGGAGAGCCACGAGCGTAGGCTCCTTGAAGAAATTTTCCATCGCTTGCCGGGCCTTCTCCAGGGGATAGACCACGCCGCGTTTCAGCCGGTTCAGCAAGGCCTGAGGCGGCAAATCCACCATGACCACTTCGTCGGCCTGCTTGATGACCCAATCCGGCACGGTTTCGCGCACCCGGACGCCCGTGAACTGCCACACCTGGTCGTTGAGGCTTTCCAGGTGTTGCACATTCATGTTCGTCAGGACGTCGATCCCCGCGTCCAACAGGAGTTCCACGTCCTCCCAGCGCTTGGCGCTTTCCGACCCGGGGACGTTGGTGTGAGCGTACTCATCCACCACGCAGACCGCCGGCCGGCGGTGCAGAATAGCTGCGACATCCATCTCCTCGAACACGCTTCCCCGGTGCGCCAGCTTCCGACGGGGAATCACTTCGAGCCCCTCGGTTTTGGCGACGGTATCTTTGCGTCCATGCGGCTCGAAATAGCCGATGACGAGATCCACGCCTTGGCGGGTCAACTTTTGCGCTTCTTCCAACATCTGGTAGGTTTTGCCTACGCCCGCCGCGTATCCCAGCAAGAGTTTCAGACGCCCACGGCGACCGGTCTCGGGCATGCGAGCTCCTCTACTCGGGGAAGACGCGAATGTCAATCCCTTCGGCAGTCTGAATCAGGCGGTCAACCGCGCTCCCCCGGATCCGCTCCCAAAAACTTTCCCGCCTGCCACGTCCGACGAAGATTTGGGTGATCCCGCGGGCCTTGGCAAATCGCATTACGGCGTCAACGTGATCTTCAGCATCCAGGGGCTCGATCTGGGCGCCGGCATCCTGCGCGTAGGCGAGATTCTTGCGGAGGACTTCCTGCTCGGCGGGGGTGAGATCCGGCTGGCTGGCGTACACGACGAACAACTCTCCCTGGAAGTGATCGGCGTTTCGCCTGCCGCTCGCGATCATGGCGGCCGCATTTGAGTGAGGGGTAATCCAAACCAGGATGCGCTCCTGCGTGCCCCAGAGGTGCTCGATGCCGTGCCGCCGCAAATACTCTTCCAATTGATAATCCACGACGTCGGCAGTAAGCAACAACGCCATCTCCCGCAATTGCGACAGCCGTTTTTCCTGGACCAAGGCAGAACCTTCGGAGGCGTTCCCCTCATGCAGGGGAGGCTCACTGGCACGCTCCAGGCAGATCTCCGGGGGCACATCGACCACTTCGATTTCTTCCGCGAATTTCAAGAAATCCTTGGGGATGGTCTCGCTGACGTGCTTGCCCGTGATCCGCTCGACCTGCTCCCGGTACTCCGCAATGTGCTGCAGGTTAACTGAGGCGAGGACTGAGACCCCTGATACCAGCAACTCTTCCACATCTTGCCATCGCTTGCCGTGCAGACTCTCTGGCGGGTTGTCATAAGCAAGGCCATCCACCACACAGACCTGGGGATGCCGCCGAAGGATGGACGCGACATCCATGACTGGGACGTCAGCCACGGTCCGTAGCGGAAGGACCTCCATCCTTTCCAGCAGAGCTCCAACTTCGGAGGAGACCTGGGGCTGGGTCGCACCCACCACGACGTCCTCTCCTCGTTCCTTCCGGCGTCGTGCCTCGTCAAGCATCCGCAATGATTTGCCGACACCTGAGGCATAGCCCAGGAAGACTTTCAGCCGCCCGCGACGTTCGTATTGTTCTTCCGCCTGTAACCGGCGCAGGAGTTGTTCGGGATCAGGGCGGTTGTTCATGTCGGATACACAGTCCGGGTTTCTTCTTCTCCGGGGATTCATTATGGCTGAGGAGGGAACAAATAGGAAGCCAGAGATCCCTTGGCACGATGGAAGCTTCGGAGAATCGAAGAATCATGAGCTACCAAGCCCCTTGCTTCGCTCCGAACCACCAGATAAGTCCTAACGTCACCGTGTTCTGTTCCCGCTTCAGAACTCCAGGCTTGTCTGTGAGGAAGAACAGCTGGTTTGAGAAGTCCCGTCTCCACTCCGTCCGGACCAGAAAACCCTCGGCAACCTTATAGTCCGCAGTAACCGTCGCTTCCTTCAGGGCCTGGGTGACGCCGCTAAACAGACCGCCACGATCTGAGAGGTATTCACCGCGGGCCGCCAGCGCGAACTTGGGGGTGAACTGATACCGTGCATACCCTGCTCCACCGCTAACGCGTGCGGGCGGAGAGAAGGTCTGGACACGGTTGATCACGTAGTCGGCCTCAGCTGCCAAGATCAATTTGCTGGTTACATTCCAGGTGGCATAGGTGTCCAGGATGTGTAACCTCCCCCGCGGCGTGGGCCGGATGACATCGACGGACAGGCCGGGTTGCGTGGGCAAGCTCGCGAACGTTGGATTGAGTTGCGGAACTGTGTCGCGCTGCTCGCGCCCAAAGTAGTAATTGATTTGCCAGCTCAGGGGCTTGACGGGAGTGAGGATGATAGCGAAATGCTGGGATTTGAAGCCATTGAAATCCTCGGATTGCTGGATGCCGTTCATGAGATGGTACAGCACGGTCAGCTTATCGTTTACCGGGTACTTGGCGCGCAGCCCGAAGTGGTAAAAGGGCAGGAAGGCAAAGAAATAGGAACGCGAGTAGTTGAGATTGTCTTTCGTATAGTTCGTCTCGAAGCCCAGGCTGCTCGCGAACTTGCCGAAATCAATTGTCAGGCCGTGACCAATGGGCGCGACATAGGTGCCGTAAGCTTGCCAGATGGGACGATAGGCTTGTGGGCGCGACTCGTTGTTGGCATTGCCTTGGGCCGATTCGGTGGCCTGGCCATACTGCAGATCTAAGCGAGCGCCAAACCGCCGACCAGCTTGGACGTCGGGCGCGCGTTCGATCACCACGTTTGCCTGGTTTAGACTGAAGCTGTTGCTGCTGACATCGTAAGCACGCAGGAGATTGACCCGCCCGACCGGGCGGTTGAAGTTATATCCATAGTAGCCGTCGAGGTTCACGTTGACCGTCGTCCCGGCTAGGAGACCCGCAGACGGAGAGATCGCGCTGGTAGCGCTTGCCAGCGCGGCGCCAGCTTGCGCCGGAGCTGGTGTCGCCGCATTTGTGGCAGTTGCTCCTGCGGACTGTGACGGTGTCGTCGCTGCCGCCGGGGCCGTGGCGGCAGGTATGGCAGCGATGAGACCGGCTGTGGAGGCAGTGGTTTGCTTGGCTTCCAGGACGGCAAGGCGTTGTTCCAGCTTGTCGATGCGCTCCAGCATCTGCAGTTCCCGCTCCGTGAGAGGAGCATTTGGGCCGCGGTTCGCAGCGGCCGGCAAACCTTCTGATTGTTCAGCCTGTTGTGAATATCCGGTGCGGGACACACAGAGTGTGAAACCAGCAAGCCCGAGAGAAAGAATCGCCAAGCTAAGCAACCTGTTCATCGTTTTCCCCTTCCGTAGTTCCCGCTAGAGCGCACACAAATCCGGCTGCGAGAGTCTCTGCGTCTCCCTCCGGGGGTCGTTCGCTGTCAGCGTTTGGGGAACTGCCCGTCTAAGTCCAGATTGAGGGCCAGCACATTCACGCGGGGTTCTCCCAAGAAGCCCAAATCGCGACCCTTGGCGTGCCTGGCGATAAGCTGTTGCACCTGCTCCACCGTGGTGCCTCTAGCCTTGGCAATTCGAGGCACCTGGGCCTCGGCTGACGCTGCACTGATGTCCGGATCAAGGCCGCTACCCGATGTCGTTACTAGGTCTGAAGGGATCGGCCCTGAGTAGTCAGGGTTTTCTTTGCGAAACTGATCCGCCGAAGCCTTCACGCGATCGATCAGCTTCTGATTGGTCGGGCCGTAATTGGAGCCCGCCGAAGCGCTCGCGTCGTATCCGTCGCTACCGGCCGCGGAAGGTCGCGGGTGGAAGTACTCCTGCTTCGCAAAGTTCTGGCCGATTAGAGACGAGCCGATCACCTGGCCATTGACCTTCACAAGGCTGCCGTTGGCTTGTCTGGGGAAGAGTAACTGACAAATTCCGGTCACCAGACCTGGGTAAAGGAATCCGGTCAGAACCGTGAACGTGAGAGCAATTCGTAACGCGGGGGCAAACTGTCGCCACATGGAAATCTCCTTAGGCCAGGTGCAGCAACGCCAGCAGGCGGTCGATAAACCAGATACACGGGAAGGGCACTATGAAGCCGCCCAATCCATAGATCCAGAGGTTGCGGCGCAACATTCCGGCGGCGCTTTGCGGCCTATATCTCACCCCCCGCAAGGCCAGTGGAACGAGAGCGATAATGATCACGGCATTAAAGATCACGGCGGCCAGGACCGCGCTCTGGGGACTGTGGAGGTGCATGATATTGAGCTTGTCGAGCGCGGGATAGGTGGATGCGAACATCGCCGGAATGATCGCGAAGTACTTCGAGACATCGTTGGTAATGGAGAAGGTTGTCAACGCGCCCCGCGTGATGAGCAACTGTTTTCCGATGGCCACAACCTCGATGAGCTTTGTGGGGTTGCTGTCCAGATCCACCATGTTGCCCGCTTCTTTCGCTGCCATGGTGCCGGTGTTCATGGCCACGCCGACGTCGGCTTGGGCCAGCGCCGGGGCGTCGTTGGTCCCGTCCCCGCTCATCGCGACCAAGCGCCCTGCGGCCTGCTCTTTGCGGATGTACTCGAGCTTATCCTTCGGGGTCGCTCGGGCCAGAAAATCGTCCACGCCGGCCTCCTCGGCGATGGCGGCCGCGGTGAGAGGGTTGTCGCCGGTTATCATGACCGAGCGAATTCCCATGGCTCGCAATTGGGCGAGACGGTCACGCATGCCCCCCTTCACGATATCCTTCAGGTGAACGATCCCCAGCACCCGCGCGCCATCGGTAACGGCCAGCGGAGTGCCGCCCCGGCCCGCTATGTGATCGGAGATCTCGATTAAGCGGGCCGGTACCTCTCCCCCTTGTTCTCTAACGAAAGCAGCAATGGCGTCGGTCGCTCCTTTGCGGAGGCGGCGCCCGTCGAGATCGACGCCGCTCATCCGGGTGTAAGCCGAGAAAGGTATGAAGTGCGCCTCGTACCCCGAAATTTCGCGGCCGCGCAATTGGAACTTCTCCTTGGCCAGCACGACAATGGACCGTCCCTCGGGGGTCTCATCCGCCAGGCTGGCAAGCTGCGCCGCATCGGCCAGCTCTCCCACGGGCACGCCGTCCACCGGGATGAACTCCACCGCTTGCCGATTGCCCAGGGTGATCGTGCCCGTCTTATCGAGCAGGAGCGTGTCGACATCGCCGGACGCTTCCACCGCCTTCCCGCTCATGGCGAGCACGTTGTGCTGCATGACGCGGTCCATGCCGGCAATGCCGATGGCCGAGAGTAGGCCGCCGATGGTTGTCGGGATCAGGCATACCAACAGGGAAACAAACACCGCCACGGTCGGCACCGTCCCTGCCCCAGCGGCGGTGACGCTGTACACCGCAAACGGCTGCAAGGTGACCACCGCCAGCAGGAAGATCAGCGTCATCCCGGCGATCAAAATGCGGTCCAGGAAGGTCTCTCCCGGGTTGGAGGTGATTCTGATCTTGATTTGGTCCGAGAGAACCCTGGTCCCACCGGTCACGGCACTGCGGTCCCCGCCGGACTCGCGGATGACCGGGGCGCTCTCGCCCGTAATCACCGACTCATCCACGGTGGCGACGCCCTCGATCACTTCCCCATCGCCAGGAATGATGTCACTGGCCTCACAGATAACGACGTCCCCAGCCCGGAGCTTGGAAGCTGGAATGACCTCGATCTTGCGGCCTGAGGTGATTCGCTTGGCCATCGAGTCCGTTTGGGCCTTGCGCAAGCTGTCGGCCTGAGCTTTGCCACGGGCCTCCGCCATTCCCTCCGCGAAGTTGGCAAACATCACCGTGAACCAGAGCCACAGAGCTATCTGGAGCTGGAATCCCAAGCCTTGGGCGCCGACGAACGCGTCACGAATCAGAAAAACCGTCGTCAGTGCCGCGCCCACTTCAACCACAAAAATCACGGGGTTCTTGAAAAGCGTCGCAGGATTAAGCTTTACGAACGAGTCCTTTACGGCGCGCCCGACAAGCTCGGTATCAAACAACGGACGCGCCCGGACCAGTCTCTTCGGAAGGAGTGTTGTCAAATCGTCCATCGGAGGAGGAGTGACAACCGTCGTGGCCATTGATTAGCTCCAGAAAGAAGACATCAGCGAGGAGAACAGTTTCCCCTCATGCATGACCAGGTGCTCGACGAGCGGACCCAGCGCCAGCGCCGGGAAGAACGTCAGAGCGCCGATGACAACAATGACTCCCACCAAGAGGCCTACAAAAAGCGGCCCGTGAGTCGGGAGAGTGCCGCTGGTCGTGGGCACTTTCTTTTTAGCGGCCAGGCTGCCGGCGACAGCTAGGGTCGGCAAGATGAACC
>JBEKCQ010000138.1:0-9048 GCA_050014795.1 Terriglobia bacterium | reverse complement strand
TCATCACATCCTCCGTGGGTTGTGCGCCCTGTTGGCGCGAGACAGGCTCCTTCGTTGGCGTATCTTCGATGAGGCAAAGTGTAGGCTCAAATCTCGCTGCTGTAAAGCGGTAATTAGGAATTCCACCTGAGCTTACAGCGTAGGGACGCAACGGCTTACGCCTTGGACGCCGTCCGCCCCTATGCTGACTTCCTCAACGGTCGGATTACTGAAGGCCAAGGGAGAGGGCGCCCGCCGCTTCAAAAAAAAGTACAGAAGATAAGCGAAGCATGACACCACACTTGACGGGCTTAGCTGGGAATCTCCGGAAACTCGGGTATGGGCCCCTGAAGTGGGAGAACCACTCAAGGCAGTGGTCGGCCCTCAATGCAAAGTCCTTCCTTAGGATCCCGCACGCAGTCTGCCCTCGGCCTCGCTACTGGCCCTGCTCAGGGCACGCGATGCTCAGCGTCAGGGAAGCTTGTTCCCAGGACCAATCCGGCTTGGGCGGGCAGAAGCGATATTCTCCCTTGTAGCCATGCATGCCGGCCGATTCCGCAACTGCGTATGTGCGGAACGGAATCGCATCGCAGGCGCACGTAAGAAACGGGGGAGCCAAAGGCCGAGAGCGATCTTACGGCGGGAAGTTCATGCGGCGCAGGAGGTCTTGGAAGCGCGGGTCGGAACGGGGTCTGTTGGCTACGGCGCTTCCCAGTCGAGGGCGTAGATTTCCTGCACGCTGGTGTTGCGCAGGACTAGAAGGGAATCGTCCGGGGCAAGACCCGACCACCATGTGTTCACGAATCCCGTCGGACTGCCCTGGAGATCTTTCATGCTTGCCACCCTTTCGACCTTGTGATCGCTGACCCGGATGCGAATGACCGCAACGATGCCTTCGTAATCCGAGCGACAGTAAATCCACTTCCCGTCGCGAGACCAGTTTGGATACCCAACGACAGCCTTAAGCAGTTCGACCCATTTGTTTGTGGTGAAGTCGAAGAGCACCAGGCCCGTGCCTGTGCCCCCCTCCAGCGCAGCAATGTACCGCCCGTCGGGCGACCAGCGGGGGCTCCAGTAGCCTTCGGAGCCCGGCAGCGTCGAAACCTGGTGCGTGCGCAAATCGAGCAGGTGAACGGCCACAGCTCCAGCCGCTCCGGTTTCGAACCACGGCATACGTCCGAAGACCAAGGAATTGCCGTCCGGAGACCAACCAGGATCGTGCTCGTTGCGCTCTCCTGGCATCAGTTGTTGAGGCGCGCCACCCTCTGCGGAGACTATGTAGATCTTATTAGGTCGACCAGGTGTCCGGGCGTAGAAGACGATCCGTTTCCCATCGGGCGACCAGCGAGGCATAGAAGGGCTCATCGGCGGTGAAGTAAGCCGAACTCGCCCGCTGCCATCCGCTTTACTCCGCCAGAGGCTACCCTCCGGGTAGGCGAGGTACGCAACCCACTGCCCGTCTCGCGAAAAGTCCACCTCCGTCGCCGAAATTCCCCCAAGATAGGGCGCGAACTGCCGGGACTTCGCGTCGTACCGCATCAGTTCGCCGCGAGCCTGCGTTCCCAAGACGAAAAGCTTCTTGCCGTCCGTGCTTGGCACAGGGGAATCGACGGGGATCGGTCCGGTGGTCAGCTGTATCGGCTCTCGGCTCACCTTGCGAAAAAGTCCTGCCTTTTCGCAGGTTGCCCAGATGGTGCTGAACCCGGTGCGGCCCGACCGGAAGACGAAGTATTTCCCATCCGGCGTCCAGTTCCCACAGCATTCGCTGGCCGGGTTGCTCCATCCGGGAAGAAGGGGATGAAGATTGGTGCCGTCTGCGGATACCTCCCAGAGTGAGTTCAAGCTGGTTCGAGGATCGTATAGTGTAAAGCGCAACAGGGTTCCATCGGGGGACCAACGAGGCCAGGATGGGACACCGGCAAGACTCACCAACTTGCGGGATTCGCTCCCGTCGCTCCTGGCCAGAAACAAGCCACCACTCTTGGTGTATAAAATCTTCAGCCCGTCCGGGGAGAATGTTGCGTCGAACCCGACTAAATCCACCAGGCGGCGGGGACTCCCGCCCAGCGTCGGCACAAGCCAAAATGGACCTTCCGGCCCTCTCAAGCCAGCTAGTAACTCAGCCCGGTTCGGCGAGATATCCAGGAGCTCGTTTTCCGGCTCGAGCGCCGAAACTGGAACTGTCTCGCCGCCCGCGGCGGACACCTGTGCAATCCCCGATGGCCCACCCAGGTATTGGGTGAAATAGACGCGCGAGCCATCAGTTACCAATGAGCCGCCCTTGCGCCGCCCGTCGTTAGTGATCTGGACGGAGTTCAAGATCCTCGGCGGAGGGAGGGGGCGGGTGAGCCAGTAGGCGAGCACTGCAACGACGATGACCACGATGCCCGCCAGGGCGACCCGCCTCTGTAGCGCCGGTCTGCGACCGGCGAACCAAGGACGCCGCTCGTAGAGCGGCGCTACAGCAGCCGTACCCGCCAGCTCGCCGGAATCCGACTCTTCTTTCAATTCCTCCAGCGCCACTTTCAGATCATCCATGTGCTGAAAGCGGTGCGCAGGGTCCTTGCGCAAGCAGCGCTTGACGAGCCGTTCCACTTCCCGCGGCAGGCCCTCGACCACCTGGCTCAATGGCTTGGGTTCCTCCCGCAGGATGGCCGCGATGGTCGAGGCTTTCGTCTCGCCCTGGAAGGCTCGCTGGCCGGTGAGCATTTCATAAAGCACGGAGCCGAAACTGAAAATATCGGAGCGCGCATCCACGGCCTTCCCTTCGGCCTGTTCCGGCGACATGTAGCCCACCGTGCCGACAATCGTGCCTTCCTCCGTGGTCGGCTCGAGGGTGACGGCCGTCTCCGTTTCGCCAGTGGGCGCGGCTTCGGTGAGCTTGGCCAGACCGAAGTCCAGGACCTTCACCAGGCCGTCGTCGGTCACCATCACGTTGGTGGGTTTCAAGTCGCGATGCACGATGCCGGCCGAATGGGCTTTGGCGAGCGCCGCGGCCATCTGCACGGCGTACTTCAGCGCCTCGTTCACCCGCAGCCCGTGGCGCGCAATCAAGCGGTCGAGCGTCTTGCCTTCGACGTGCTCCATGGCAATGTAGTGGACGCCCTCCGCCTCATCGATGTCGTGGATGACGATGATGTTCGGATGATTCAGCGCCGAAGCCGCCCGGGCCTCCTGAACGAAACGCCGCTTGCGGTTGGGGTCAGCCACTCGCTCCGGAGGCAGGACTTTGAGCGCCACCATCCGCCCGAGCTTGGTGTCCTCGGCCTTGTAGACCACACCCATGCCGCCGCTACCCAGCTTTTCCAGAATGCGATAGTGGGAAATGGTCTTGCCAATCATGGCGAGAGAGCCTGCCAGCGGTCTGATTCGCGACTCCGACTGCCGCCATCTTAGGCTGCAGCCGAGGGTAAGTCAACGCGCGTTCGACTATCTGGCGCGGACGACAGTACTCGCTCCCAGGCGTCGTCAGGGTATCGTCGCATCCTGCCTCCTTGGAGCAGAAGGCTTTACCTGAAGTCCGCCCTCAGCGCACAGGTCACGTGCTAGATCAGGCGGCCATTTCACGCGCTAGCGAAAAAGTCTCAGGCAAATCTTGCATACGAAACCAACATCTGCTACCGTCCCTTCCGAAAACGCGAGAAATCTCTTCTGGAAACAGGCGCAGGGCCCCAGTTCGGGGGCAAATGTAGTGGGGCACAAGCCGAGAAGCGGCGTACTTCTATAGAAGGTCATTCCGGAAGCCGCCGGAAGGCGGATTTCCAACCAGGTCATAACAAGACAGCCGTAGGATCGGGGTCACGTGTTACACTCCGACGGTTTTTCAGATGACTTGCTGAAGATGAAAGGCCTGCACTCCCCTGGAGAGCAGGAGCGACGACCACGCGGGGCTGGAACCTAAGACTGCGGGAGTGATGATGACACCCAAGTTAAAGGTTGGCGCTTTGTTCGGTGTTCTTGCACTGCTCGTGGGGACCGGTGCAGGCTGGGCCCAAACCACCGGCACCATTCGTGGCACGGTGACTGACCCCTCGGGCGCCGTGGTGCCCGGGGCGCGGGTGAGAGCAGTCCTATCAGGGACCAACGCGAGTCGGAGCGCGGTGGCAAACGGCGAGGGAGACTACATCTTCCCCGCTCTGGCCGTGGGACGCTACACCGTGGTAGTGGAGGCCCCGGGCTTCGCGGAATTCCAGCAGCCCGACATCGAAATCAATATCGGCCGGGTGGTGGTCGTGAACGCCAGATTGCAGCTAGCCCAGCTGGCGCAGGCCATCACGGCGGAAACTTCAGCGCCGCTCATTGAAACGTCGAACACTCAGCTGGGGGCGGTGGTAAATGATATTGCCGTGGTGAACTTGCCGCTGAACGCCAGGGACGCGTACCAGTTGCTCCAATTGCAGCCGGGCGTCCAGTCGCAAGTCGGCTCCGACCTCTTCTACGGCAGCGACCAGACCGGAGTCGTCTCGGTGAATGGGGGGCGCGGGCGTTCCAACAACTTTACGGTGAACGGTGGTGAGGCCAACGACCAGTTTGTGAATCTGCCAGGCGTTCAGCCCTCTCCGGATACCATCGAGGAATTCCGCGTCCTGACCAACACCTTCGACGCGGAATTCGGGAGGAATTCAGGGGCCGTGGTGAACGTCGTCACCAAGTCAGGGACCAACGCCTTCCATGGCGGTCTGTACGAGTTCTTTCGCAACCGGAGCCTGAACGCCCGCGGCTTCTTTGACACGACCAAGCCTGACTTCAAGCAGAATCAGTTTGGTGGGACGCTGGGCGGCCCCCTCCGGAATGACCACACCTTTTTCTTCGTCTCCTATGAGGGACGACGGATCCGCCGCGGTACTCCCTCGCCCACGGTCGTTGTACCTACGGCCGCGGAGCGGGACGGCGATTTCTCAGGGGGGGATGTTTTTGCCGGGACGCTGACTGATCCGAGTGGCACGGTCTCCGACGTCCTGAATTCCCGCTCGGGATGTGCCGCGGCAGTGACGGCCAACGGCGGAGCGCCGATTGCTCCCGGCAACTCCTACGCAGCGATTTTCCCGAACAACTTCATTCCTCCGCAGTGCTTTGATCCGACGGCGCTGGATCTGTTGCATCAGTTTGTGCCACCTCCCAATCTGAACGTGACGCAATTCCAGTCTGTCCCGACGGCCCGGGAGTATGACGACCAATCCACCGGCCGCATCGACCACAAACTCAATGACCGTCAGCAATTCAGTGCCTACTACTACTTCGCAGACCAGTACTTCACGCAGCCCTTTTCATTCTTCCAGGCAGGAGGGTCTAACGTTCCGGGCTTCGGGGGTTTGTACAACAGCCGCTACCAGCAATTGAACCTCACCCACACCTGGGTGGTCAGCCCCGCGACGGTCAATGAGCTGCGGTTTGCGTACTTCCGTGAAGCGCAGGGAACCTTCAACCACCCGCAGCATACCAACCGCGTCCAGGACTCCTGCGCCACGGTGCCCGCCGAGGAATGCTTCTCCGACCCGGCCAGCCCCTCCTTGGGGATCACACCTTCTCTGGGAGCGGAGCACGAAGGTGTGCCTTTCATTTCTGTGTCGGGAGGCTTTGCCATCGGAAACAATTTTGAAGGCGAACTCCCCCAGATCGGGAATACCTTTCAGTGGACAGACAACCTCAGCAAAGTCGTGGGCAAGCACAGCATGAAGTTCGGGGTGGATGTCCGCCGCCAAAGGTTCGACCAACAACTGTACTATAGCGTTAACGGGTACTATTCCTACTTCGGCGGGGGCCCCAACGACGTGGGGTACGGCGACCTTTATCCCAACTACCTGCTCGGCCTTCCCGACTCTTATTCGCAGGGCTCGGCCCAGCTGGAGAACGTGCGCAGTACCTCCCTTTATCTTTACGCCCAGGATAGCTGGAGGATTCGGCCCAGCGTGTCTCTGAACTATGGTCTGCGCTGGGAGCTGAACACACCCATAGCTGACGTGGGCGGACGTACCCAAACCTTCCGGCCCAATCAGCCCACCATGCTTTATCCCTGTCAGCTCTTACCGGACAATCCGCTGGTGGCGAGCTTTGGAACCAGAGATTGTGGGCCCGACAGTGCCGGCGAGTCTGTTTTCCCTCTGGGGCTGGTAGTCCCGGGTGATGAGGGCATTGCCCCGAGCCTGACCCAGACCTACTACCGCGCGTTTGCGCCTCGGATTGGGTTGGCGTGGAGCCCGCAGTGGAGTGAAGGTCTGCTCCAGAAGCTCACTGGAGGGCCGGGAAAGACCAGCATCCGCGCGGGATGGGGCATGTTTTACAATCCGGTCGAGCAACTTGTACTTGAGCAGTTCAGTGCCCAGCCTCCGTTCGGAGGAAGCACCAGTATTTCCGAATCCCTCTTCAATACGCCTTTTGTGCAGCAGAGCGGCACGATTCTGCCCAATCCCTTCCACGGGATTCTGAACTCGCCCCGCGGCCAGCCTGTCGACTGGTCGCGCTTTCGGCCTATTCTCCTTTTTGGCGAACTCCAGCCCAATCTCCGTTCGCAGTACGCTGCCCAGTACAACTTCACGATTCAACGCGAGCTATCGAAAAGCCTGGTCCTGCAAGTCGGCTACGTGGGGTCCCAGGGGCATCGTCTGCTGGCGACGCACGACCTTAACTTCGGCAATGCCCAAACTTGCTTGGACATCATTCAGATACAGGGCCCGGATTCCTGCGGCCCCTTCGCTGCGGATAGCTCATTCGACATTCCGGCAGACTCGATCCCCGCGGGCGTGACCCTGCACCTCCCCTACGGCTCGGTGCCGACCGTTACTGGCCCCAACAACCCTGAGATCACGCTGGTGGGCCTGCGGCCGTACTCATCCCCATTCTGTGAGCCCACCACCGGTGAAGGTTGTCCCCCCGATGAAACGCCGGTCTTGAGCAGCATTTTCGCGCAGGATACGATTGCCAACTCTAGCTACAACTCTCTGCAGGCATCGCTGGAGAAGCGATTCTCCCGGGGACTGCAGTTCCTGGCTGCTTACACTTGGAGCAAGTCGTTCGACGAAGCATCGAGCTTCGAGAATATCCTGAACCCGCTGTGTCTTCGCTGCAGCAGGGCACTCTCACTCTTCAATGCCAGTCAGCGCTTTGTTCTGAGCTACTACTGGGAACCCGCGCTTCCGAAGATGACGGGGGTGGCCGGAAAGCTGATGGACGGCTGGGGCTTGTCGGGCATCCTCACCTTCCAGAGTGGTTTCCCTATTCGCATTACCTCATCAAACGACCTCGAACTTCAAAACAGTTTTGACTTCGAGATGCCGGGCCAGCCGGACCTGATTGGCAGGTTCAGGACGCAGAACCCGCGCCGATCCGGCTGCGCCCTCGGCACGGGGCCGGCGGCCGGCCCCGACGCACCTGATTGCCAGGTGGCTCCCAACCAGTTCTTTGAGCCGAACGCTTTCGCCGATCAGGGCCTGGGAACCATCGGCAGCGCTCCAAGATCGATCTGTTGCGGGCCTGGCCTCAGCCAGTTCGACTTTGCCCTAATCAAGAATACGTCGCTCACCGAGCACAAGCAGATCCAGTTCCGGGCCGAGTTCTTCAACGCCTTCAATCACGCGCAGTTTTTTGTCCCGGACGGGAATATCACCGATGGTTCAACCTTCGGAGAGATTTCCAGGGCCCGCGACCCGCGCCTGATTCAATTCGCGCTAAAGTTCATCTTCTGAGCAACGCCTGTTGGACTCCGGCTCGTGAGAACTACGCTGCAGGGCTTATCCCCGCCGCGGGTTCGTGTTGCTTGAGCTCCGCGCTTGTTTCTGTGGGAGTGCGTATGTAATATCCTACCCACGGTTGAAGCGCCTCGCTATTCCGATGTCTTCAAGCGCGGCCAAAAGGAGTCATATGGATTCCCGTTTAGTAGAAGGCACAAGGCTCTGTTCTCGACGGTCATTTGTGCAAGGCGTCGGCGCCCTGGGTCTTAGCGTGATGGCGCCCCAGATCCTTCGTGGGCGCACACTGCGAACTGCCGCCGCCGAAGAGGCGACTGGGCAACCATTGCGGGCCAGCCTCCGAATCGACCTTGAGCGCCGGCTGGGAACCATCGACCCCAACATTTACGGGAACTTCGTGGAACATCTTGGCCGCTGCATCTATGGCGGCTTGTACGATGAAGGCTCGCCGCTGTCCGATGCCGATGGCCTGCGCCAGGACGTGCTCGAGGCGGCGCGGCGGTTGCGCGTCACGCAGTTGCGTTGGCCGGGCGGGAACTTCGGCTCGGGCTATCACTGGCAGGACGGCGTCGGCCCGAAAGAATCCCGACCTGCACGCTACGACCTGGCATGGTTCCAGCGCGAATCGAATCGCTACGGGACCGATGAGTTCATGGCGACCTGCCGCAAGCTGGGCACCGAGCCCTACATCTCGGTCAACATAGGTACGGGCACTATAGATGAGGCTGCGTGGTGGGTGGAGTACTGCAACCACGAAAGCGGGACTTTCTTCTCTGACCTGCGCAGGAAGAATGGGCATCTCCAGCCTTACGGCGTGAAGTATTGGGGCATCGGGAACGAAATCTACGGTGCCTGGCAGATCGGCCACAAGAACGCCACGGACTACGCGAAACTCGGACTGGAGTTCGCCAAGGTGATGAAGTGGCAGGATCCCAGCATCAAGCTGGTGGCCTGCGGCACGGGCGACCCAGGCTGGGACCGCCCGGTCCTGGAATTGCTGGCTCCTCGCGTGGACTACATCTCCGCCCACCATTACACCGTGGTGGATGATTTGAAGGATTACTACGAGATCCTCGGCTCCGTGGCGCAGATGGAGGCCACGATTCGCAATTCCGCAGTAACGGCGCAGGCCATATCAACCCAGGCAGGCAAGAGCACGCCCGTGTGGACGGCGCTGGACGAGTGGAACATCATCAACAACTGGTCCGACGGCGGTAAGCGCGACGACGTGCATAAGTTTGAGATCCCGTATAACCTGCGCGACGCGCTCTGGGTGGCCTCGGCGCTGAATTCCATCCAGCGCAACTGCCGAACCGTGCGGATGGCAAACCTGGCGCAGTTGGTGAACGTGATCGCTCCGATTTACACGACAGGGACGCGCTTG
>JBEKCQ010000137.1:0-9090 GCA_050014795.1 Terriglobia bacterium | reverse complement strand
CGTCAAGCCAATGGGAGTAAGAAAAGTTGGGGTGAGCGACGGGATTCGAACCCGCGACGTCCAGAGCCACAGTCTGGCGCTCTACCAAGCTGAGCTACGCTCACCACACCAATGGGCTGCGCCGGACCGCCTGTATACCTTTGTAGCATCCGGTGTGCATGGGTGTCAACTTGCACCTGGCCCCAGACCGAAAGGGCCGGTCTGCGCTACACGCTACGCTCCCTCCCATTTGCCCACCAGCGTGATGGCAATGGGCAGCTCGCCGCTTCCGCCCTTCAATTTGAGCTGGAGGTTCCAATGCTCCTGGTCATCCTTCACGACGGAGGGGAAGCTCTGGCCCTCGCTCACGGGGCTCATCACCAGGAAGGCGGGATGCGGAGTGCCCGAGGCCAGGCGGCTCAGCTTGACCAGGTCATCAAACGCTAAATCCTTGGTGATTTCGGTGTCGGTCGCCACCGGGCTGAGAACCACGACGTCGCGCGTGGCATACACGCCCATGTGCGAGCCGTCCTGAGGAATGAGCGCGTAGCGCATCACGTAGTAGCCCGGCTTGATACTTTGGCCGCGAAAATCCGCGGCGGCGCTCGGGAAACGCAGCACACCCAGGACCGCTCCGTTGCTCAGCGCGCTGTAAAGGATTTCGCCGGGTTGTCCGGCCGCCTTGAACGGAACCGCTTTGCGCAACCACACTTCGCATACCGCGCCTTGGTCGCCCGCCACGCGCGCTCCTTGCGCCTCAAGTGCATCCAGCAAAGCTTTGGGCACGTCGGACGAAGCCGGAGCGCCGATAGCCTCGACTTTGTAACTCCCCTGCCCAAAGGCGGAGAGCGAGAAGAACAGAGAGGCCGCAAGGGTGAGGCGGAATACGGTGACCGATTTCATACACGAGTCTCCTTCCAATTTGTGGCGCCAAAAATACGAAACGGGAAGGCGATTGAGCACCCTTCCCGTCTGTGTAACCTCAGACTGGCTCGAAGCAGGTACGTCCCGGCTGGCAGCTTCCCTGATCAGCGACTTTGCCATCCGGCCCGAGGCAGTTCTGGGTATGGGTGCACCAGAAGATACCGCTGCTCGACGTGAAACCACTCGGGTCGGGCTCTACCTGGATAAACATCTCCTTGGAGCGGAGGCAGCGGCACTGGCTCTGGGCAACTTCCGGAAGACCGGTGGGTTCAGCCATGATTAAGCTCCTCCTTCCACGGCGCGCAGGATGGCGCGTTTCACTGCCACCCGCGCTAACTGAACTTTGTAAGCATTTTTGCTGAGCGGCGTCGCACTGCTGACCGCGGCCTTTCCGGCCTCGTCCGCCACCGCTTCGCTGACGGTCTTGCCCGCCAGTGTCTTTTCAGCCTCTGGCGAAGGCCAGGGCACGGGTGCCACATGGCCCAGGACCACACGCGCGGATTTCACTGTCTTGCCGTCCAGCTTCAGCAGCACCGCCGCGGCCGCCAACGGCCAATCCAGGGCTTCCCGCTGGCGGACTTCGTAAACCGCCATCTTGGCCCCGCCTGCGGGAGGCACCAGAATATCGGTGAGGATTTCGTTAGGCTTCAAGTCGTACTCACGGTCTTGGTCGCCAGCTGGCGTGACGAAGAACTTGTTCAGGCCAATCTCGCGCGCGCCCTGGGGCCCGAACACGCGCACCTTCGCTCCCAACGCAATCAGGATGGGAGCGAGGCTCGAGGGGTTCACGAAATAGGCGGGTCCTGGATTGCCGAAGATGGCGTGGTACTGATTCTCGCCGTCCGGGACCAGGGGCTTGCCATTGTCGCGCGCGAGAAGGCCGAAGCGCGAGCGGAAATACCAACAGCGCGGCCGCTGGCACAGGTCTCCACCCACCGTTCCCACGCTCAGGATTTGCGGGCTGCGCACGCCCTCGGCTGCCTCGACGACGGCCGGGTACTGGCGACGCATTTCCGCGCTCTCGATCAATTCTGCCAGGGTGGCCGTGGCGCCCAACCTCAACCCCGTAGTCGGCTTGAACTCTATGCCGCGCAGTTCCTTGACGGCTTGCAAGCTGACCACGCGGCTGGGAGTGGTGACATAGTCCTTCATCAGGCTGAGCAAATCCGTTCCGCCCGCCAGGATTTCGGTCTCGCCCCACTTGTCGGCCAGCAGCTTGACCGCTGCTTCCTTGGTTGTCGGGCTTGCATATTCGAAGGCTTGCATCAGGCAACCCCTCCTTTCGCGAGTGCTGCCAGGACCTTATCGGGAGTGATGGGTATAGTCGGCACGCGCACGCCAATGGCATTCGCCACCGCATTCGAGATGGCCGCGCCGGGCGAAATCACGGGCGGCTCGCCCAGGCCAATCACGCCGCGCTCGTCGTAGCCAGGGCCGGTCATCAAGTGCACGACGATCTCGCCCACGTCGCCCAGACCGGCCAGCTTGTAGAACTCGAAGTTGGGATTCAACATCCGGCCCGTCGCTTCGTCCATGATCTTCTCTTCGAACAGCGAGTAGCTGATGCCCAAGCTGGCCGCGCTGCGGCATTGGCTCTCGGCGGTTTTCAGGTCAATGATGAGCCCGCAATCCTGCACCACCACCATCTTGTTGACCTTGACGATGCCGGTTTCGGTGTCCACGGAAACGTCGGCGATCTGCACGCCGCACACGCCGCCCGTGGTGAGAGTGCACGGGCCCGGATTCTTGCCCGTCACCTGAATCGGCGTCACGCCCAGCTTGGCGCAAGCCTGCTTCCAGGTGAGGCTCTTGGCGGGATCACCCTTCACCTGGATCTTTCCGTCCATAGCTTCGAGTTGATCCGGTGTCGCACCCAGACTCGGCGCCACCTTGGCGAAAAGCTGTTCCAGCGCGTCGAGTGTCCCGCGGCGCGTGGAACTGCTCACGCCGCCTACCGTGGTGCTGCCACCGGAACCGCCCGAAGTGGGGTAGGCGGTGTCACCAATTCTCACCGTGATGGCCTCCAGGGGCAGGCCGAGGGTTTCCGCGGCGGTGATGCCAATAACCGTTCGCGTGCCCGTTCCCAAGTCCTGGCTACCGAGGGCGACCTCCACCGAGCCGTCGGGCTGGATTGTCACCCGGCAGTTGCTGCCGTGCCCCTGACCTCCCCAAAAGTGAAGACTAACGCCCAGACCGCGCTTAATGTGCCCCGGTGTCCCGTCACTGCGGGGGTGCCAGTTCTTCTTCCAGTCTGCCAGCTCAGCCGCCTTCGGGAGCTCCTGCCGGTAGATCTCCGCGCGCGTACCGGTCAGGCTGAGGTTCTTCAGGAAGAACTCGATCGGGTCCATCTGGAGTTTGGCGGCAAGATCATCCAAGGCTGTCATCGTCAGCAAGCAGGCCTGCGGGTGGTTCGGAGCACGCCAGGCGCGAGCAGGTCCAATGTTCGTAGCGACTGACGTGTGCCGCTTGACCTGATTCGGGACGTTGAACGCATACGGAATGGGGGGGATGCCTCCGCCTCCCGGACCTCCTGTGCTCCAGGAGTCGGATTCCCAGCCTGTCACGGTTCCGTCTTTCTTCGCTGCCACCCGGATCTTGGCGAAATGCGAGGGGCGCGCTCCTGCCACGATTGCGTCCGCCTCCCGCTCGAGCATCAGCTTCACCGGCTTGCCCGTGTCCTTGGCCAGCCGCGCGCACTCAATCCCCCAGCGATCGGCGCTGAATTTGCTGCCGTAGCCGATGCCCATGTGCTCGGTGATGGCGCGAACGTTCGAAGCCGGAATCCCCAACTCCTTGCCAAACTCGCCGGGCATTCCGGAAACGTTTTGCGTGGAAATCCAGACGGTCAGATTCTCGCCGCTCCATTCCGCGACCAGACCGTGCGTCTCCCACGTGCAGTGACCAATCACCGTGGCCCCATAGAGCCCCTCCGAGATCACCGCCTCGACGTCTTTGAAAGCGGCGTCGGGGTCACCGATCCTTTGTTCGGCGGCGGGCTTCCCCCGGTCGCCGACCTTGGCCAGGTCCTCTTCCTTGACGACATGCGGCAGAGGTTCGTATTCGACCTTGATCCTGGAGATGGCATCCCGGGCGATCTCCTCACTGACCGCCGCCACGGCGACGATTTCATCGCCCGCCCACTGGATTTCCGTGCCCACCGCCTGAATGATCCGCACCGCTTTCACTCCAGCGAGCTTCTCTGCCGCGGAGGTGTCGATGGCCTTGATCTTCGCGTGCGCGTAAGGGCAGGTGAGCATTTTGGCGTGCAGCATTCCCGGCCGGTTGATGTCGTAGGAGTACTTCGCCTCGCCCCGGACCTTCACCGGGCCGTCGAGGCGTGAAATCCGCTTGCCGATAAGCTTGCGCTGGCCGGCCTCCGGCCAATCGTACTTACACTTCGCCATGTGCGCTCCCTCCCTTCATCGCCTGGGCGGCGTCGAGCACCGCTTCGCGAATGCCCACATAGACCCCGCACCGGCATAGAGTGCCGCCCAGCCCTTTCTCGATGTCCTGCACGGTGGGGTTCGGATTCTTGTCGAGCAGGGCCTTGGTGGCTACGACGAAACCCGGCGTGCAGAATCCGCATTGCAGCGCATCCCGCTCCACGAAGGCGTTCATGATTGGCTGGACCTTGCCACTCGCCACCAGGCCCTCGATGGTCTGGATTTCCTTTCCCTGAGCCTCAATCGCAAGGATGCTACAGGCGTAAATGGGCTTCCCATCCAGGAGGACCGTGCAGGCGCCACAGGTGGCGCGATCGCAAACTTTCTTGGCTCCGGTCACGTCCAGGTAGTTCCGGAGAGCGTCCAGCAGCGTGACGCGCGGTTCGAGCGTGAGCTTCTGGGGTTTCCCGTTGATCCGGAGGGTGAGAGGCACGGCTCCGGGACCGACGGTATCGGGCCTTCCCTCAGGCGCAGCGGTCGCTCTTTCTCCGACGAGCAATCCGCTGGAGACCGCGACTCCGGCCCCTTTCAAGAAATCACGCCGCGTCAGAGCCTCATTCGCCGCGGCGGATTTCCGCAGCTTGTCCTTTTTTCGACTCATGATCCGCTCCCTTGTTTTCTGAACGCGAGACTTCACCGCGCGGGCCTACCGTGGATCGTAGCCCCGTACCTCAAAACGCGCACTATGCAGAGCCCTTACCTGCCGAAGCGTACATTATAGCATTTGGGGACAAAAGGGCGCAGCCGATTTCTCGTGCTCGCTCTGGTGGCGGCATGGGGCGCCGTGGCAGAGGTCGATTCGCCGCGCTGCTCTTTGGTGGTCCCTCGGGCGTAGGATATACTCGGCGGGCCGGCGGTGAACTGCACTGGCTCAAACCGGTTTTGTCGTGGATAAGCCGAAGGACAATTCGAAGAATCTGCCGGGGTTGACACGACGGAAGTTCCTGCGCGCGGTTGGGCTGGGCTGTACCGCGCTGACTCCGGACGTTCCTGAGGCTGAGACGTCAGGAGCGGCCCTGGTCGGCCCCGGCGCGGTGCCCATCAGGCTGAGGGTGAATGGAGTAGAGCACACCCTTGACGTCGAGCCGCGCCTGACATTGCTGGATGCCCTCCGCGACCGGCTGGGGCTCACGGGCACCAAGCGCGCCTGCGACCGCGGGGCGTGTGGCGCGTGTACCGTGCTGGCGGATGGCCGACCCGTCTATGCCTGCACAATGTTGGCGGTGGGCGCGCAAGGGATGGAGATCATCACAGTCGAAGCGCTGTCCGCCGGTGACGGACTCGACCCCCTGCAAGCCGCGTTCATCAAGCACGATGCGCTCGAGTGCGGTTTGTGCACACCGGGGTTTCTGATGGCGCTCAAAGCCCTGCTACTCAGGAATCCGCATCCGGGCGAAAACGAAGTCCGGCTAGCGCTGGCGGGCAACTTGTGCCGGTGTGGAATGTACCCCAGAGTCATCGCCGCAGTGGAGGAGGCTACGAAGGCCGGAGGGTCTTGAAGGGTGCGATTCTCACTATTCCCACCAGTCCCACTGGTCTCACCCTGGCGGCGGGCGGGGGGAGCGCAGGGATTGAAATGGTACAAAAAGTCTTGATCAAGTTCGGACTGGCAGAATCTCCGCAAGTTATTGAGCTGAAAGGCGAAACAGGTATGCAGCTCTGGGACCTGGACTTTTTGCCCTCGGTGATCGGCGGCGCAGTCCCGAAGGTCGATGCCCAGGGTCGAGCATTGGGCAGGACAAAAAGGCTCAATGACATTGGTCCTCGGGATCTCCCCGGTCTGCTATATGGCAGGGTCCTGCGTAGCCCTCACGCCGTGGCGCGCGTCGAGAGCATTGATTCCGCGAGTGCGTCGGCGCTCCCCGGCGTCAAGGCGGTGATCACTCACAACCGCGACGGGGGGTTGACTGCCGAGGCGTTGCCCGACACGCCGCGTGGCAGTGTGACCCAGCCGCGCGGGGCAGGGCCTGTCGTTTTTGCGGGCGAGGTGATAGCCGCCGTAGCCGCTGAAAATGCGGCGATCGCGGAGGATGCTGTGAAGTTGATCGAGATCAGATACCGGGAAACTCTCCTCACGGCAGACGATGAAGGCGCGGGGCGAACGGGCGGCTCTCAACCTCCGGAAGGGGAGCGGGTGGCGGGCGCCGGCGGCAGACCGCTTGTCCGCGAGCAGGGAAATGTGGAGCAGTCCTTCGCTAACGCCGACCTCGTAGCCTACGAAGAGAGCTTCCGGGTTCCCCGGCGGGCGGACGGGCTTGAGCCCTCCTGCTGCGTAGCTAGCTGGGAAAACGACACTGTGACTGTTAAGACCTCGACTTCGGACAGTTTCGTCCTCCGAAGCACTATGCAAAAATTACTCGATGTCCCAGAAAGCAACACTTTGGTGACTTTTGAGGGCTCGGCGCAGGGCTTCCACTCCAGGGGTCTGGGCGTGCAAAACGCCTGGGTGGCGGCACTGCTTGCCCAGAAGGCTGGCCGTCCGGTCAAGCTGGCAGGTGACCGCACCGACGAAGGCTCGACCCCCGGCGCCCGGCCGCCCGCGACGGTTTACCTGAAGGTTGCCGCCCACCGGGACGGCTCGCTCGAGGCCATCGACTTTCGCTCCTCCGGCGCGGCCGGCGCGAGCGATCCCATCTGGCTGACCTACAAGTGCCCGAACATCCGCACGGAGGAGGCTGAAGCCGGTGGCAGCGAAGACACAGCCTCGGACGCGGCGGACCTGCTGGCCGCCAACTTCGCGCTCGAGCAGGCCATGGACGCGCTGGCGCAGCAACTCGACATGGACCCGTTGGAATTTCGCCGCAAGAACCTTGTGGATGAAACTTACCTGCCGCTCGAAAAGATGTTCGCCATCTGCGCGGAGAAAATCGGCTGGCGCGAGCGGCGCGCGGCGGTCGCCGACGCAGGGCCAATCAAGCGCGGTGTGGGCATGGCCGTGGGCGCGTGGCGAAGTGCTAAAGAAGCTTTCGCGCAGGCGGAAGTTCGAGTGCATCCCGACGGCGCCGTGGAGGTGGTGGTCGGCGCCCAGGACAGCGGCGCAGGAACCCGAACCGTCCTCGGCATGATTGCGGCGGAGGAGCTGAGAGTGCCGCTCGAAAAGGTCAAGGTCAGCCTGGGAGACACGGCCGCAGGTCTCGCGGCGCCCGCGAGCGGCGCGGGGCTGACGCTCGCGTCGGTCGGCTCAGCCGTCCGCCAGGCGGCTTGCGACGCGAAGCAGAAGTTGGGAACTCGCCCTGCGCCGCGATCGCAGCCGGAGGACGCACCAGCGCGTGGCGAAACTCCCCCTGCGGGCCCAAGCCCGCCCCGCCCGATGCCCTGGACTCCGGAGGGAAGAGCGTTGGTTTCAGCGCCCGTGGTCGGTTACGGCGAGAGCGCGGAGAGCGCGACCGCTGCCGACTACCCCGCCTGGGGCGTGCAGTTCGTGGATGTCTCGGTGGATACGGAGGCGGGTCTGGTGAAGGTGAACAAGGTGGTGACGCTGGCGGAAGCCGGCCGGGTGATGAATCGGCTGACGTTCGAGACTGAGCTGATAGGCGGAGCCATCCGAGGTCTGAGTGCGGCGCTTTTCGAAGAGCCCGTTGTGGACAAGCGGATTGCCCGTGTCCTCAATCCGAACCTGCGGGACTACAAAATGGTGGGCGCGCTGGAGTCGCCGCCCATAGAGGCCGTGATTATTGATGCCGTGAGCCCCGCGAATTGCCTGGGCGTGAAGGGTCTCGGCGACCTGCCCATGATTCCCACCGCTGCTGCCCTCGCCAACGCCGTCGCCCACGCCCTCGGCGCGCGCCTCTGCGAGTTGCCGCTTACCCCCGCGAAGATCTTGGCTCGCCTGTAGCGCCGGACTATGTCCGGCGACATCGCCGCTCGTAGAGCGGCGCTACAGCAGGCAAGTAGCCACGCTGAGCGCTCTTTCTCAGCGTGGGCCTTTGTCGTTTGTGGTTGAAGAACCCACGACGAATTCAAAGGGCGAATTCATCGTGGCTACCCGCTTCGCCACGCACAGCTAGAGCCCGGGCCAGCCCACGCGTGTCAGGCGGCATGACGGCAAACCACAAAGTAGAGGAAGAACACGAACCACGAAAGGGCAGAGACAAAACTGCAACCCTGCATCAAGGGCCTAGCGCGTGGCGGTCTTAGGAATCGATCCCGGGCATCGACGTTGATGGTCGCACTGAGAGCTAACTGTGGGCTGATACCGAGCTGTTCCTCGAGGCGGTGCACCACGTCTTCGAACCTGGCGAGATGGCCAAGCGCACGCCTCTGAACCAGGTGCCAGATCAGTGACATAACAGCACCGACCGCCGCGACTACGGACCCAATGAAGGGGCTTTCTGGGAGCTTGCCAGCTGAGAACAACGCCACGAGAAGGATTGCATTTGCCGCCCAGAAGGTCCCAAAGACACTCCAGATGATCTGATCTTCGTTGGCACACATTGAGACCGCGTTATTCAGCAGCGGAAAGAGTTCAGCGCGCTCCAGCGGCTGGCCGGGAACACCCCGCGATGGAGGTTGCTGGATTGGCGTGGCTGTCATGGTGGCCTCCTTCAGGTCGGGCGGCTTTATCCCCCCGCCCCAATCTTGCTTATGCTTACGCGCCTAAAACCGTAGCCACGGCAAGCTCTTCTTGCCGTGGGTTCTTGATTGGGGAAAGACAAAAGCCCACGGCACCTCAATCGTGCCGTGGCTACCAACCCTCGACTGCACTGCGGAGATCCTTCGTCGCCTGCGGCTCCTCAGGATGACA
>JBEKCQ010000136.1:0-9165 GCA_050014795.1 Terriglobia bacterium | reverse complement strand
CTCCCGACTGGGAGACCGGAGTACTGGACAAGGTCGAGAAAGCCATCGCCGACGCGCACCAGCACGCCGTCGAGGCGCGTCTGGGGACTGGTTACGGGACTGTGTACATCGGACACAACCGGCTGCGCCTGGAGCCGGACGGGACGGTATCCTGGTTCGAGCGCAACAACACCATGGTTCCGACCTCGCCCGTCGATCCTACGGTTTCGGTGCTGCGCGTGGACACGGCGGAGGGGAAGCCGTTGGCCATTCTGGTGAACTACGCCTGCCACCCGGTCGTATTCGGCTCGGACAACGTGAAGTATTCCGCGGACTATCCGGGAGTGATGATCAAGACCGTCGAGCAGGCGTTCGGCGGCGAGCCGCTGGGCATGTTCCTGCAAGGCGGCGACGGCGACATCAACCCCTACTATGCCGTGCATCCGCTGGAGCAGGACGCGGTGAAGATGCGCGATTGGACCGGCGAGCGCCTGGGCCAGGAAGCCGCGCGGGTGGCGAAGAGCATCCAGACCACGGCGGTTCCCGACGCGACGCTGGATTTCGCCGAGGACCAACTGGCGTTCCAGGTCCGTTGGAATCTGGTCAAGTTCCGGGAAGCGGTGCTGAAATCCTGGGGACCTCAAGCTGCCGAAGCCTTCGACCGGCAAAGTAAGGAAGTGCCGCGCTTGCCCGTCTCGACCGTGCTCATCAACAAGCGGATTGCGCTGATGACCATGCCCGGAGAACCGTTTGTGGAGCTGCAAATGGAATGGCGGAACCGCTGCCCGGTGCGCGACGCTTTCTTCCTGGGCTATGCCAACGGAAACTACGAGTACTTTCCCACCATTCGTGCCGCTTCCTGGGGCGGCTACGGCGCGGCCAACAGCGCCACCTGGGTGGAGCCGGGCGCGGGCGAGCGCATGGTCGATCACGCCATCATCAAAGTGTACGAAATGCTGGGTCGCCTGAGCGACACACCTGAGGACTTGAAGAAGTAGCGCGAGGCGTATTCCTCCACTGGAACGTTCTTGGAGTGCGGGAGCTCTGCTCCCGCCTTGCTGTTGGGGATCTCTGCTCCCGCCTTGCTGTTGGGGATCTCTGCTCCCGCCTTGGTGTTGGGGATCTCTGCTCCCGCCTTGGTGTTGGGGATCTCTGCTCCCGCCTTGGTGTTGGGGATCTCTGCTCCCGCCTTGGTGTTGGGGATCTCTGCTCCCGCCTTGCTGTTGGGGAGCTGTGCTCCCGCCTTGTTTTCGGGAGTCCCTGCCCCCGGCAAAGCGCTGGCAGAGCCAGCGCACTCCAAAGCGGCTGTTCGGCGCCGTTGACCGCCGCTACAGCCTGTAGCGGCGGTGTCCCCACCGTCGCATTCGCTCTGTCGGCGACGGCATGCGAAAGGGCACGACTTCAGTCGTGCCGTCACGTGCGGTGCGTATCTTCTCTTGCGGCCTTTAGGCCCTGAGGAAGGGCACGACTTTAGTCGTGCCGAAACAAGGCATCACGATTTCCCTTTCACCGGCTTTAGCCGCTGCGGCTTCACGGCCTGAAGGCCCAGAATAGGGTCATTTGCACGTCAATCACGGCACGGATAAATCCGTGCCCTTTCGCACCGGGGCCAAGGCCCCTCGGGCCGTCTCTACATCGCCGCCCTCCTGTGTTATGCTCTGGGCAAGATGGACGAAAAGAACAAGCTTTATTTCGGCGACAACATGAAAATCCTGCGAGACTATGTGGCGGACGCGAGCGTGGACCTTATCTATCTCGACCCACCCTTCAACTCCCAGGCCACTTACAACGTGCTCTTCAAGGAAAAGAGCGGCCAGGAATCGACAGCGGTCAGGCCGCGACAAGCCCAAGGCGGCATCGCGCCGCCCGCACCTTCCGTGAGGTGATTAGAATTGCCTTATTCGGCCTTGTTTGGTAAAATTTAATTGATGAACATCGGAAAACGAATTCGGGAACTTCGAGAAGCCAAAGGGCTTTCGCAGGGGGACATCGAAAGGCGGTCTGGGCTCTTGCGATCCTATCTCTCTCGAGTTGAATGCGGGTACAGTGTTCCCTCGCTTTCCACTCTGGAGAAGCTCGCGAAGGCAGTAGGGGTGGAACCGTACCAGTTGCTCTTCGATGGGCGGAAGTCTCCTAAGAAAATCGGGCGTACACTAATCACTACCCCGTTTCCCTCGACTTCAAGGATTGCAAGAGTTTTTGGCCTTCCAAAGAAACGAGTGGATCGCATTTCTCGATTGGTCGAAAGTGTCCAAAGAGGCAACCGAAAGCTTCGTCGGGCGGGTTGACTGACAGCGTCACGTCACCAGTTAGGTTATATCCTTACTAAACACTCCCACAGGTTCTTCTTAGGCTGTCTTCGCTATGCCAACAACGCCAAGAAGCGGGACGAACCGCAAAGCCTCGTATGTTTCCGATAAGGCATTCCTAAACGTACCGTACGATGAAAAATTCGAGCCGCTATACTTGGCGTTCATCGCTGGACTGTCCGGATTTGGTCTAATCCCACGAGCCGTTCTGGAGATCCCAGAAAGCCAACGGCGACTGGATCGCATTTTTTCGCTAATCCGTGGCTGTAGGATGTCATTTCATGATCTCTCCCGCGTCCAACTAGACCTCAAGCGGCCTCCGACACCTAGGTTCAACATGCCTTTCGAACTTGGGCTTGCAGTGGCATGGCAATGGATCGCTGAACCTTCACATAGTTGGTATGTATTCGAGGCCAACGGCCGCAGGGCTGAGAAATCCCTCAGCGATCTAAAAGGCACAGAAATCTATGCGCACGGGAATCGGCCTCGCGGGGTGTTCCGGGAGCTCACTGATGTCCTGGTCAATGAGCCGCACCAGCCCACCGTCAGAGACCTGGAAGCCATATACCGCGGCCTGAGGAAATATGCCGTCGAGATCAAAGAGAAGCTGCGAAGAAAATCCCTGTTCCATGCCCGCCCGTTTAGGGACCTTGTCATTAGGGCCCTTGCAATCGCTCGAGAACGTATCCCGTCTTTGCGGCAGAGTGCCTAGCCACGTGACACACCAACTTCCAGGTCTCCGATTCGCTTGAGCGCATCGTCGCGCCGAAGCATCTCGCGACTGCCGAGGGGCCCGAGGAGGTCAGCCCGCACCAGTTCGAGTGGTGGGCGGTGGACCTGGTGAACGCGCGCTACAGGGGCCGACGCTGGCTGCCCAGCAAGATCAGGGAATACGAATTACCGCGCGCGTGCTCCAGAAGGGGCTGGCTCAACAGCCGGGAACCAGTGTCGCGTGCGATTGCAGACCGAGCACACGGAAAGCATGACCGGGACCTCGATGAGGACGCCTACAACCGTGGCCAGGGCCGCCCCTGAGCCCGGGCCGAACAGGGCGATGGCTGTCGCGACCGCCAGTTCGAAGAAGTTACTTGCACCAATCAAGGCGCCAGGAGCAGCGACTGCGTAGGGGACCCTAAACAACCTCATCAGCCCGTAGGCTAACGAGGAATTGAAATAAACCTGTATCAAGATCGGCACCGCAATCAGCAGGACGTGCAGAGACTTTCCGGTGATGTTATCGGCTTGGAAGGCAAAAATGAGCACCAGCGTGGCCAGGAGAGCTAAGATCGTTACGGGACTAAACTTGGGCAGGAGCGTTCCTTCAAACCATTCCGCGCCGCGCCGGCGAATAAACCAGGCGCGGAGGGAAGACCCCGCGACTAGAGGAATCACGATGAAGGCGACAACCGAATAAAGCAGAACCATGAAGGGAACGGTCAAAGAAGATGCCCCGCTGACCAGGAAACGAACCAGCGGCGCAAACAGGACCAGCATGATCAGATCGTTCACGGAAACCTGCACGAGCGTATAGGCTGGGTCACCATCCGTCAGATAGCTCCACACGAAGACCATGGCCGTGCAGGGCGCCGCCGCAAGAATAATGGCCCCCGCGATGTACTGGTCGGCCTCGGCGGGGGCGATCCAGGCGGCGAACACGTGGCGGAAAAACACCCAGGCAATCAGCGCCATCGAAAAGGGTTTTACCAACCAGTTCACGAACAGCGTGACCAGTAATCCGCGCGGCCGTTTGCCCACATTGCGGATGGAGGTGAAGTCCACCTTCATCATCATGGGAATAATCATCAGCCAGATCAGAACCGCGATGGGAACGTTGATCTGGCTTCCTTGGGCAAATTCCAGGCGCCGCAAGCCATCGACTAGACCGGGCACGAGCTTGCCCAGCAGAATCCCCACCACCATGCAGGCTGCTACCCAGAGGCTCAAATAGCGCTCAAAGAAGTTCAGCTTTTTTTGGGTGGCTTCGAGCGTGGGTGGTCTCATCGTTTCCGCCAGCAAGCTCCGTGATGCGAGATTTCTCCGGGCGGTTCACACCAGGGCGTTCGTGGGTGGCGCATACATCGCGTGTCGTGCGATGTGTGCAACCCAGCGGAGGACCCAAGAAAGTAGCACAACATTCGTTTTCAATGTTGCGGTTCTTCCATCACGGCGCTCGTTCAGAACAGATCCTTCAGGCGGCGCTAGCCCTCGCGGACGAGTTCGAAAACAGTGATCTCGGGTGGGGAGCCAAAGCGGATGGGAACGCCGAACGTGCCAATGCCGCGGTTGACGTAGAGCTGCGCGGCGCCCTTCTGGAACCAGCCCCGGATGTAGTCCGTAATCAAGCGGGCGGGCGTCAGGCTCGGGTGGATGAATTCCAGGTTTACTTGTCCACCGTGCGTGTGCCCGGCCAAGCTCAGGTCAATGCCCAGTTCTCGGGCGCGATCGAAGGTGTTGGGATTGTGGCTAAGCAGGATGTTGATGGTGTCCGGTTGCCTCAGCCGCTCGACCCCTGCCAAGTAGGCCCGCACCAGGCCCATGCCGGGAGGGCCCATGCGGCGCGTGCTCTGGAAATCGACGCCGATCAGGTTGAGCCTCTCACTCTGCGATTCGACGAGCGCGTTGGCTTGGCGCAGGATGCGAATCCCCTGGGCAGCGAATAGACGGCTGAGCGAGTCTTCGATCTCCGACCACAGCTCGTGGTTGCCCAGACAGCCGAAAGAGCCAAAGGGCGCCTTCAAACCAGCCAGGGCATCAACGACGGCCGATTGCGTCGCTGGGTCCCAGTTGATGAAGTCGCCGGTCAGAACGACAAGGTCAGGGCGCAGGTCGTTCGTGATCGCGACGTACTTGCGGACCTCCGCCGCCGGCATGAACGGGCCGATGTGGATGTCGGAAAGCTGCGCGATGCGGAAACCGTGAAAAGCCTTCGGCAGACGCGCCAGTTTGATGCGTTGATGAGTTGTTTCGAGGTTGAGCCGCGCGTACAGCAGTCCATAGGCCCCGGCGACAAATGGAGTGGCACTCACAGCGACCGCGGTTTGCTCTAAGAAGCGCCGGCGACTAGGGGAGGGTGGGTCGGCGGCAAGGGGATCATCTGCCAGCGCCGTGCCGGGCTGAAGCCTGCCGCTACGGGCCGTCGCGAGCCTGGCGGCTATCCTGCGACATACCCAAATGAGAGCGCGGACCAGCCGATCGCCGGTCCAAAACAAAATCACGATGGCAAAGCCGAGGAGCGAACACAGTACCCACCACTCAAAGGGCGCTTCCAGGAGCGCGGCTTTAAGAGTCAGGCGCGTGGGACTCCCCTTGCCTCGCATCCAGGCGAAGTTGTAGGCGAACAGAAAGATGTAGCCGACGGCTCCCACGCCCGCGAGGATTTCGCGCCACCGCTGATTAGAAATCAGCCTCTCGCCTAGCTTGCCCGCCTGCCGGATCCAGAAAAGTTGGCTGGCGAGGAAGATGAGCAAGGTAGCTGCGGTACCCAGAAACTGCGCCATTTCCATGAACGCCCTACTCACTAATTTCCCATCTAAGCCGGCTCCGCGTCAACCGGTCCGGCTGGCGTCCGCCCGGACGAGCAATCCTCTTAAGAGGACGCAGCAGGGAAGGACATGGTTCCAGGCGGCTGGCGGGACGCTGGACGCAGCTGGACATCACCTCTAGCCGAGGTGCGGCATTGCATGTGGACTTGGCTAGGTGTAGTCTGTCAGTCCTTCGGCAAAGCAGAATTCCCAGTTCAAGGAGAGTACCATGCGCACACGCCCAGGATTTCGGGAGGCCCTCCTACTTTTGTTGACGGCTGCGCTCCTCGCCGCCATGCCCAGTTGCGGCGGGGGCGGGAAAGCTGCTCCGCCAGCGATTTCTGTTTCTCTTGCCCCGGCCGCTCAGACCACCATCGACCAGGGACAAACTGTGAATTTCACCGCGACTGTCGCAAACGACTCCAGCAACAAGGGTGTGACCTGGAGCGTTTCTGGAACGGCGTGTACGGGAGCGGCTTGTGGAACCTTGACCAACACCACGGCAACCACGGCGAAGTACAATGCTCCGGCGTCGGTTTCCTCCAATTTGACCGTCTCGGTAAAAGCGACTTCCGTTGCCGACACGACCAAATCGGCGTCCTCGACGGTGGTTGTCACCCCGGTGCCGAGCATCACGATCACATCGCTGTCAAGCGGCACGGCGAACACAGCTTACAGCGCGACATTGCAGGCCAGCGGCGGTGCGGGGACGCTCACCTGGAGCGTCATCAGTGGCACGCTGCCACCGGGATTGTCACTCAATTCGTCCACGGGCGTGATTTCGGGGACGCCCACCAGCACGGGCAGTTGGACGTTCACCGTGCAGGTGACAGATTCCGGGTCTCCAGCGCTCTCGGCGCAACAACAGTTGACCATCACGGTCAATCCCGCGACGTTAACCATCACCACGACGTCTCTTTCCAGCGGCACGGTTGGCACGGCCTACAACGCCACCGTGCAGTCTTCCGGGGGCACGACTCCTGTTACCTGGAGTGTGACTGTGGGCACGCTGCCGGCCGGGTTGTCACTCAATTCGTCCACAGGCGCGATTTCGGGGACGCCCACGACTGCGGCGACCTCGGATTTCACCGTCACGGCAACCGATTCAGCCACGCCGACGCCACAAACCGCGAGTAAGCCACTGAGCATCACGGTCAATCCTGCGCCGCTTGCTGTCACCACAACGTCTTTGCCAGACGGCACGGTTAGCACGGCCTACAATCAGACTCTCACGGCTACCGGCGGGACGCCGCCCTACACCTGGAGCGTGACGAGCGGGAGCTTGCCGGCAAGCCTGACGCTCAGCAGTTCGGGATCTATTTCCGGCACGCCCACGGCCGCAGCCACCTCGAATTTCACCGTCACCGCGACCGATTCAGCCACGCCGACACCCCAGACCGCGAGCGAACAACTGAGCATCACGATCAGTGCTCCGGCATTGTCCATCACTACCACATCCCTTTCCGACGGCGTGCTCAGTACCGCCTACAACACCACGCTACAGGCTTCGGGTGGCACCCCACCCATCACTTGGAGTGTGACCGTGGGTACACTGCCTGCCGGCTTGTCGCTGAATTCGTCCACGGGCCTGATTTCGGGCACGCCCACGACCGCAGCCACCTCGGATTTCACCGTCACGGCGACCGATTCAGCCACGCCCACGCCCCAGACCGCGACTAAGCAACTGAGCATCACGATCGCTGCTAGCTCGACAGCGTGCGGCTCCGGCAACGAGTCGGTCTTGAGCGGGCAATACGCCTTCGTCTTGAGCGGACGAGGGGCTGGGGCAGATATCTATAACTACCTAGGTTACATCGGAACCGTTACTTTTGATGGGGCAGGAGGAATCACCAGTGGGGAGTTTGAGTCGGGTATGACTACTGGCGGCGGGAGCAGTGGCAATATCAATCCAGCCAACAGCTCTTATTCGGTGGGCTCGGACAACCGTGGTTGCGCCGTCCTAGAGGCGAACGAAAACCTCACCATCCGGTTTTCGCTCGGCGCATTCCAGTCCGGCACTGCGACAAAGGGTCGCATCATCGAGTTTGAGGACCCAACCAGCACGGCTTACATCGCGGCCGGGCAGCTCTTGAAGCAGGGTACGGGCTGGTTTTCTACTCCCCTGAGCGGCAACTATGTGGCTGCCGGCAGCGGGTGGGACACTTCAGCCGGCCGCTTCGGTTTGGCGGGTGCTGTCTCGCTGAGCGGCGGCTCCTCCTCGGATGGTGAACTCGATTGGAACGACGCGGGGACCCTTCAGCATTCGACGGGACTCGGCGGCACTGTCAACGATTATGGCACCGGCTATATCCAGGCGTGGATGTTTGGCACAGATTCGATCGTCTCACTTCGCAAAGTGTCACAATCGCAATTGCTGTTTAAAGCGTTCGTCTGGATTAATTATCCGGCCTTGGGCGCGTATGCATTCGGCGAGATGCGAAAACAGACCGGGCCCTTCGACGACAGCTCGCTCAACGCGCCCGCGGTCTTCCATATGTCCGCGCTGGATACCTCGGGGCCCGAGGTCAGCATCGGGTTGTTCACTGGGGATGGCAGCGGCACCGCCAGTGTCGCGTTTTACGGAAGCGACGCAGGCACTCTGTACTCCGACACGCCCACCTGCACATACTCGGTGGCCTCAAATGGCCGGACGCCATTGAGTGGCTCTGAGTGCAGCGGGGCGCCTGTTCTCTATCTGACCGGCGCAAACACGGCCTTCATGCTCGGCCAAGACCAAGTAGTTGAAGTTGGGCAGGCCGAACTGCAGTTTGGGGGACCCTTCAACAACGCCTCGGTGTCCGACGATTTCTTCGTGGGCACGGATGCGGTGGTCAGCCATAGTCAAGAGACGGAGGTCGGGGTTCTCAACCTGGACGGTGCCGGAAATGTCACTGGCACTGGCGACCATACTTCGACCACCGGCCAGAATGGGAACGATCCGTTCACGGACACTTACTCAGTCAATCCCGACGGAACGTTCACCTTAGGGTCATCCGGCACAACCATCGTCGGCATCGTGATTTCTGGTTACAGAATGGTGAAGATCGATCACGAAACCTCGACGGAGCCGTCTATACTGGTGCTCGAGAAGTAGCATTTGCCTTCGCACGAAATAGGGCCTTGTCCGCCGGCCGGCGGACAAGGCCCTGGCATTCCACGCCTGCAAGCAGGCTCCCTTTCTGTTGGTCGCACTGCCCATCACGGCGCGGCGGTTCTAAGCTCGCGCGACGACGGCCTTGCTTTCCGGCCCAGCAAGGTCGTCGTCTCTCGTCTCTGCCTCTCACTCACACACTTCAACTCCGCAGTGGGGATAGCCGGTGCCTTTCCAATTCCAACGTTACCTCGCCCCTTGCCTC
>JBEKCQ010000135.1:0-9189 GCA_050014795.1 Terriglobia bacterium | reverse complement strand
CGGCTATAGGCCGCCGGTACCGGCGGCCTATAGCCCCCTGGTTGCAGCAAAGCAGATCTCACAGCCTCAAGCTGTGATGTAGACTCTCTCACTTGCGGTGGTACAAAATCTCGGGCAGCTCAAGGGGCTTACTGCCGCCCTCGGAGGTTGGGATTCCCACCTGGAGCCCCACGCATTTTCAATCACTTACCACTCACCCCCGGCCACCCCCACTCACCCCCACCTACTCGCCTAGGGTCTCATAATCCCTAGGTCGGGGGTTCGATCCTCCCCCCCGCTACCAGGTTTCCTTCGAGTCATCCGTATCCCATGAGCCGCTCAGTTCCCGTAGCCGAACTCCCCATTGAAGACTGAACCCTGATGGGTTGACAGCCCACCGACCTGAGATTATGTTGTCTCCCAATTCCGTGGTGCGGCGCACGCAAAATCGCCGGGCGAGGATTCTATGAAGATTACCAAGATTGACACGATCGTCTTGCGGCTTCCCGTGGTCACCGAAGCGGCGGACGGCACGCAAGACGACCTCCTGATCAGAATCGAGACGGACGAGGGCATCTGCGGCTGGGGCGAGGTGGATAGCTCGCCGGGGGTGGCCCGCGCCGTGGTGGATGCGCCAACCTCCCACGGTATCGCTCATGGCCTGCGGCAACTCCTGCTGGGGCGCGACCCGTTTGACATCGAAGAGCTCTGGGAGCTGATGTACCGCAAGACCATCTATTACGGACGGCAGGCCGTAGCCATCCATGCCATGAGCGGAGTGGACATGGCGCTGTGGGACATCCTGGGCAAGGCGACGGGGAAGCCGGTGCACAAGCTCCTCGGCGGCAGCTACCGCTCCAAGGCACGCCCCTATGCCAGTGTCCTGATGCCGGAGACGCCTGCGGAGGCCGAACGCATGGCGCGCGGGTTTGTGGCCTACGGCTTTACAGCCATGAAATTCGGTTGGGGACCACTCGGGCGCGACGAGGGCCTCGATGTGGACCTGATCGCGGCCGCCCGCTCTGGCGCCGGCAATGCAGAGCTGATGATCGACATCGGCCAACAGTACACCGTCAAACGAGCCATTCGCACGGCGGAGCGCGTGGAGAAATACCACTTGACCTGGATGGAGGAACCTCTGCCGCCCGATGACTACGATGGATACCGCGAGCTCACGCGCGCCGTTTCCCTCAATATCGCCGCGGGGGAAGCGGAGAGTGGCCGGCTGGCGTTCCGCAAACTGATCGAATACTGCCGGCTGGACATTGTGCAACCCGACATCTCGCGCGCCGGCGGCCTGACGGAAACCCGCAAGATTGCCGTGCTGGCTGAGGACGCCAATGTTCGTCTCGTGCCGCATGCCTTCAAGACCGGGGTCTTGCTCGCCGCCTGCCTGCACCTCATCGCAGCCTTGCCCCATACGGAGCTGCTTGAGTTCACCCTGGCGGAATCTCCGCTGCGGCGCGATCTCCTGCTGGAGCCGTTTCGCGTGGTGGACGGCTGGGTAGCCGTGCCTGAAAGACCCGGGCTCGGCATCGAAGTGAATCCCGATACCATTGTCAAGTATCGCGTGGGCTAGGGGGGCGCGTGAGACGCATTGGGTTACTGGGCATTTGGGTCGCCGCCGCAGCGCTCGTTGCGGCTCCTGCGACGGCGGCCGCGGAACTGGACCTCGCGCCATTCGCGCGGCGTTGCTGCGTGGCAGATCAGCACCATCTCCAGACAACATTTGACTACGAAGCAGCGCGCCGCGCAGGCTTGGGTGCCGAGAAAGCCGCGGATGGGCGCTTCATCTACGGCCTCCAGTGGGCCGAGGAACGCGATATCAAAGAAGTCCGCGTTCGCTTTCGAGACGTGGCCAGCGACCCGCAGGCAAGCGTCGAGTACTGGTTTCTCAATTGGCCGTACTCGCCGCCCCACATGCCGACGATTGAAGATCCCGTAGACGACCCGTGGCAGGGCCAGTGGCTGAAGGCAGTCGCGAAAGTCTCCTGCCAGGGAGGCGAGTGCCGGTACACCTTCCTGCCCCTTGCAGAAGCGGAGAACCCGCGCGCCAAGAACCTGCCGGGCGTGGACTACCGCCGTACGTTGAAGCTGAGGCTGGTCTTTTCCGCCGACCCGCATGTCGAACAGGTGCAAATCTTCAGTGGCTCCCGCGAAAAACCTGTCGAAGTGCGGGTTGAACTTGGTGCTGGCGAATCCGCTGCGCACCTGTGGAGAGGGCATATCGTTGTTTACAACGGGCAGGTCCGGGGCGCGCAGTTGTGGAATGGGTCGGCAGGTGACTCGGTCCGTAACGCTCATTTTCGTGTGAGCACGACGGGGAAGCCGAAAGGGCTGCTGCTTGGCCTGATCGCTGCGGAACCATCACTTCCTGGATCGCATGATGTGACCATCGTGACGCTCGACGCAGGCGAGCGCACGTTTTCCTTCGCGGTGCCGGATGTTGAGAAAGGTCCAGCGTATATCCCGGCGTTTCACGCCTACGTAACGCTGGCTTCGGATCCGCACTCCTTTTCGCCCACGATTGTCAAGAAGGACGAAGGAATCCGCGAGAAGCTTGCCCGAGAACCCGAGCAAACCTATGAGCGCGCGTCCAGAGAGATCCCGGCGCTCGACCCGGTGGAGCGCCAGGGCGGGCGGCTCTACCTGCCGCTGGCGGCCGATGCCAGTTGGCAGAAATTCGCCTTCGAGTGGGGCGGCAACGTATCGATCAGCAAGGGCGGCACCAAGGCTAAAGGCCGTGAACTCGAGCGCCTCGAGTGGAACGGCGACCGCGTCGCTTGGCGCATAGGAACTGGCGAAATCCCTGATTTCCGCCCAGCCTCGAAGGATTCCAAACTCTCTGTCCTCGAAGACCATCTGCCGATTGCCACTGCAGCTTGGTCTACCGACGGCATCGGCTACACGGAAGAGGCGTTTGCCACGCTGCTCTCCGGCCCTCTTTCGCCGGATGACCCGGCACGGAGTGAACAGACCCCGGCCGTCCTGATGCTCAAGCTCACCGTGCACAATCCTGCTTCCCAGGCTGCTGTCGCGCACGTTTGGCTGGCAACGGACCCTGACGAGGAAGTCGCATTCGAGAATGAAGAACTCCTCGCTGCCGGAGGCCAGCTGGTACGGGCGCGTGTACGTTTGCCCGAATCGGCCCGCGTGGCGCTCGCCGCCGTACGCGATGGCACGAAGACTTGGCGCGGCATCCACGTCGAGATTCCCTTAGGTCGGCAGGAAGAGCGGGCTGTGTTCATTAGTCTGCCTTTCATTCCCCGGCTTTCGCCGGCGGAACGAATGCGTCTGGCGGAACTCAATTATGAAGCCGAGCGGTCTCGGGTGGAGACCTACTGGCGAGAGGTAGCTGAGCGTGCCGTTCCGTTTGATGTCCCCGAGCGGCGGTTCGTGACGTTTGCGAAGGGATTGGTTAGCCGGATTCGCATCAGCGCCACGAAAGACCCCAAGAGCGGTCTCTACATGGTGCCGGCCGCGAGCTACCACTACCTGGTGTACGCGAACGAAGCGGCTTTTCAATGTCTCCTGCTCGATGCCTTGGGACAGCATCAGCTCGCGGCGCAGTACCTGGAGACGTTCGTTCGGCTCCAGGGGTCAAAGCCTTTTGACGGCACATACACTGGCGACCAGCGCGCCGTTTACCACGGTGTCCGCGTGGACGAGGTATACGACTACACCGCCCACCAGTACAATCTGGACCACGGCACGGTGCTGTGGGCGCTCGCGGAGCACTACTTCTTCACGCGTGACAAGGTGTGGCTCGAACGCGTTCTTCCCAGTATGAGGCGTGCCGCTGACTGGATTATCGAGCAGCGGCGACTCACCCAGATTCCCGACGCCGGCGAGCAGATTCCCGAATACGGCTTGCTCCCCGCGGGGCACCTGGAGGACAACGCTGACTGGGGCCATTGGTTCTCGGTGAACGCGTTCGCCGCCGCAGGCATGACGCGCCTGGCTCAAGCCTTGGCGGACATCGGCGCGCCGGAGGCGAAGCACTACTCAGAAGAGGCGAACACCTACGCGCGCGATCTGCGGGATGCCGTACTCCGGGCTGCGCAACTGGCGCCGGTCATTCGCCTCCGCGACAACACCTATGTCCCTTACGTGCCCACGCGTCCCTACCAGCGAATTCGCCTCTTCGGACCGATTCGCGTGGCCTATTACTCGCGCTATCCCGAGAAGGTTTTGCCCACCTACCGGCTCTCCGCGACGCGTGAAGTGCTTTATGGGCCGATGATTCTTCTCACTACGGGCATCTTCCGTGCCGACGAGCCTCTCGCCGATTGGGTCTTGGACGACTGGGAAGATAACGCGACGATGTCCACATCACTCGGCCTGCATGTGCACGGCTGGGTGGACGACGAGTACTGGTTCAGCCGGGGCGGCATGGTGTTCCAGCCGAATTTGCAGAATCCTGTCCTGGCTTATCTGCGCCGCCACGAGATTCCTGCCGCGATTCGAAACCTCTACAACGACTTCGTCTCCTGCTACTACCCCGACGTGAACGTCTTCACAGAGGAGTACCGCCAGTGGCGGGCGCCTAGCGGTCCGTTCTACAAGGTTCCCGACGAGGCGAAATTCGTCAACCGTCTGCGCGATGCGCTGGTGCGTGAGGATGGTGGCACGCTGTGGCTGGCGGCGGGCGTGCCGCGCCGCTGGCTCGCGTCGGGCCAGAAGATTGAACTGCGCGATGCGCCGACCTACTTCGGGCCGACCAGCTACCGGATCGAAGCGAACGAGTCTGGTGTGGACGCGCGCGTCGAGTTGCCCAGTCGGAATCCATTCCGGACGGCGTGGCTCGTCCTGCGTGCGCCCGAGGGGAAGAAGATCCGCGCCGTCGAGATTGATGGCAAGCCCTGGCAGGACTTTGATGCCGCGGGAGAGCGCGTTCGATTGCCCTTAAAGCCCGGTCCTATGCAGGTACGCGTGACCTTCTAGCCTCTCACCCGGCGAACCCTTTTCCATCTGAAGCCGCGGGCTCACGCGGACCGCTGTCACTTCAAGCGCGGCGCCAGCTTCTGGATGTACTCATCAAACACCTGGCGATTGTTGTCCGGCCCGACGCTGCTGACGTTGGGTGAAACGAAGGCCCGGAACTTGACGCCACGCGCGTCGAGTTGTGCGGCCGTCTCGGCCACCAGGGCCATGGAGATGGCAATGACGGCGAAGGTGGAGCTAGCGGCCACGGGCACGCCTGCCACCTCCACCAGGCTGTCCTCCGGCGGACAGCAGTTGTCGATGACTGCGTCGCCCAGGTCGGCGAGTTTCTTGCCGCTGGAATGCGTGGCCCGGGCAATCCGCGCGTTGTCGAGCGAGGTCACGACGACGACTTTCAGCGCCAGCGATTTGGCGTGCAGCGCCACCTCGATGGGCGCCGCGTTCAGCCCGCCGTGGGAATAGACCACCATCGTGTCGCTGGGCTCAAATTTGAAATTGGACAGGAACGATTTGACATAACCTTCCGTGCGCTCGAGCTGCAGGAGTTCGCGCACGCCGCCCGAGCCGAGCACCTGGGTCCACATGAGGCGAGAATCCATCAGGGGATGAAATCCGGCAAAGCTGCCGTAGCGCGGGAAAACGTCCAGGACGGGAATCACCGAGTGCCCACTGCCAAACAAGTGCACCAGCCCGCCGCGCGCGATCGAGTCCGCGGCAAACCCTCCCGCCTTCTGGATGTTCGCGAGTTGTGTCGAGCGAATCCGGTCATACACCTTCTGAGCCAGCTCAAAGTACTTCTCTGCTGACATTAGTGCTTCTCCTTCAGTCCTATGAATGCATATCGCGCGGCGCCGAGGATTCCGGCATTGTCGCCGAGCTCGGAGCGGACGATCCGCACTTGGCGCGTGGCCAGCGGCTGACCCCACTGCCGAGCGGCGCGCCGGAGGGGGCGAAGGATCAAGTCGCCAGCACTTGCGAGTCCGCCGCCCAGAACCACAACGTCCGGGTTCAGCAAGCTGATAATGCCGGCCACGCCGCGGCCCAGATTCGAGCCCACCTCTTCGACGACGCGGCGCGCGGTCGCATCGCCGCGACGCGCAGCCGCTGCGACGACCTCGGCCGTAATTCCCCCGCCTTGTTTCCCTGCGATCGTTCTGATCAGGCTGCGAGTCTTCTTTCGCAGCGCGTTTTCAGCCAGCCGGGCCACGGCCGGACCAGCACCGAGGAATTCCAGGCAACCTATGCGGCCAAATTCAGCGCGCCACTTGCCGTCAATCGCCAGCCATCCCGCCGCGCCCGCCACGCCGCGGGTCCCCGGGATCAAGCGGCCGTCGGCAATCAATCCCGCACCGATACCTGTCCCTACGGTGAGGAACACGAGGTTTCGCGGGCGATCAGTTGCCAGCCAGGCTTCGGCGAGGGCTTGCACGTTCCGGTCGCCTTCCACGAAAGTGGGACGGCGCAGGGCTTTCTCCAGCAGGCGCTTGAGTGGCACTTTCTTCCATCCCGGCAAGTTCGGCGCCCAGACAGTTTCAGTTGTCGGATCGAACGCGCCGGGCACGCCCACCCCCACAGCGCGGATCGATTTCCAGGAAACACGCGCCGCACTGACGGCGGAGTGGGCCGCGTCGAAGAGCGCAGCAAGATCCTTGCTCACGCCCGAGGCCGGCGTCGCCAGCCGGACGTTAGAGAGCAGCCGGCCACCGGATTCAACAACTCCGGCGGCGATCTTGGTACCACCCAGGTCCAGCCCAAGAGCCAGAGTCTTCGTCATTCGATAGATTCCTGCGCCCTGTCAGTGAGGTCCATGGGGGAGTTCGGATTCTACTCTGGGGCGCGGACGTATTTCAGCAACAATCGCGTTCTTCCCCGTCGTGGCCGCTTCTATCGTGTCGGCGCGAACACGTACTGGCGACCTCCTTCTCGCCCGGCGCGCTGAGCCGCCGGATCTGGCTACGGGGCGCGCTCGGGTTTATCGACCTCCACCTGCAGAGGGTGGGCCTTGGCATAGGCGTCATGGCGAACGCCCGTCACCTGCCAGGAGACCTTTACCTTGGCCTTATCGGTCTTGATCGTGAAGCGGTTGTTCGCAATCTCTTGGGCCACAATCGCCTGTGCGAATTGCCCGATCACGGTGAGCTGGTAACGGAAGTCGCGATTGAGCGCCTGGAACCACGCCGGAAGCTCAACCACGGCGTCACCGTGTGCGTCCGTGGTGACGTTGCCAGTGTACATGGTCATCATTTCTGAGGACTCGACGGACGCGTGGTATAAGAACTTGTGATCCGGGTCGAGTGGATCATCGATCCTAAAGTTCTTCGTGGGCGCGGAAATCGTTCCGCTGACATCCAAATCGCCGTTAATGCGCACGCTCCCGTCGTCATGCACCGCGAATATTGAGTCACACCCGACGCAGGTCGCAGCAGTGATGAGGTTGGCTCCACCCGTGGCCACGAAGAGTCCGGCAGTACTGTTCGGGCCCGATGCCGTGCCGAAAATGCCAGCCTCGTTATCTGCGGTGCTGATGCCCGCTACTCCCGCGACATAGGACCCTGTGACGGTCCCGACAATCGCGGCCTTGAGCGTTGTGAGGGACCCACTCGCTGCTGTTGTCGCTGTGATGCCGCTTCCGGAGCCGCTCTGGGAAACAGAAACGAGCTGGTCTGCTGAACTCCCTTCCACGTCCAGCAAGCTCGCCGGCGCCCCCGTCCCGATGCCCACCTTGCCGTCGTTCTTAACTACAACCCTGGTAGCCTGTCGTGTCTGCAGGGCAATCTCGCCAACGCCATCGGAGTCGGTGTCGGCACCTATGGTGGTTGAGCCCGTGTTTTCGACTCCCCCGGTGCCGCCAGCAATTCCCGTCAGGCCAGACCCGTTCCCCAAAAACATTGTGGCCGTAACACCCCCTGAGATGACTTGGCTTCCCGCAAAACTGTTGCCGATATCCAGTCGCGCGTAGTTGGCCGCAGTGATTCCACCCAAACTCAGCGCATTGGTGGCCGCAGCCGCGTTCACGCCGGTCAGTCCGGCCCCATTGCCCGTAAACGAGGCCGCGGTCACGCTGCCGCTGGAGTGGATGTCGCCGACCACATCAAGCGTGTGCGCCGGCGTTTCAGTCCCGATGCCCACGTTCACCGCATACGCCCCGGTTCCGCCCAGGACGAGGCTGTTGCTCGCGGAGACCAAGGCCTGGTACCCGATGGCGGTAGCATTGTTGAGTTGCGTGGAGGTCCCCGGCCCGCTCAAGGCACCAAGGAAGGTGTTGTTGGCGCCCGTAACATTGGCATTTGCTTGGTTTGAGCTTACACCTGCAAGGTAGCCCACCGCTGTGTTATTGTGTGCGGTACAGTCACTAGGGACATTGTCGCAGTTGTACAGGAGGGCCCCCTGGCCGCTGGCGGTGTTGTAGGAGCCCGTGGTGTTGAGGAGGAGCGCCGTCATGCCCATGGCGGTGTTGTACCAGCCCGTGGTGTTGGAGCCGAGCGCCGAGCTGCCGCTGGCGGTGTTGTAGGAGCCCGTGGTATTGTATTTGAGCGCTTCGTACCCGCCGGCGGTGTTCCTGCCGCCCGTGGTGTTGGAGTAGAGTGCCTCGTAGCCGCTGGCAGTGTTGAAACGGCCCGAGGTGTTGGAGAAGAGCGCCCCGTAGCCGCTGGCCACGCTTTTGTCGCCCGTGGTGCTGAAATTCCCCGCGCTGGCCCCAACGAAGGTGTTGCTGGTACCGTAGCCGTGGATGAACGGGCTGCCGCCCAGATTGATTACACCAGCACTGGCGCTGGTGGTTGGCGGCAGCGAAATGTCGCCGCTGCTCACGGACAAATCCCCGCTACTGATGGTCTGCGTGGTGGCGAAGGCGCTGTCGGTGTCCCGGCGCGCGTAGTTGGCCGCAGCGATTCCACCCAAACTCAGCGCATTGCTGGCCGTGCCCGCCGTGAGCGCGCTCGTGGCCGCACCACCCTTCGAGGAACTGCCAGCGTAGTTGAAACTCACCTCCGGTTCCGAGACGCACGCGTTGCAGTTAAGGTCGTTCGAGCTACCACTGCCGATGGGGTTTCCGGCTAAGTCCCTGTAGGTGTTCGCGTACACATTGCCGCTGCCGTCCACGCTGAATTTCTCGACGCCGTTGCCTAGGCCACTGAGAATCTTTCCTCCCGCCGCGTTGCGAAACACCGCCGCTGTGCCCGCAGCGCTGTTGACTCTCGCCAGCAGCCCCGTCGTCGTCCCGGTAGCCGCTGAAGCCAGCGCATTGATTCCGATGCCGCTGATGCT
>JBEKCQ010000134.1:0-9552 GCA_050014795.1 Terriglobia bacterium | reverse complement strand
TGCGTGCCCTCGTGGAGGATTACGTCGCGCGTCTCACGGGCGAGCAGACCATCTACCAGTTCATCGAGCTCGCCCGCCAGGTGGAACAGCGAGGGGGCCAGCCGCTGGACCCGCGGGCTTACAAGCAGATGTATCACCAACGGTTGATGGACAAGATCGAGTGGCGTCGTGAGGAGTTGCGCCAAGGAAATGTCTCGCCCGATAAATACCTGGTCCCTGGCGCCCGCCCGTTGCTGGAGGCCCTGCGCGAGCGCGGGCTACGCCTCTACTGTGCGAGTGGGACAGATCATTCCTACACGCAAGAGGAAACTCAGCTTCTCGACATTGCCCGCTATTTTGACGGTGGCGTGCACGGGGCGCTTGACGATTATCGAAGTTTTTCCAAAGCGATTCTCATCCAGCGTATGCTTGCGTCGGCCGAGTGCCGCGCTGACGGATTGCTGGGATTCGGCGACGGCTATGTGGAAATCAAGGACGTCAAGGACGCGGGCGGGGTGGCCGTGGGCGTGGCCACCGACGAGCCCGAGTGCCGGAAAGTAAACGCCTGGAAGCGGCAGCGGCTGGCGAGTGTGGGCGCGGATTTCATCATCGCGAATTTCCTGTGCCACGAGCAGTTGCTGCACACCCTGTTTCCGGAGTGAGTTCCAAACATGAAATCCAAGTATGAATGCTTCGATCGGTCCCGCCTGTCGCTCAAACCGCTGGCGGAACGAGTCCACGACATGCATGTCGAAGATGTCCTGCGACTCGAAGACCCGACGCCCGCCTTCGCTCATCCTCAGCTTGCGGAGCTCGCCCGGCGAATCGTCGCCGCGCAACGCCGCGGGGCGGCGCGCCTGCTGATGATGGGCGCGCACGTGATCAAGGCGGGAATGAGCCGGCACATCATCGACCTGCTGGAACGTGGCTTCCTGACGCATGTCGCGATGAACGGCGCCGGCGCCATCCACGACTACGAATTGGCGCGGATGGGCGCCACCACGGAAAGCGTGGCGCGGTACATCCGCGAGGGCCAGTTTGGGCTCTGGCGGGAAACGGGCAAGTTGAACGAGTGGGTCCGCGAGGCGGCCGAGCTCTCGCTGGGGCTAGGCGAGAATCTCGGCCGGCGCATCGCGGCCAGCGATTTTCCTCACCGCGACCTGAGCATCTTCGCGGCAGCGTACCGGCTTTCGGTGCCCGTCACGGTGCATGTGGGCATCGGGTATGACATCACGCATGAGCATCCGAATTGCGACGGGGCGGCGCTCGGCGCGGCCAGCTACCGGGACTTCCTGATCTTCGCGCGCGGCGTCGAGAACCTGGAAGGCGGTGTCCTGCTCAGCTTCGGGTCAGCCATCATGGCGCCGGAGGTTTATTTGAAGGCTTTGGCCATGGCCCGCAACGTGGCCCACCAGCAGGGGCGCACCATCCGGGATTTCACGACGGCAGTTTTCGATCTGGTGCCCATTCAAGGCGACGTTCATCACGAGCTGCCCAAAACCGATCCCGGCTACTATTTCCGCCCGCACAAGACGATTCTGGTGCGCACGGTCGCGGAAGGTGGCACGAGTTTCTATTTCTGCGGCGACCATCGTGCGACTGTCCCGGCTCTCGGTCGTGCCCTTCTGGAGATCCCATGACCACGCGGGAAATCCTGGCCGCCTTTCCAAAACTCGCGGCGCTGGTCGTGGGCGATATTTGCCTGGACCGCTGGTGCACCTACGATCCCACCACCTCCGAGCCCTCCCGCGAGACGGGCCTTCCGCGCTGCGGCGTGGTCAGGACGGAGGTCACTCCGGGTGGAGGCGGCACCGTGGCCAACAACCTGGCGGCCCTCGGCACGGGGCGGGTGGCGGTGCTAGGCGTTCGCGGCGATGACGGTTTCGGCTTCGAGCTGGAACGCGCCTTGGCCGAGCGCGGCGTAACCGCGGAAGCAATGGTCAAGGTTCGCGGCTGGCAGACGTTCACCTACACCAAGCTCCTGAACAGCCAGACCGGCGCCGAGGACCAGCCGCGCGTGGACTTCATTTCCACTCGGCCGCTGCCCCCGGAGGCAGAGCAGCAGGTTCTCCAAAACCTGCGCGCTGTTGTCTCAGACTACGACGTGATCCTGGTGGCAGACCAGGCGGAAACGAATGCCGGAGGAGTCGTTACTCCTGCGGTGCGGAATCTGCTCATTGAGCTGGCCACGACGCATCCCGACAAAATCTTTCTGGTGGATTCCCGCAAGCGGATCGACTTGTTCCGCCACGTGATCATCAAGCCCAATCGTCAGGAGGCCGAGGCGGCCTGCCACAAGCTCTTCGGGGACACGGACTATCAACGCCTGCGCGGGCACGTCGAAAGCAAGGTGATGATGGTCACGCACGGGCCGAAGGGAGTCCTGGTGGTGGAGGTGGGCAAAGAGACTTGGGTCCCGGCGCGCGCCATCGAGAAGCCCGTAGATATCTGCGGCGCGGGCGACAGCTTCGCAGCAGGGGCGGCGCTGACGCTGGCCGTCACGGGCGACGCGCTCGTGGCCGCGCGCTTCGGCAACCTGGTCGCTTCCATCACCATTATGAAGAAAGGGACCGGCACCGCCTCGCCTGCGGAGGTGCTGGCCAGCGATGAGCAGTGAGTCTCCGAAGCTGCCGGAACTGGGACGGGACCTGCGCTGCTCGCCGCAGCACAGTGAGAACAATGAGACCAGTGAGAACAGTGAGAAAGTCTTCCCTATCTAATTGATTTCAGGCGAGATATCCTTCCGTAGTCCGGCTCAAAGAGCAGTAAAGTGTCCCTTTTCGCCACACCGTGTAATTTCTACACGCCCAGCAAGTGTGGCAACGTGGTCGGACACTTTGCCAACCAATCATCGCAAGCCAACCGGTGTACCCTCCGCGATGCCACCTGAAAGGAGCCATAGCGATCTGAACTGGATTCAAGAAGGGGTCCGGCGTAGGCTTTTAGGCGAAGCATAAGCCCAAACCGGAAATTCCGGCTAAAGGAGAAACATGAAGACCGAGGAAACTGGATACTTCAACCTTTGGGTGAGTTATGCGCTAGCTGTCCTCGTCGCGGTCACTGCTGTGGCGGGACTTTTTTGGGCGCCCACCTATGCTCAGGAAACACCCCTCTGGGCCGCCCAAGGGATGGGAGGGGACGCGGTCAACCTGGTACTTGTCGTGCCGGTTCTTCTTGTCAGCGCTATGCAGGCCCACCGGGGATCCGTCCCCGCGCGGCTGCCGGTCCCCACGGGGTAACCCCGGCTCGGGTAGTAGGAAAACGGACGAAAACGCCCCCGGGGCCCGGCGGTGTCTGAAAAACTGATGGAGCAGGCGACGACCGTACGCGTTCAGGACTCGCGGAAGGCAAAAGAGAGTCGTTCGGACCATCTCGGAGAGGGAAAATGCACCGAAAGGGCTCGGTTGGAGACAAACGGGTGTATCCTCTCAGGCGCCGGAACGTCAAAAAGCGAATCCCGGCTCAGCGGTGCTGAAGACGCCCAGCCGGAACCTTCTTGATTTCAGGTGTAAATTTCTCCCGCCCTCAGGAGAATATAGGATTCTGAACTGGGAGTTGCCATGTCAACATTTGCTCGTACGTTTCCCATCGAGCAGATCAACAGTCAAGTTCTCGAGGAAAACCCTTGGTTCAAGGACATGCTCCTCTACTGGAGACCAGCGGGTGATGCCCTTCACCGCGACATGACCGAGACACACAAACTCGTCTCAAGCGGCCAGATGCCGGAGGAGGATCCCAAGCGCCTACGCCTGGCGATCCGTGACGGGTCTCTCAACCTTTATCGGGGCGGTCAGTCGATCGCGAAGGTCGAGTTCGGTAGCAGTGGAGGACTGCAAGCCCGCATTCACAACAAGTATGTCTACGGCGACAAGGGCAGTGGCCAAGCCTACGTCACCCTGACGTCGGCGGGGCTCCACGACCAAGAGACAGGCCGGCGGCGGGAGTATAGCGGCCCCACCGAACTGGACGACTGGGTCTCCAACGCCAACAAGCACGTCGGGAAAGAGAAGCGGTTCGTGGACTTAGTTGTGGCGCGCAACCCTGACACGATAGACCTCGAAATGGCCCTGCCGGCCTACTCGCTCGATCCCAAGGAGCGGAAAGCGCCTCGAATGGACCTCGTCGCGCTCGAACCTGTCGGGAAAGGGTGGCGGGTCGTCTTCTGGGAGGCAAAACTCGTTAACAACGGAGAAGCCCGTTGTCAGGGAGAAAGCAAGAAACCGAAGGTTGTCGTGCAACTCGGGAAGTATACCAAGTGGATTGGACATGGGAGCCATAGAATTCTGATGGCTCAGGCGTGCAAGCGCACATGCGAGCTTCTGGTTGATCTACATGAGATTGCCAGGCGTTTTCGGCCGGATATCGAGGAGCTTGGCCGTGGCATTCGGGAGGTCGCAGCGCCCGGTGCGGCGCTTCCCTCGATCGACGCAGAGCCGCGCCTGCTGATTGATGATCGCACGAGGAACGTCGCGTTCACGAGAAATGGACACCTGGACAAGCTGCGCAATACAGGCCTGCACGTGCAAATGGTTCAGGACAACAGTCAGATGACCCTGGGGGCTCGTGCTTGAGCCTCACTCTGACCGTCCATCGCGGCACTCAGCAGATTGGGGGCGTCTGCATCGAAATCGAGCATCCGGATGGCGACCGCGTTGTCCTCGATGCTGGGCGCCCACTCGACGCCCCTGAAGACGCCACCGGCCTACTGCCCGCATCGCTCGATCGGAGTCGCCCGGCCACCGTTCTCATCAGCCATCCCCATCAGGACCATTGGGGTCTGGTGGAGGAGCTTCCGCCGGATTGGCCGATCTGGACGGGGTCGGGCTCAGCCAAGCTGATCGCGGTGACTGGGGAGGTGACCCACCGTCCGCTTACCCGGACCTTCAAGACATGGCACAGCCGTTCGGGACCCTTCGCCATTGGGCCGTTCACTGTTACGCCCTATCTCATTGACCATTCCGCCTTCGACGCCTATATGCTGCTGGTCGAAAGCGCCGGGAAGCGGATTCTCTATACGGGCGACTTCCGCCACCACGGGCGCAAATCCGTGCTCGTGGATCGGTTTATGGCTAACCCGCCGCCCGATATCGACGTGCTTTTGACCGAGGGAACCAATCTCGGCTCGGACAAGCCGGTGAAGAGTGAGAAAGAGATCGAGCAGGACTTCGTCGAATTGTTCAAACGGACCAAGGGCCGCGTCTTCGTTTCCTGGTCGGGCCAGAACATAGACCGCACGGTGAGCATTTACCGGGCAGCAAAGCGCACTGGCCGGACCCTGGTCATCGATCTTTATACCGCCGATGTCCTCGATCGGATCTCGGAGCGGACCCGTCTACCGCGTCCGGGCTTCCCGAACCTAAAGGTCGTCGTGACGAGAGGACTCCGTGGCTACTATCGGAAAATCGGCCGAGACGACTTCGTCAAGAGAATGGTGCCTCACGGCATGGCTGCGAGGAAACTCGCACGGGGCCATTACGTCGTCATGCTGCGTCGTGCCTTGATCGCCGATTATCAGGCTGCCGGCGTTGTGCCCACAGCCGACGACGCCTTCAACTACTCGATGTGGCGCGGCTACTTGTCGGAACCGCATCACGCAGAGGCGCTGGAATGGTGCCGAACGGGGGGCGCCGAGATCGCCTATATCCACACCAGCGGCCACGCCTCCCCAGCCGCTCTCCGCGCCTTCGCTGTTTCGGTCCGCCCGAAGATAGTCGTGCCGGTTCACGGCGAAAAATGGGACGAGGAATCGCACGGCTTTGGCACAATTCGCCGCCTTGCGGATGCCGAGCCGATGGTGATCCCTTGACGATCGCACTCGCACCGAAGGCCGCTCTCCGTCCCACCCCGCCGGCCGTGGGCATATTCTGATCGTGCTTACCCGCGATGCCACAGTGGCTGAGCTTCGAGTTCCTGAGCCGGTATCCACGCCCAGTCCACTCCTGTCCGTGGGCTTTTCTCCTGCTCGGAACCCCAGCGCTAACTGCACGTAGTCAATCCGGATGGGGCACGCCACCACCGTGAACGGCGTGCCTGCCTGCGCCCGTGCCACCCTGCCCATCAGATCCCATATTTCTTCGCGTGACGGGAGAACGATCGGTACGACATTTTCAGAAGGTCGGCGGCTTGACGTCGCACTCCCCCCGCGGATTGCAGGGCGGCTTGCAGGTACTGTTTTTCCACCTGTGCAACATGGCTTTCAAAGTCGATGCCTTCGGGAGGGATCTGAATTGTCTCGTCGCCGCTAGGAGCGACGCCGGTTACGGATCCGGCAAGGTGGGCTAAGCGGAGGGGAAGATTTTCCTCGCGCAAAGCCAACTCCTCCAGCGCCCTTTCGACCGTCAAGTTGAGTTCCTCCAGCAGCCTGTCGGTCTTGATGACGTAGCGGTAGGCTCCCAGGTTCAGCGCCTGAGCGGCTGTGGACACGGTGGGGACGGCCGTCATGAGGATGAATGCGGCGGGATTCCGCGTGGCTCGGGCGTATTCAAGCAGCTCAATGCCGGTGATGTCCGGCATGCGGATAGCGGAGATAATCAGATCGTAGACTAGCGACTCAATTTTCTTTTTGGCGGCTTGGCCGTTCGAGACCGTATCCACCAAGTGGCCCTTTTTGCGAAAGGCACTTTCCAAAACCCGGCAAAGAGATTCTTCCTTATCGACAATCAGCAGTCGCGCCATTCCATGTTCCTCCCAGCCGTTAGAAAACTGATCATGATGGCGCAAGTGGCCTTCCAAATTTCCCTCTAAATGACAGCTATCTGTCTTTCTAACTGCATAACTCTAAAAGCGTTATCTTTGCTTCAAACGCGGGCACCGCCAAAACGCCTTTTGCCTTGTCCTTTTTTGCTACTTTCTGTTTTAAGGAAGTGACAATTGATGGCACTTCCTCGCTTACAGCAGGTAACGCACAGTTTGGCTTTTTCGAACTCTGCGGTCGTTCCCATCACCAAAGCCGCAGAGTCTCTGAGATGCGAAACTCCGCGCTACCTGCTCTGCACTATTTCGCACCAACAAAAATCCAAAGCCGCAGAGCAAGGTAGCGCATCTATAAAGTCATCGGCTCCGTCAAGAGAAAAGTGCTCGTCGCTGCTGGTTGTTGGTTCGCATCGGCTCGGTGGCCAGGTTCCACCATACATCTATGCGATCCCGCGGGGCGGGACCACGATGGCGACTTCTGACTCCCTTCTCTCGCGCGAAGGGAGGCCGGGAGCTCAATCAGACTTTCGGCCATGGTTAGCCCAGCGCTACTTCCCCGAGCATCCCGGCGTGCGAACCGCGCCCTGCACCAGACGGTACAGGGCCGCGCCGCACAAACTCCGCGTAATCGATCTGGTCGCGCAGCATGATGTAAAGGCGAATGAGCAGCTTGCCGGCCACGGCCACTTTCGCCAAAGCGTGGCCTTTGCGAAAGGCTAGGCGACGATACCCCCGGCGCAATCCGGGGTCGAGCCGGCCGGCGTCAGGGAAAGGGCTACTGCGTCTCTCGGAAGGGAGTCTTGGCTTCGTAGAGGACAATCCTGGCCTTTAGGCCTTCTGCCAGAGGCTGCGCGTTCTGTTGCACGGCGAGGGTCAAGGCCTGGCGCGCAGTTTGCACGGCCTCAGGAAACCGTCCCACCTCGGCGTAGGCCGCGGCCAGCGTGTCGAGAATTGCGGGGTCTCGTCCCCCGGACGCTTGGGCCGCCCGCTGCGCAAGTTTGACAGCCTCAGAACCGTTCCGGACCGAAGCCGCTGGGCACGTCGCCAGCACCCACGCCGTCTGGCTCAGAAGAGGCAGATGGTTCGGATCTACGCGGAGTCCTTCCCGCCAGCGCGCCAGAGCCTCTGGGATTCTCCCCTGCAGGTAAAGGGCATTACCCAGGTTTTGATGGGACTGAGCGATCCCGGGTGTGATCTCCACCGCCTTCTGGAGATGTACGATCGCTTCGTCGAACCTTCCCTGCTGCGACAGGGCAATCCCCAGGTTGCTTTGGGCCTCGGCGTACTCGGGGTTGGCCTCCACCGCCTTCCGGAAATGGGTGAGGGCTTCGTCGAGCTCTCCTCTCCTCAACAGGTGCTCCCCGAGGTTGTTGTGGACCTGGGGATCTCCGGGATCGAGTTCCAGGGCCTTCCTCCATTCGGCGATGGCCGCCGCTTCCTGGCCCTTCGCTGCCAACTCCACTGCGCTGTCGAACAGCCGGTAGACCTCCGCAGCCGGCACGTCAATCTTCAACAATCCATCCGGCGGGATGTTCACGAACTCGGGAATGTTCACGGCACGGTTGGCCGCCGTCGAGTTCTCGATCCGGATCGCCGGGCTGTCGCGGCCCTCTTCGTCGAGGTGCGTCAGATACATCTCGGTGTAGGGCGAGCGGCTCTTCGAGGAGAAGACCAGCCAGCGGCCATTGGGCGAGAAGCTGTGCCAGGAGTTCATGAGCGGCGTATTGCACCGCATCCGCCGCGCCGGGCCGCCTGCCGCCGGGACGATGTAAAGCTGGCTGTCGGGACGCATTAACTGACCATTGCGGCACTCGACGAAAACGATCCACCGGCCATCGGGCGATACCTTGGGGAAGTTGTTGCTCCTGCCGTTCCGGGAGGCGCCGGCGATGAGTTCCGGTTGGCCACCTTGGCCCTCGTTGAAGGGAATCCGGTAGAGGTCGTACTGGATCGGGGTCTCGTCCGGATCATTGGCGTGAGCGGCCAGCTTTCGGCCCGCGGGATAGGGCTCCTTCGCTTCCGCCCGGGCAAAGACTAGGTATTTGCCGTCGGGACTCCAAACGGCGTCCGTCTGCACGTAGCGCGGATCATCGGCCCCCGGCAGCGCCTGCATTCGCCTCGTGGCTCGACTGTACCAAGCCAGGATCCCGCGCGTCGGATAGAACACCTGGAGGAAACGATAGTCCCTGTAATTGGCCACGTAGTACTTGCCCCTCACCGAGGTCACGACGTACTGCCCGTCCGGCGAAACCTGCGACATGAACCCGACCCTGGTTTGCGGCGCGGTCTCGTCCCGGAACGAGGTCCAGGAAATCACGTCTTCGTTGCGGATGGACATTTGCGGTTGGATGGGGGCGATGGCATACAGCCCTTTGTCGTTCGCCGGGCCATCCAGGTCCATGAAGGAATGGCAATTGGCGCAGGTGTGCATTCCCTCCAGCAGCAGCCGGCTGCGGGGCTCGCCGACATTGCGCAGCCGCCAGCCAATCAGCCACATGGCCTTGGGGGCCAGAGGCTTGATCACTCCCTTTTCCAGTTCCGAGGGCATCAACGGCACATCACGGTAGAAGATGGGTGCGCCCACGGGGTCCCGCGAGGTTTGCAGGCTGACCTGGCCGCGGGAAACGCTTTCACCCGGATTCGCGTCCCGGAAACCGGTAATCGTCACCGTCGCCGGACGTTCCGTGGAGTGTTTCTTGATCGCCGCCCAGGTCGCGGCATCCGGGGTCCAGGTCCGCGCCGCGGCTTGCTCGGGTGTCAGCTTGGGCAGCTCGTTCGTTTCCCCGATGCAGCGCGGGTCGATCTCGCCGAGGCGCAACCGCTCGCCCGGTGATTTCACCTGTATCCCGGCCGAGCCGTCCGCAAAGGCCACGTCGATCA